>NZ_JBIRGD010000004.1:0-414884 GCF_044327805.1 Streptomyces sp. NPDC018019 | reverse complement strand
GGCATGCGGCCAGTTGAAGCCGAGCATGTCCAGGACCCATTCCAGCGGGTCCGGCAGCATGAGAGACAAGGCGGTGCTCCCCCGTGAAAGTGCGTTTACGGCCCGCCGGGAACCGGCGGAGGCGCGATGTGTCGGTGTTGGTGTTGGTGTTGGCGGTGGTGAGGCGGGTGACGACGAGGTGGGTGACGGTGAGGTGAGTGGTCGGGGCCTTGCTGGTGGTGGTGCCAGTGGTGAGGGCGGTGTCGGTGGTGCCGACGGTGTTCCGTACGTCCGGTACGGGCCACCCGTAAGCCCGGCTGGGGCGGCTCAGCCCGTACGACCGGTGTCCTGAGCGGCGGACGCCCGAAGCATTCGACGCCCAGAACGGCTGCCGCCCCGAGTGGCCGGCTTTTGTCTGTGCCCGACGCCCCGGTGACCGAAGAGGGACCGAAGCCCGACCGGCCAGCGGACCGAGCATCTATCGGACCGAGCAACCAGCGAACCGAGCGGCAGACGGCCGCGAACCCGAGAGACCTGCGGTCCCACGAGCCCACAGGCCCACCGGCCCACGAGCCCACAGGCCCACCGGCCCGCGAACCCACCGACCCACGACCCTCAGTGCGGCTTCGGCCCGTCCAGCCGTGACACGGACTTGGACGAGGCCAGCGGATCCGACCAGCCCTGCTCGTTCGGTACGTGCTGCTTGATCAGCGAGTCGCTGAAGTCCTCGCCCTCCGCGTAGTTCTTGGCCATGGAGCTCAGCGCCTTGCCGATCTCCTGGAGCTTCGACGACAGATGGCCCATCGACTCGTACATGCCGTCGCGTACGCCCTCGTAGACGACACCGAACTTCTCGCCGATCTCGTCGTCGCCCCACGGCGGCATGTCCGCCTTGCTGGCGAACGACGTCAGGCCGCTCATGAACTGCTCACCGAACGACTTCTCCGGCTCCTTCTGGCCGCCGCCCGCAGGCGGTGTCCCCGGCGGGCCCGCGCCCAGCGCGCTCAGCCCGTCCATCAGCCGTTTGACCGAGCTCTGGAAGTCCTCGCCCAGCTTGACGAAGTTGGTGCCCTCCGTCTTCAGGGACTCCACCTCGGTCTGGAAACCACCTGCTCCCACAACGCCCCCGTGTTGTCCGTACCGTTATCAGCTGCTACCCAAAGAGATGTTCATGCCAAAGTCTAGATGTTGCCAACCCCCGGGACGAGGCCGGACATCGGTGCGACGCCGCGTTCCCGGACGTACGGCACTGCGGGTACGGTCACCGGGCGCGTACCCCTCGACGCACGCCCCTGGACGGGCGTCCGCTCGACTTCCCCGACGCACGCCTCAGGACGGGCTGGGCCGGTACCAGCGGTGATAGATCTTCACCGCCTCCTCCGGGGGATGGTTCGGCAGATAGGTCACCTCTCCGTTGATCTTGGAGATGGCCACGTTGCTGCCGCCCGGGTTGGCCGGTGGCGCCTGTGGGTCCGTCGGGGCCGGCCAGCTCGCGCGGACGAGGTAGCCGACGTCGAATTCGTGGACGAACAGACCGGATGGGCCGCCGGGTGAACCGACATCGGGGAAGTGCTGCCGGCCGATCTCCAGCGCCTCCTCCGGCGTGGACGGAACCGGCCGCGGCCCGCCGTTCACCGGGTCGGCGTGCGGCGGGGGCGGAGGTGGCGGCGGAGGAGGGGGAGGTGTGGATGACTGGCCGGAAACATGGCCCGGGATGTCGGAATCTGCCATGAATTGCCCCTCCTTCGACGGTGGTTCTGCCGGTGTCCCTGTCAGCGTTTGCGTCAGTGCTGGTCAACTTAACCCACGTCGCATCCGTGCGTTCGGTTCTCTGCGGCAGCGATTTTTGGGCTGTGTGGGGGATGCGGCCAAGGCTCCTACGTCGGAGGCGCCGGAAGCGTAGGGAGCGTGGGCTGTGCGGATTCGGCGGGGAGGTCCCCGGGCCCGGGCCGGGCGGGTGTCTGCGCGAGGGCGTCGAGACAGGCGCGTACGGGCGGGGTCTCCGCACGGGGACGCCACGCTGCCTGAACGTCACGGCTCAGGGGCGGATCGATCGACAGGAAGCGGACGCCGGGCGGGGCCTGGCGGTGGGCCGTGGCCGGGATGAGCGCGGCGGTCAGACCGGCGGCCACCAGGGTGAGCTGCGTGGCGTGGTCGCTGATGCTGTAGCGGAGGTCCGGCTCGACACCGCAGGTGCGCAGGGCCTGTACGAGCGCTTCGCGCGGCTCGGCCCCCGGTGGGCAGGCCGCCCACGGGACGTCGTCGAGTTCGGCGAGGCGGAGGACGGGCCGGTCGGCGAGCGGATGCCCTTCGTGCAGCGCCACCCGTGCCTCTTCCGTGAGGAGCGTGCGTACGGTCACGCCCTCCGGTATGTGGCGCGGCCGGTTTGACCAGTTCTCTATGAGAAGCAGATCGAGATCGCCGCGCAGCAGGGCGGGAAGCAGGTCGGCCACCTCACCGTCGCGCACCGTCGGGATGAGACGGGGGTGGCGGGTGGTCAGTGTGGCCAATGTGGTGGGCAGCAGGGTCCGGATGGCGCTGCCGACGGCGCCTACCCGGAGCGGGCCCAGGACTTCGTCGTTCAACGCGGCGAGGTCGTCCTCGGCCGCGGCCAGCTGGGACATGACGGCGGCTGCGTGGTCCGCGAGCACACGGCCGGCGTGTGTCAGCCGTACGCTGCGCCCCTCCGGCTCCAAGAGGCTGTGCCCGCACTCCCGTTCCAGCTTGCTCAGCTGCTGACTCATGCCGGACGGAGTGATGTGCAGGGCCTGTGCCGCACGGGCGATGGAACCGTGGGTGTCCACCGCGGCCAGCGCGCGCAACCGCTCCAAGTTGATCATCGATTCAGGGTAGCGACGCGTAAGCAGAGGTACGGAGTTGTGATGACAGATCGTCGCTTTTGTTCAGGGGTGGTGGTCGCCAAGGTGGAGGGATGACGGTTCGACGGGACGAGGAAGCCCGGTGCGGGGGAGTTGGAGCCGGGAAAGCCAGCGGCGGGGAAGCCGGAGCCGGGAAAGCCGGGGACGGGCAAGCCGAAGACCGGAAAGCGAGGCGCGGCGCGGTACGGCAGGGGTCGGGCGGCGGTGGGCTCAGTGACGAGCTGTGCCGTGGCCGTGCGCGCGCCGACCCCCCTTCGTCCGGTCCCGGCCCGCTTCCGCCCCGCCTCGGCGCCCGCGGAAAGCCCGTCCTGATGGTGCTCGGCGGCAGCCTCTGCATCTCCGCCTCCGCCGTGTTCGTCAAACTGTCCGGTACGAGTGCGGGCACGGCCGCGTTCTTCCGCTGCGCCATCGCGCTCCTCGTACTGGTGCCCTTGGCGCTCGCGGAGCGGCGGACGGCCGGACCGCGATCGTGGCGGCTGCGGCGTCTCGACCTGGCCGCGGGACTGTCACTCGGCCTCGATTACGTCTTCTGGGCAGCGGCGATCCACAACGTGGGCGCGTCCATCGCGACCGTGGTCATCAACATCCAGGTGGTGATCTTCCCGCTGCTGGCGCGTGCGTTCACCCGTACTCCCGTACCGCGGCGATTCGTTGTGGCGGTGCCCGTCATGCTGCTCGGAGTCGCCTTGGCCAGTGGGGCCGTCGGCGCTCCGGCGGAGGGCGGCAACCCCGGAGCCGGCGCGGCGTTCGGTCTGATCGCCGGTTTCGGGTACGCGGGGTACCTCTTCCTGATGCGGCTCGGTGGCGGGCAGGGCCATACGGCCGGCCCGGTCTGCACGTCCACCGCGGCTGCCGCGATCGCCGCCGCGCTGATCGGCGGGGCATGGACCGGCGTCGACATCTCCCTCGACGTACACGCCTGGGGCTGGCTGACCGCACTGGCCCTCATCGGACAGGTGTTGGCCTGGCTGGTGATGACGCCGGCGCTCCCGCGCCTGGCGCCCAGCGTCGGTGCGGCGCTGCTCCTCCTGCAACCGGTGATGGCGCTCGCGCTTGGGGTGGCGGTCGGGGAACGGCCCACGGTGAGCCAACTCGCGGGATGTGTGCTGGTGGTCCTGGTGGTGTGGGGCGTGGGCCGACGGCGTGGGGCGCGGGCAAAGGCCCGTATGCCCCTACGCCCGTACGGGCGAGGAAAGCGGTCGGCGTAAAGGGAGCGTAAGCCAGGGCGGGTTGGGCGACAGAGTGGCGTCAGGGGTGCTCGGCGCGGTGCGTACGCACGGTTGAGTGAATCCATCCGTACGACAGGCCCCGCCCCCTTACCGCCACCGTCTCCCCGCCGCCCCGAAAGCTTCCTCGATGCAGCCTCCGGCTTCGGACCAACAGCAGAAAACCCCGCCCGCCACGGGCATCGGATCCGGCCCGGTCACCGGCCTCGGCCCGACTCCCGGCCTCAACCGGGCCATCGGCCTCGATCCGGCCACCGGCTCCGGCTCGTCCACCAGCTCGATCCCCGGCCCCACCAGCACAGGCGGCCACTACGCCGAAGCCGCACACCCGGAAGAACACGCGGCACTCACAGAAAACACCTCAACGCGCCGCCACCGGCACAAGCTCCCCACCCCTGGCGTACTCGCTCCTGCGCAACTCCTCGCCTCCCTCCCGGACGCGCTGCGCAAACTGCACCCGAGGACGCTCGTCCGTAACCCGGTGCTGTTCGTCGTGGCGGCCGGCGCGCTGCTCACCACGCTCTCGGCCGTCCTCGACCCGAGCGTCTTCGCCTGGACCATCAGCGGCTGGCTCTGGCTCACCGTCATCTTCGCGAACCTGGCCGAAGCGGTCGCGGAGGGGCGTGGCAAGGCGCAGGCCGAAACGTTGCGCCGGACGCGCAGCGACACCGTCGCGCGCCGGCTGCGCAGCTGGCGGGTGGGAATGGCGGAGCGGGAGTACGAGGAGGAGACGGTACCGGGCGCCGACCTCCGGCCGTACGACATCGTGGTCGTCGACGCGGGCGAGACCGTGCCCGGCGACGGCGAAGTGGTGGCGGGC
This sequence comes from Streptomyces sp. NPDC018019, assembly GCF_044327805.1. Lineage (NCBI taxonomy): Bacteria > Bacillati > Actinomycetota > Actinomycetes > Kitasatosporales > Streptomycetaceae > Streptomyces > Streptomyces sp. NPDC018019. Next base: position 409,980 of record NZ_JBIRGD010000004.1, on the reverse strand, counting down.
GCCGCGTCCGTCGACGAGTCGGCGATCACCGGCGAATCGGCTCCGGTCATCCGTGAGTCGGGCGGCGATCGTTCCGGGGTGACGGGCGGGACGACGGTGCTGTCCGACCGTATCGTCGTCCGCATCACCTCCCGCCCCGGCCACACCTTCCTCGACCGCATGATCGCGCTCGTCGAAGGAACGTCCCGGCAGAAGACCCCGAACGAGCTGGCACTGAACATCCTGCTCGCCGCGCTCACCGTCATCTTCCTGCTGGCCGTGGTCTCGCTCCAGCCGATGGCCGATTACGCGGGCGCCGCCCAGCCGCTGACCGTACTGGTCGCGCTGCTCGTCACCCTGATCCCGACGACCATCGGCGCGCTGCTGTCGGCCATCGGCATCGCCGGAATGGACCGGCTCGTCCAGCGCAACGTCCTGGCACTCTCCGGCCGGGCCGTCGAGGCGGCCGGGGACGTGAACACGCTGCTGCTCGACAAGACCGGCACGATCACGTACGGCAACCGCCGCGCCGACACGTTCGTACCGTTGGACGGCATCCCGCACGCCCAGCTCGCCGACGCCGCGCAGCTCTCCTCGCTCGCCGACGGGACACCGGAGGGCCGGTCCATCGTGGCGCTGGCGCAGGAGAAGTACGGCGTCCGGGTCCGTACGGAGGGGGAGATGGGGGCCGCGCGCTGGGTGGCGTTCAGTGCGCAGACGCGGATGAGCGGCGTCGATCTGGCCTGGTCGGGCGGCTGCCTGGTACGCAAGGGCGCTGCCACAGCGGTACGGGACTGGGTGACGCGGCTGGGCGGGAAGGTGCCGCCGGAAGCGAACTGGATCGTCGACTCCATCGCGGCGGGCGGCGGTACGCCCCTGCTGGTGGCGGTCGCCGACCGGCACGGCGCGAGGGTGCTCGGCGCCGTTCACCTCAAGGACGTGGTCAAGGACGGTATCGCGCGCCGCTTCGCCGAACTGCGGGCCATGGGAGTCAAGACGGTGATGGTAACCGGCGACAACCCGCTGACCGCCCGGTCCATCGCGGCGGAGGCCGGTGTGGACGACTACATCGCGGAGGCCACACCCGAGCAGAAACTGGCGCGCATCCGGCAGGAACAGGAGGGCGGCAACCTCGTCGCGATGACGGGCGACGGAACCAACGACGCGCCCGCGCTCGCCCAGGCGGACGTGGGCGTGGTCATGAACACCGGCACCTCGGCGGCGAAAGAGGCCGGGAACATGGTGGACCTGGACTCCAATCCGACCAAACTCATCGAGATCGTCGCCGTCGGCAAACAGCTGCTGATCACACGCGGTGCGTTGACGACATTCTCGATCTGCAACGATGTGGCGAAGTACTTCGCGATCGTGCCCGCCATGTTCAGCGCGGCCTACCCGGGGCTCGGTGCGCTCAACATCATGGGCCTGCACAGCCCCACCTCGGCCATCGCGTCGGCCATCATCTTCAACGCGCTGATCATCGTGGCGCTGATCCCGCTGGCCCTGCGCGGCGTCCGCTACCAGCCGGCCTCCGCGCACGCGATGCTCCGCCGGAACCTCGGACTGTACGGGCTGGGCGGGCTCGTCGCCCCGTTCCTCGGCATCAAGCTCATCGATCTGCTCCTTCAGCTGGTGCCGGGGATGTGATCAGGGGGTGGGCAGAGGGCCGGACCGGACCGGGCCGGCGGGAACCGGCACGATCCGACCGACTGCCGCAGGCTGTCCCGGCTCGCCGCGCCCGACCGTCCCGGGCCATTCCTGACGGCTCCGGACCGCCCCGGACCGTTCCCGACCGCCCCGGTACAGCCGGTCCAGCGCCCCTACTGTCCCGGCGCCGTCTCCCGCACCGGCGGCCAAGGCACCCCCGCCAGGGCCGGGATCACCTGCTCCTCCTCATAGGCGAGATGGGCCAGCAATTCCTCCGACATCCGCTCCAGTTCGGTGCGGAAACGTTCCGGGTCGGCAGTGCCGATGTCCGCCAGGAGGGCGAGCAGATCGTTCTGGATGCGGGTGATCGTCCGGTGCTCCTCTTGTAGCCGGTCGAGAGCGGGACGCAGTTCGGGGTGGTAGTGGCCGATGGCGGGGAACACGTGCGCGTCCTCGCCGGTGTGGTGGAACTCCAGGCTCTGGCAGAAGGCCAGGCAGTGCTGCCGGATCCGCAATCCGAGCCCCGGCGCGGGCGGTTCCCCCGGCCCCTGGTGAGCCGCCCGCGCCAAGAGATGGGCCTCCGCCTCGGCACGTACGTGCCGCAACTGCGCGCGCAGCCAGGTGTGGACTTGCACGAGCTTGTCGGCGAGCGAGGTGACCTCACTCAGGACCGCGCCGTCCGCCTCTTCGTACTCGGGCTCGGCAGGCTCCAGGACCACGACCGGCAGCGTCCGGGCGGTCTTGGCCTGATAGTCGGCGTACCCGGGCGCACCGCGCACCACCTGCGCGAACAGCCGGTCCCGCCGCTCGCCCTCGGCCGGCACCGCGATCGCCTCGTACGTCTCGGTACCCACCTCCACCTGCACCTGCGGGTGCGCGAGCAGATTGTGGTACCAGTCGGGATGGTGAGGCGCGCCGAGATTGGAACCGACGACCAGCAGTAGGCCGCCGTCACGGACGTATCCGAGAGGCACGGTGTACGGCTTCCCCGACTTCGCGCCTTTGGTGGTCAGCAGCAGGAGGTCGCCGCCCTCGAACGGGCCGCCGACTTTCCCGCCGTTGGCCCGGAACTCGTCGATGACCATCTGATTGAAGGACGTGTGGTTGGAGGGTGTGCGGTGCGAAGATGCGGGGTTCGAAGGTGCGTGGTGGGAGGAATTGGGCATGGTGATGTCGCTCTCCGTGAAGCGTCTTCCGCGTGGGCGGTCTGTAGAGCGGCGCGTTGAAAAGGCTCGCGCGCACATTCCCTGAACGCGCGTCGCACGCACTTCTCGAACGCGACGCATCACAGCCGCCATGACCGCGGTAAAGGTGAAAGAGGGGAGAAAGCGGCGCGGCAGTGCCGCCGGCGCACGCGGACCTCGCTCGGAGAATCCGGAGAGGGCGTCGGTCACCCGTTACGGGCGATCAGCAACGGCCATCGTCCGTCGATCATCGACACCGATCAACGACCACCGATCACTGATGACGGCGGAGGATCGGCACGAGACGAGACGAGGAACGGCGTACGGACATGGTCGGCACGCGCGGCCCGCTGCTGATGTCAGGCTCGTCCTGTGGAGTATGAACTCATGGCGTGATCCCTGAAGAGAAAAGGTGTGTCACCCGACTGCCGGCCGACCCACTGCTCTTTGGCCGACGTCACGTGCACACGCGTCATCATTAGACCTATTCGCCTATGGGTTCGTCAACCGAACTCCCGAGACCGCCCCCGGATAGATCCGCCGCCCTCGGATAGCCCCGTCACCCGGATTCCCGCGAGCTTTCCCTGTACACCGGTTGCCACATCGCGTCCTGCACCGCCTGTACGACATCGTCCGGAGCGACGCGTGCGACGCCCTCCGCGACGGCCGCCCGTACCACCGCCACCGCGACGGCCGCCGAAGATGCGCGCAGATTCTCCACCTGCGGCAGCAGCGGCGCTCCGGGCCCGCCGCCTTCCACCTGCCCCGCGACCGCTTCGGCGGCGGCCAGCAGCATTCCCGGTGTCAGCCGCTCCGCACGCGACACCACCACGCCCAGCCCCAGCCCCGGGTAGACGAGGGCGTTGTTGGCCTGGCCGATGACGTGCCGGACACCGTCGATCTCCACGGGGTCCACCGGGATGCCCGCCGTGGTCAGCGCTGCGCCGTCGGTCCAGCGCAGCAGGTCGGCGGGCATCGCCTCGATCTTCTCGGTCGGGTTGGAGAGCGGGAAGACGATGGGCCGCTCGACGTGCTTCGCCATTTCCTGTACGACCTGCCGGGTGAAGGCGCCGCGTACGGTCGAGGTGCCGATGAGGACGGTGGGGCGCACGTTCCGTACGGTCGTCAGCAGGCCGATGCCCTCATCCCGTCCCCGCCCCTGCCCCGAGCCGGGCCCCGAGTCACCGTCCGCGTCACGGCCCGACTCACCGTCCGCGTCACAGCCCACCTCCCCATCCGCTTCACGACCCCCTTCGCGGCCCGCGTCCCCACCCCCGTGATCGCCCTCCTCACCAACCGCCCACCCCTCGACCTCCCCCTTGGGCCGCGCGTAACCGCGCTGGTAGTCGCGCAGATCGTCCATGTCGTCCAGCAGCAGCCCCGGCCGGTCGACGAGCCAGACGCGGCGGGTGGCCTCGTCGCCGTCCAGGCCGTCACGGACCATCGCCTCGCGCAGCTGGTCGGCGATGCCCACGCCGGCCGTACCGGCCCCGAACACCACGACGCGCTGCTCGCGGAACGGCACCCCGGTGACGGCCAGCGCCGACCGGACGGCCGCGAGCGCGATGGCCCCGGTGCCCTGCATGTCGTCGTTGAACATCCGGTAGCGCTCGCCGTACCGCTCCAGAAAACGCCGCGCATTACCCGCGCCGAAGTCCTCGAAATGCAGCAGCGCGTCGGGATAGAGAGTCGCCACCGTGTCCAGGTAGGCGGCGACGAACGCGTCGTACCGTTCGCCGCGCGCCCGGCTGTGCCGTACGCCCAGATACAGCGGGTCGTTGAGCAGCGTCTCGTTGTCGGTGCCTACGTCGAGGACCACCGGCAGGCAGCGCGCGGGATCGATGCCCGCGGCGGCCGTGTACACCGCGAGTTTGCCCACGGCGATCTGGATGCCGTGCACGCCCCAGTCGCCGATGCCGAGGATCTGCTCGGCGTCCGTGACGACCACCAGGTCCACCTCGTCCGGCCGGAGTTCCAGCTCCTCGAACGAGCGGCGCAGATCCTGTGGCCGGTCGATGGAGAGGAAGACGCCGCGCGGGCGCCGGTACTCGTGGCTGTACGTCTTGATCGCCTGGCCCACCGTCGGGTCGTAGACGATGGGCAGCAGCTCGGCCAGGTGGTCGGTGAGCAACCGGTAATACAGGACCTCGTTACGGTCGTGCAGCTGCTCCAGATCGATGTACTTGGCCAGGTCGTCGGGCTGGCGCCGCAACTGCTCGTACGCGCGTCGCACCTGCTGGTCCAGGGTGAGCACCGCGTCGGGGAGCCGGCCCACGAGGCCGAGGCGGTCGCGTTCGGCGGTGGTGAAGGCGGTCCCGCGGTTGGTCAGCGGATCGCTCATCACCCATGGCAGCCGTGGCTCTCCGGCCATACGTCCGCACTCCGCATCGCCCCCCCGCTCGCTGGTGTCCCGACGGCCGCTTGCCGCCGCGTACGGGAACGGCCGCCGCGTACGGCATCGGCCACTGCCTATGGCATCGGACACCGCCACGTACGACATCATCCGCCGCGACGTGGCCCGGCACGCCTGCCGCTCGTCCGGCTCGGCCCCGCACCGGTCGGCCGCCCGCCCCGCCAGTCTCGCGCGAGAGCCCCGCCCCCGCATCCGGTGGATACGGGAACGGGGCTCTGAGCTGCGTATAGGGCGAATTCGCTAGTCCGGCCGGACGGCGCTGACCCGGCCCTGGAGCAGTCGGGACAGGGAGGCGTGCACGTCCTCCACCGAACGGTGCGGCTGGAATGACAGCCAGTCCAACGCCGCCACCAGCACCATGCCGAGAAGCGCGGACGCCGTCAGCGGGATGTCGAGTTCGTCGCTCAGTTCCCCGACGGCGACGGCGTCCCGCAGTACGGACTCGACGACGGCGACCGCCCGGCCCCGTACGGACTGGAGCGTCGGCTGCCAGACCCGGTTCGTACGCCACAGCTCGGCCACGTACAGCTGGGTCAGGGAGGGCGAGCCGGCGATGAAGTCCAGACCCGCCCGGATCATCGCGTCCAGCGCGTCGACCCGGGTGCCGCCGTCCACTCGCACGGCCCGGTCCGCGGCCTCCTGGAGGGAGGCGGCGAGCAGGTCGACGCCGTCCCGCAGGAGTTCCTCGTAGAGGACGTTCTTGCTGGTGAAGTTGTAGTAGACGGTGCCCTTGGCGACGCCGGCGCGCTCGGCGATCTCGTCCACCGTGGTGGCGGAGAAGCCCTGCTCGGCGATGAGCGTGACGGCGGCGTCGAACAGCTTGCGCCGGGTGGCGCCGCGGCGGTGCCCATGGGCCGGGACGACGGCTTCGTGCCCGGGGCCGGGGGCGGCGCCGCTGATGGCGCCGCCCCCATGCCTGCGCGGGTGCTCGGTGCGCACGCTCACAGGCTCAGTTCCGGGTGCAGGTCCTTCATCCGTACGACCTGCCGGCCGCGCGCGGTCAGCGACGTGAGCGCCAGCGCGCCGACCGTGAACACCGCCAGGACGATGGAGCCCTGCCAGACGATGCCGAGGTCACCGCCGGTGATGAGCCGGCGCAGGCCGTCCACCACGTAGCTCATCGGCAGGAACGGGTGGATCGCGCCGAAGAAACCGGGGCTGGTCTGCACCGGGTACGTACCGCCCGCCGACGTCAGCTGGAGCATCAGCACGACCAGCGTCAGGACGCGGCCCGCCGGGCCGAACTGCGCACCGAAGAACTGGATGATCGCGGTGAACGCGGCCGTCGCCAGCAGCAGGAAGCCGATGGTGGCCCCCGCGCGTTCCATCTCCAGGCCGAGCCCCCAGTGCAGTACGGCCATCAGGGCCAGCACCTGCACGACGCCGATGGCGAAGGCCGGCAGCCAGGAACCCAGCGCGATCCGCCAGCCCGGCGCACCCGCGGCAAGCGCACGCTTGCCGAGCGGCGCGAGCAGCATGTACGCGACCATCGCACCGACCCACAGGGACAGCGGAATGAAGTACGGGGCGAGACCGGTGCCGTAGTTCGGCGCCTTGTGCATCGACTTCGAGGCCAGCTCGACCGGGTTGGACATGACCTCGGTACGGGCGTCGCGGTCCTTCTTGTCGTAGTCCGGGATCTGCGCAACGCCACTGTTCAGCTTGCCGGCCAGCTGGTTGGAGCCGTCCTTGAGCTTGTAGATGCCGCCGCTGAGCTTGACCGCTCCGTCTTCCAGCTGACCGAGACCATCACCGATCTTTCCGGAGCCGGCCGCCGCGTCACCGAGCTTGTCGTGCAGCTGACCGGCGCCGTTGGCGAGGTCACCGGCACCGTTGGCCAGCTTGCCGCTGCCGTCGGCCAGCTTGCCCGTGCCGTCGGCCAGCTTGCCCGTGCCGTCCACGAGCTTGCCGCTGCCGTTCGCGAGTGCCCCGATGCCCTGGGCGAACTGCCCGGCTCCCTGGGAAACCTTCTGTGCACCGGCGTTGAGTTCGTTGATCTGACGGATCGCGGCGTCCGCGTTGTTGGCGATACCCGGGACCCGGTCGGCGACCATGGCAGCACCCTCATGCAGTGCACGGAGCTGGGCACGCAGGTGCTGAAGATCTGTCCTGGCCACCACGTCGTTGACCTGCTCCGCCGCATCAGCGGCAACGGCGCTGCCTGCTGCGATTCCCTTCAGCTTGGCGCAGTCCGCCTTGCCTGCTGACGATCCGCCGCAGCTCTCCCGGTAGAGGGCCTGCGCGTCATCGGCGTTCTTGCGCGCTTGGGCGGCGGCCTTGGCGGAGTTCCCCGGGAGCTTGCCCAGGTCGTCGTCCAGGGCCTTGCTCAGGTCGGCGACGATGCGGGCCTTCTCGGCGATCTCCTTGCTGTGTTCCTTCAGGAAGGGGAGGTCCTTCTTGGCGATGCCGTTGACCTTGTCGGCGAGCTGCTTGGTGCCGGCGGCCACCTGGCCGGCGCCGTCGCTGAGCTGCTTCGCCTTGGAACTGGCGGTGTCGACACCCGCGTTCAGGTCCTTGGCCCCCTTGTTCAGGTCACCAGCGCCCTTGTTCACGGCACCCGCGCCCTGGCTCAGCTCACCCGTCTTGTCGCGCAGCGTCCCCGCGCCCTTGCTCAGGTCGCCGGACCCCTTGTCCAGCTTCCCCAGCCCGTCCGTTAGCTCGCCGTTCTTGTCCTTGGCCGTGCCGAGGCCGTCGGCCAGCTTGCCGGCGCCGTCCTTGGCGTCGCCCAGACCCTTATCGATCTTGCCCGCGCCATCCGCGGCCTGCTGCGTCTTGTCGTGCAGATCCGAGAACGACACAAAGATCTTGTCGAAGAACTCCCGCGACGACTTCGCCGAGGTCTTCGCGCGGATCTCCGAGAAGATCGTCTTGGAGATCGAGCCGACGATGTAGTTGTTCGCGTCGTTCGTGCGGACCTGGAGCGCGCCCGTCTCCGGGTGGTCACCGGAGCTGGAGGCGATCCGCTCGCTGAAGTCCTTCGGAACGGTCAGGGAGAGGTAGTACGTACCGTTCTCGACACCCTTCGCGGCGTCGGTGGCGCTGACCTCCTCCCAGTTGAACGTCTTGCTGTCCTTGACGTTCTTGACGAGCTCGTCGCCCGCCTGGATCTTCTTGCCGCCGGCGGTGGCGCCCTGGTCGTCGTTGACGAGCGCGACCGGGATCTTGTCCAGGTTCGCGTACGGGTCCCAGAACGAGCACAGGTACAGCGCGCCGTACAGCAGCGGGATCAGCATCAGGGCGACGAGGCCCAGCCGGGGGAGCTTGCCCCTGCCGAAGCGCTTGAGCTCAAGCGCGGCGAGCTTCGGCGAGCGCATGGGCTGCTTCCTCCTCGTGGATGTCGGTCGTACCGGACGGGCCGGTGGTCGAAGTGGTGGGGGCGGGTGCGGCGGACGTCTTGGCATCGGCCTGCGCGGTCGCCGGCGCCGTACGGACGACGAGCGCGTCGTCCGGGGCAGTGCTGGCCGCGGCCACCACCGTCGTGCCGTTCAGCGCCAGGTCCCGCAGCATCTGCCAGACCTGCGAACGCTCGTCCGCGGAGAGCTTGAGGTCGACGTCGTCGATGGCCACCAGCCGCGGGCCGTGCATGACGGCCAGCGCGACCGCCAGCCGCAGCGCCTCGATCCGCTCCAGGTCCCGTACCGCGGTACGCAGCCCCTTGGGCAGCGTGGCGGAGTCCAGGCCGACGGCCGCCAGCGCGGCGTCGACGCGGGCCCGCGTCGCCTCCTTGTAGCGGCGGCCCCACGGCAGCCGGGCGCCCAGCGAACCGGCCACCCGGCGGCCCAACAGGGCCTGTTCCTCCAGGTGTTCCCCGGCGGTCAGGGCCGGTTCCAGGTCGGCGATGCCGGGGACGTGCGCGATGGCGGTCAGGCTGCGCACCGTTCCCATGCGCTTGGGGAGGGGGAACCCGGCGACCGTGGCGTGGCCCTCGGCGAGCTTCATGCGGCCGGTGAGCGCCAGCAGGAGGCAGGTGCGGCCGGAGCCGGACGGGCCTTCCACGGCGATCAGCGAACCCGCGTCCGCGGTGATGTGGACGTCTCTGAACGCCCACCCCCGTGGACCCTTCACTCCGATTCCCCTGGCGTTGACCGCCGCCCCCTGACGGGTGGTGTCCACGGCCCCTCCTTTGATCTGACTGGTCAGTCTAAAAGTGTGCCGTATGGATGGGCCTATTGACCAATCAGCGCGCGATCCTGTGAACTCCGTCATGTGGCGGGTGGGGCGTCCTGATGCTTTCGGGGCGTTTGTTGGTGATGTTCTCGGTGTGGTTCGTGGTGCTTGGGCACCCGATCGCGCCGGCAGGACACTTGCGACGGAGACCGATGACTCACTCGGCCAAACTGATCGCCCCGCTCCTCGCGGGGACCCTCGTCACGACGCTGCCACCGGCATCGGCCGCAGCGACCACACCGGCACGGCACGCTTCAGCGGCTACGGCTACGGCCCCTGCCGCGGCTCCCGCTTCGGCTTCCGCCTCCTGCGCGCCGCAGGACCTGGAACGTTTCAGCAAGAACAAGAGCAGGGGCGAGAGCGACGGCAAGAGCACAGGCACGACCAACGGGACCGGTGCGGACGACGGCGACGGCTGGACCCCCACCGCCACCCGCATCGACCCCGATGACGGCCACCACGCCTTCGTCGGCAACGGCTACCTCGGCCAGCGCATAGCCCCCAACGGCGCCGGATACGCGGCTCCCGGCGAGACGACCGGCTGGCCGCTGAAGACGCCGCGCTACGACGGCTCCTTCGTGGCCGGCCTGTACGCACGCGGCCCGGAGAACCTGAAGGGCCGCCAGGCCATCGCCGCGCTGCCCACCTGGACGGGCCTCGACGTCACCGCCGTCGGCGACCACCCGCAGACCTTCGGCTCGGCGACCCCCGCCGGCCGTATCTCCCACTACCGCCAAACCCAGTTCATCCGCTGCGGAATTGTCCGTACATCTCTGACGTGGACCGCCGCCGACGGCCGCGCCACCGACCTCGTGTACGACGTGCTCACGGATCGCACCAGCGCCCACACCGGTGCCGTACGGCTGCGCATGACCCCGCACTGGGGCGGCCGGGCCACCGTCACCGACCGCCTCGACGGGCGTGGCGCGCGCCGTATGACGCAGACCGGCGGCGGCGCACGTCCGGACGGCCGGACGATGGACGTGACCTTCCGCACGGACGGCACGGAGACGGACGGCGCGGTCGCCTCGACCCTGCGCCCCGGCCCGCAGATCCGCACGCAGCACGCGACGACGCGGCGGGCGGGGGACGCGAAGAATCTGAGCAACCAGCAGAGCGTCACGTTCCCCGTACGGGCCGGGCGTTCCTACGAACTGACCAAGTACGTCGGCGTGGACACCGCGCTCACCTCCCGTACCCCGCGCGCCGCCGCGACCGACGCCGCGCGGCGGGCCGCGAACCGGGGCTGGGACGCCCTCTACCGGAACCACGCCGCCGCCTGGCAGAAGCTGTGGCGCAGCGACGTCGAAGTACACGGGCGTGGCCGGCGGGACCTGCAGGCGTGGGTGCGCGCGGCACAGTACGGCCTGCTCTCCAGTACCCGGGCCGGCAGCCGCAACAGCATCGCTCCGGCCGGACTGACCAGCGACAACTACGCGGGCGAAATTTTCTGGGACGCCGAGACATGGATGTACCCGGGCCTGCTCGCCGCCCATCCCACGCTGGCCAGGTCCATCGTGGACTACCGCTTCCAGACCCGGGCCGGCGCCGCCGCCAACGCGAAGAAGCTCGGCTACAAGGGCCTCTTCTACCCGTGGACCAGCGGCAGCAAGGGCGACCTGTGGAACGAGTGCCACAGCTGGGACCCGCCACACTGCAAGACCCAGAACCACCTGATGGGCGACGTGTCCCTGGCCGCCTGGCAGTACTACCTCGCCACCAAGGACACCACCTGGCTGCGCGAACGCGGCTGGCCGGTGATGAAGGGCATCGCGGAGTTCTGGGCGTCCCGGGTCACCCGTAACCCGGACGGCAGCTACTCGATCAAGAACGTGGCCGGGCCGGACGAGTACAGCAACGGCGTCGACGACGGTGTCTTCACCAACGCCGGCGCGGTCACCGCGCTGCGCAACGCCGGCCGCGCCGCCGCGCGCCTCGGACAGCCGGCCCCCGCCGCCTGGAAGCAGATCGCCGACCACATCCGCATTCCGTACGACGCGAAGAAGGAAATCTTCCAGCAGTACGACGGTTACCGGAACACGACGATCAAGCAGGCCGACACGGTGCTCCTCATGTACCCGCTGGAATGGCCGATGTCGCAGCGCGCGAAGACCAACACGCTGGACCACTACGCGGCACGCACCGACCCGGACGGCCCGGCCATGACCGACTCGGTGCACGCCATCGCCGCCGCCGGGGCCGGTGAGCCGGGCTGCTCGACGTACACGTACCTGATGCGTTCCATCAAGCCGTTCGTACGCGGCGCCTTCCACCAGTTCTCCGAGGCGCGCGGCGACAAGGCGGGCGCGGGCGACCCGCACGCCGGATCGCCCGCGCAGGACTTCCTCACCGGCAAGGGCGGCTTCCTGCAGACCTTCACCAACGGCCTGACCGGCCTGCGGATGCGCGAGGACCGGGTGCACCTGGACCCGATGCTGCCGCCGCAGCTCTCCGACGGCGTCACGCTGCGCGGCCTGCGCTGGCAGGGGCGTACGTACGACGTGGAGATCGGCGCGCACAGCACGACGGTGCGGCTGACGGTCGGCGCGCCGATGCGCGTCGAGTCGCCGGAGGGCGAGCGGGTGGTCGGCCGCGGCATGCCCCTGACGCTCAAGACCCGCCGCCCCGACCTCGCGGCGACGGACAACGTGGCCCGGTGCGCCACGGCACGGGCCACGTCGGAGGAGCCGGGCATGTACGCGGGCGCCGCGGTGGACGGCAACGCGGCCACCGCCTGGGTGCCGGAAGGCCCCGAGGGCACCCTGACCGTCGACCTCGGCAGGACGGCGCGCATCGGCCAGATCACACCGCGCTGGAAGGACGGCGCGCCCGCCTCGTACGTCGCACAGGTCTCGACGGACGGCAAGCACTGGTACGGGACCGGGTACGACGGCCGTACACCGGCGCGCTACGTCCGGCTCACGGTGCACGGCGCCGATGTGGTGAAGGGCGGACAGCGCCCCGGCCTCGCGGAGCTGACCGTCCAGCAGGCCGCGGAGCCGGCGGCGGGGAAGTAGCCCGGGCGGTCCGGAATCTGCGTGGGAACGGTCCAGGCCGGTGACGCTTCGACCTGGGCCGTTTCTTACTGACATAGTCATTGGTCTGGACCGAAAGTGACCAATCCGTCCCCTGAACGAGACATCGGTGATCCCTTCCATCACCTAGTGTCCGGACGCGCACGGTGTGTCTGATCTGGGGAGGAACTGTGCGTACGGCTGCGAAATGTGTGGTCGGCGGGGTGACCGCCGCGGTGGTGGGCCTGGTCGGTGTCGGTGCCTACAACGTCTACGAGGCGTTCGCCGGCGATGGCGCGGGATCATCCGGGACATCGGCCGGCACCACCGCGTCCAGACAGACCGGACCTCCATCAGAGGAGGAAATACGCGATACGGCTCGCGACTTCCTGGCGGCCTGGAGCAAGGGCGACGTGGAATCCGCCGCGCTCCTCACGGACAACGCCGCGGGCGCGCGCCAGGCCCTGACCGGGTTCCGCGACGAAGCTCGGGTGTCGAAGGTGACGTTCAAGCCCGGGCAGGCCAGCGGTGCGAAAGTGCCCTACCGCGTCACCGCCGAGCTGACGGTCGGCAAGGGCGACGAAGCGAAGCACACCACGTGGATGTACGACTCCGCGCTCCACGTCGTACGCGGCAAGACCACCGGCAAAGCCCTCGTCGACTGGCAGCCCACTGTGGTCCACCCTGACCTGCGGCGCGGCGAGAGCCTGCAGACCGGCGCGGACGGCGCGCCGCCCATCAAGGCGGTCGACCGCAACGGCACCGAACTGAACGACACCGAACTGCCGTCGCTGGGCACCATCCTGCCCGCCCTCCGGGAGAGCTACGGGGAGAAGGCGGGCGGCGTCCAGGGCGTCGAGGTGCGCGTCGTGTCCGCAGGCGGCCAGCCGGGCAAGACGCTGCACACCATCGTCAAGGGCCGCCCCGGCACGCTCCGTACGACACTGGACGCGAACGTGCAGCGGGCCGCCGAGGCGGCGGTCAAGGACTACCGCGAGGCGTCGGTCGTCGTGGTCAAGCCGGGCAGCGGGGACATCCTCGCGGTCGCCAACCACCGCTCGGACCAGTTCAACGCGGCCTTCCAGGGACGGCTGGCACCCGGTTCCACGATGAAGGTCGTCACCGCCGCGATGCTGATGGAAAAAGGTCTGGTCTCCGCCGGCAAGAGCGTGGAGTGCCCGAAGTACGCCTCGGCGGGCGGACGGTCCTTCCACAACCAGGGCATGTTCGCGATCGACGGCGGTACGTTCGCCGAAAGTTTCGCGCGCTCCTGCAACACCGCCTTCATCGGCCTCGCCGACCGCATCTCGGGCGCGGACCTGAGCAGCGAGGCGCAGGAGGTCTTTGGGCTCGGCATGGACTGGAAGGTCGGGATACCGACGTTCGACGGCAGTGTGCCGCAGAGCGACGGGGCGGACACCCCGGCGGCGCTGATCGGCCAGGGCCGCGTCCAGGCCAACCCGCTGAACATGGCGTCCGTCGCGGCCACCGCCAAGGCCGGGTACTTCACCCAGCCCGTCCTGGTCGCCCGCGACGTGGACGACCGGCCGGCCGTCCACGCGATCCGGAACCTGCCGCCCTCGGTCGCCGCGCAACTGCGGGCCATGATGCGGCGTACGGCCGTCAGCGGCACCGGTGCGCGGGCGATGGCCGGACTCGGCGGCGACATCGGCGCCAAGACCGGCTCGGCGGAGGCCGACGGCCAGGGCGACGCCAACAGTTGGTTCCTCGGTTACCGCAACGACGCCGCGGCGGCCGCGGTCGTCCAGCAGGGTGGCCACGGCGGCGACGCGGCGGGACCGATTGTCCGAAGAGTGCTCGCGGCGAGCCGCTGAGGGGAAGGGTCGACACTGGGGCGGGCCCGCGTCGGGGCCTGCCCGCATCCCGGGGGCGTCCGCCCCTGGGCGTCGACGAACCGGAGGATCCCCCGTGCGCGTACGTTCCGCGGTTGTCCGAGTCACCGCAGCAGTGCTGGCCGTCGGCTGCATCACGGCGTGCGCCGAAGGAGTTCCGGCGGGCGCGCCGGACCCGGCGGCCTCGGCCACCCAGGGCCCGGGCCGGTCCACCGCGCCGAACCGGCCGGCCGGCACCGCCGCGGGCCCGGGAACCTCCGCTGCCTCGGCACGCGTGGAAACGTCATGCGCGGACAGGAAATGTACGGACAACTCGCGGCCGGGTGACGACGATCACCGCGCGGGAACGGGCGGCGGCCACCCCTGCTCCCCGTCCGTCTCCCTCGACCGCTACTCCGACGCCCTGGACAAGACCACCTTCCACGGTACCTTCGTCGGCAATCTCTCCGCCCTCGCCCGCGACACCGACGGATCCGTTGCCGCCCTCTCCGACCGTTCCCTGCTCATCAAGCTGGACGGACAGCACCACCGGCCGGTGCGGACCACCAAGATCACCGACGAGCAGGGCGCCGTCCTCGACGCCGAGGGCCTGGCCGTCGAGCCGGGCGGCGGCTACCTCGTCTCGTCCGAGACGGAGCCTTCCGTACGGCGTTACGACCGTTCCGGCGCGCTCCTCGCGCGCCTGCCCGTCCCCGGCGCACTACGGGTCGCGCCGGCCGGACGGGCCCAGGCCAACCAGACCTTCGAGGGCCTCACCCTCCGGCCCGGCGGCGGCACACTGACCGCCGCCATGGAAGGCACACTCACCGGCGACGGCAAGGACACTGCGGGCCGCCCGCTGCTGCGCTTCCAGACCTGGCAGCGGCACGGCGGCCGACCCGGCCCCGCGGCGTACCGGCTGAGCAGGCAGTACGCCTACCCGGTCGACGCCGGACTGGGCGTCTCGGAGGTCGCCGCCCTCACCGACGGCCGGCTGCTCGTCCTGGAACGCGGCTTCACGGCCGGCGTCGGCAACACCGTGCGCCTCTACCTCGCCGACCCGCGCCGCGCGAGCGACGTCAGCGGCGTCGCCGAACTGCCGGGCGGCAAGACCGTCCGCCCCGCTCACAAGAAACTCCTCGCCGACCTCGGCGCCTGCCCGACCCTGGGTGCCCCCGCCCACCAGCCGCAGACCAATCCGCTGCTGGACAACATCGAAGGCATGACCATCACCGGCCGCGCGCCCGGCGGACGGCTGCGCCTCCTTCTGGTCAGCGACGACAACGAGAGCCCGAAGCAGATCACCCGCCTCTACAGCCTGACGGTGCGCCCCGGCGGTCACTGACCCCTTCCGCGCGCCACGCCGCAATGTTGCAGCGGGATGAAATCCGCTGCCCACGGCGTTGGTGCCTCCTGGTGAACGACGAGATGCAGGAGGCAGTGCGTGACGGGGACGGGGACCGATCCATCGAGACAGGGCGGCTGGGCACGGCGGCTGACACGGCTGTGCTGGCAGTACAAGAAGGACGTACTGCTCGCACTCGGCTCGTCACTCGCCGGGATGGGTGTGATGGCCCTGGTCCCGCTCATCCCGAAACTGATCATCGACGATGTGATCGTCAGCCATGAGCGCCCGCTCGCACCCTGGGCGACCCTGCTGATCGTCGCCGCGCTCGCCGTCTACGGGCTGACCTACGTCCGCCGCTACTACGGCGGACGGCTGGCCCTGGACGTACAGCACGATCTGCGCACCCGGATGTTCCGGTCCATCGCCCGGCTGGACGGACACCGGCAGGACGAACTGAGCACCGGCCAGGTCGTCGGCCGCGCCACCAGCGACCTGCAACTCATCCAGAGCCTGCTGTTCATGCTCCCGATGATGATCGGGAACATCCTGCTCTTCGCGATCTCCCTGGTCGTGATGGTGGTGCTCTCCCCGCTGCTCACCGTCGTCGCGCTCGCCGTCGCCCCCGCCCTGTGGTTCATCGCCCAGCGCAGCCGCAAGCGCCTCTACCCCGCCACCTGGTACGCGCAGGGACAGGCCGCCGCCGTCGCGGGCGTCGTCGACGGCGCGGTCTCCGGCGTACGCGTCGTCAAGGGCTTCGGCCAGGAGGCGCAGGAGGCCGGCAAACTCCGTACGGTCAGCCGCCGCCTCTTCGCCGGGCGGCTCCGCACCGTACGGCTCAACGCCCGCTACACCCCCGCCCTCCAGGCCGTACCCTCCCTCGGCCAGGTCGCCATGCTCGCGCTCGGCGGCTGGCTGGCCACCAACGGGCAGATCACCCTCGGCACCTTCGTCGCCTTCTCCACCTACCTCGCCCAGCTCGTCGCGCCGGTGCGGATGCTCGCGATGATGCTGACCGTCGGGCAGCAGGCACGGGCCGGCGTGGAGCGCGTCTTCGAGCTGGTCGACACCGAGCCGGTCATCGAGGAGCGCACGGACGCGCACGAACTGCCCGCCGACGCGCCCGCCACGGTCGAGTTCGAAAACGTCTCCTTCGGGTACGGCAAGGGCCGCCCCGTCCTGGAGGACTTTTCGCTGCGCATCGAGCCCGGCGAGACCGTCGCCGTCGTCGGCACGTCCGGCAGCGGCAAATCCACCGTCTCGCTGCTGCTGCCGCGCTTCTACGACGTGACCGCGGGCCGGGTCCTGGTGGGCGGCCACGACGTCCGCGACCTGACCCTCGAATCGCTGCGCGCGGCCATCGGCCTCGTACCGGAGAACAGTTTCCTGTTCTCCGACTCCCTGCGCGACAACATCGCCTACGGAACCCCGGACGCCACCGACGAGCAGATACGTATCGCCGCGCGTGCCGCACAGGCCGACGGCTTCATATCCGCCCTGCCGGACGGGTACGACACCGAGGTCGGCGAGCAGGGCCTGACCCTGTCCGGCGGACAGCGCCAGCGGGTCGCGCTGGCCCGCGCCATCCTCACCGATCCGCGGCTGCTGGTCCTGGACGACGCGACCTCCGCCGTCGACGCCCGGGTCGAGCACGAGATCCACGAGGCGCTGCGCGGAGTGATGGCGGGCCGCACCACGCTGCTGATCGCGCACCGCGCCTCCACCCTCGCCCTCGCCGACCGCGTCGCCGTCCTGGACGGCGGCCGACTGGTCGACATCGGTACGCGCGAGGAACTGGAAGGCCGCTGCGAGCTGTACCGCCGGCTGCTGACCGACCCGGAGGAACTGGGCGGCACCGACCGCGACCCGGCAGGCTCGGCGCCCGAGAACACCGCTCCGGACCACCGCGTACAGGGCATCACCCCCGAACTGTGGGTCCGCACCGGCAAGGAAACCGGCACCGGACCCGATGCCGGGACAACCGACGCCGCCCCCGGCATGCCCGCCACCCCCGAACTCCTCGCCCAGGTCGCCGCGCTCCCGCCCGCGACCGACACTCCCGACATCGACGAGGAGCAGGCCGCCCGCCCCGAGAAGTCCTACGGGCTGCGGCGCCTCCTGCGCGGATTCGGCGGCCCGCTCGCCGTCGCCCTCGCACTGGTCGCCGTGGACGCCGTGGCCGGACTGCTGCTCCCCGTCCTCATCCGGCAGGGCATCGACGACGGCGTACGGCGCGCGCAACTGGCCGGCGTCTGGACGGCCGCCGGACTGGCCCTGTTCGTCGTACTCGCCCAGTGGGTGGCCCAGGTCGGCTCCAACCGCATGACGGGCCGTACCGGCGAGCGCGTCCTGTACTCGCTGCGCGTCAAGATCTTCGCGCAGCTCCAGCGCCTCGGCCTCGACTACTACGAGCGCGAGCTGACCGGCAAGATCATGACGCGGATGACGACGGACGTGGACGCCCTGTCCTCGTTCCTGCAGACCGGACTGGTCACCGCCGTCGTCTCCGTCCTGACCTTCTTCGGCATACTCGTCGCCCTCCTGGTCATCGACGTCCAGCTGGCCCTGGTCGTCTTCGCCACCCTCCCGCCGCTGATCATCGGTACGTACTTCTTCCGCAAGCAGAGCGTGAAGGCGTACGAACTGGCCCGCGAACGCATCAGCGCCGTCAACGGCGACCTCCAGGAGAGCGTCGCCGGACTGCGCATCGTCCAGGCGTTCCGCCGCGAGCGCAGCGGCGCCGACCGGTTCGCGGAGCGCAGCCACGCCTACCGCGCCGCCCGGGTCCGCGGTCAGTTCCTGATCTCCGTCTACTTCCCGTTCGTCCAGCTGCTGTCCTCCGCCGCCGCGGCGCTCGTCCTGATCGTCGGCGCCGGCCGGGTGGGCGAGGGCACCCTCACGGCGGGTGCGCTGGTCGCCTACCTGCTCTACATCGACCTGTTCTTCGCTCCCGTACAGCAGCTCTCGCAGGTCTTCGACGGCTACCAGCAGGCCGCCGTCTCGCTCGGCCGCATCCAGGAACTGCTGCGCGAACCGACCACCACGCCCCAGGCCGCCGATCCACGTCCGGTGGGCGAGCTGGCGGGCGAGATCGTCTTCGACGACGTGCACTTCCGGTACGGCGGCGCGGACGGACCCGGCACCGGCGCCTCGCCCGCTTCCGGCGCCGCTTCAGCCGCCGGCGCCCCTCAGGGCTCCAGCGCCCTGGACGGCACGGACGTCACGGCGCTCTCCGGCATCAGCCTGACCATCCCCGCCGGGCAGACCGTCGCCTTCGTCGGTGAGACCGGCGCGGGCAAGTCCACGCTGGTCAAACTGGTGGCGCGGTTCTACGACCCGACCTCGGGCACCGTCCGCGTCGACGGCACGGACCTGCGCGAACTGGACCTCACCGGCTACCGGCACCGCCTCGGCGTCGTACCGCAGGAGTCCTACCTGTTCGCCGGTACGGTCCGCGACGCCATCGCGTACGGACGGCCGGACGCCACCGACGCCGAGGTGGAGGCCGCGGCCCGCGCGGTCGGCGCCCACGACATGATCGCCGGACTGGACGGCGGCTACCTCCACGAGGTCGCCGAACGCGGCCGGAACCTCTCCGCCGGCCAGCGCCAGCTGCTCGCGCTCGCCCGCGCCGAACTCGTCGACCCCGACATCCTGTTGCTCGACGAGGCCACCGCCGCCCTCGACCTGGCCACCGAGTCCGCCGTCAACGAGGCCACGGACCGGCTGTCCGGACGCCGTACGACGCTCGTCGTCGCGCACCGCCTGACCACGGCGGCCCGCGCCGACCGGGTCGTGGTCCTGGCCCACGGCCGCGTCGTCGAGGACGGCACGCACGCTCAACTCCTGGCCCGCGGCGGCCGGTACGCGGAGCTGTGGCGCACGTTCACGGGCGAGGAGGAGTCGGTGGCGGCCTGACGTACCCCCGCGGTGAACGGCCGTCGGCCCGTGCGCCCACCGGTCTCGGCCCTTGCGGCGGCCGGTCGGTGATCGCCGCGACGGCGGGCCGCCGGCCGCCGTGCCGACGCTCGCCGACCGCTCCGGCGACGGTCCCGCCGGCCTCCTGTGAAAAAAGGGGGCTGGTGGGACTGTTGTCGCGCCGATAGGTTCACCCCGACCTTTGCTATCCCAAGGGGAGGGTGCATGCGCAAGGCCATCAGATGCCTGCTGTCGCTCGCGGTGCTCATAGGCACGGCGAGCGCCGGCACGGCGTCGGCGACGGCGGCCACCGCCGCGAAGCCGAAGGCGACCGACATCAAGGACCGGATCCTGGCGATCCCGGGGATGAGCCTCATCCAGGAGAAGCCGGTCGACGGCTACCGCTTCTTCGTCCTGAACTACACCCAGCCGATCGACCACCAGCACCCCTCCGAGGGGACCTTCCAGCAGCGGCTGACCCTGCTGCACAAGTCCGTGGACCGCCCGACGGTGTTCTTCACGTCCGGCTACAACCTCAACACGGACGTACGGCGCAGCGAGCCGACACAGATCATCGACGGCAACCAGGTGTCGATGGAGTACCGTTTCTTCACGCCGTCGCGGCCGCAGCCCGCCGACTGGAAGAAGCTCAACATCCGGCAGGCGGCCAACGACCAGCACCGCATCTTCAAGGCGCTGCACCGGATCTACGACCAGAACTGGATCGCCACCGGCGGCAGCAAGGGCGGCATGACCGCGACCTACTACCGCCGCTTCTTCCCGGACGACATGGACGGCACGGTCGCCTACGTCGCGCCGAACGACGTGAACAACAAGGAGGACTCGGCGTACGACCGGTTCTTCCGCACCGTCGGCACCGCGCAGTGCCGCGCCGACCTCGCGACGGTGGAGCGCGAGGCGCTGCTGCGCCGCGGCGAGATGGTCAAGCGCTACGCGCAGTGGGCGAAGGAGAACAAGCAGACCTTCAAGGTCGTCGGCAACGTCGACAAGGCCTACGAGGTCCTGGTCACCGACCTGGTCTTCGGCTTCTGGCAGTACCAGCCGGCCGCGACCGCCTGCGCCGAGGTGCCCAAGAAGACCGCCTCCACGGACGAACTGTGGAAGTGGATCGACAAGGTCGGTGGCTTCAACAGCTACACCGATCAGGGTCTTGAGTCCTACACGCCGTACTACTACCAGGCGGGCACCCAGCTCGGTGAGCCCGGCTACAAGTACGACAACCTCAAGGACCTGCTGCGCTACCCGGGCATCAACAACTCCCGGACCTTCGTGCCGCGCGACATCCCCATGAAGTTCGAGAAGCACGCGATGCGCGATGTCGACCGGTGGGTGCGCCACCACGCGGAGCGCATGATGTTCGTGAACGGCACGTGGGACCCGTGGAGCTCCGAGCCGTTCCGGCTGGGTTCCGGCTCCGAGGACTCGTACGTCTTCAACGTCCCGGGCGGCAACCACGGCTCGAACATCGCCAAGCTGCGGGAGGCCGACCGCAAGAAGGCGACCGAGCGGCTGCTCGAATGGGCGGGCCTCGACGTGGCGCCGGGCGCCCAGGCCACGCCGCAGGCTCCGTTCGACAAGAAGCTGGACAAGCGGGACGTCACGAAGATGCACATGCTGCGTCCGTGACGCGGAACGGCTGACCGGCCGGCCCGGCCAGGGCCGCCGGCACCGGGCCGGGGACCGCACTGCTCCACGGAGCCGCGCTGCCCTCCGGTCCGTGACACCTCACAGGCGGCGGGCGCACCCGATCGGTGCCCCGCCGCCTAGTTGTACGTACATTTCCGTGTCGGCCGGACAGGACGCGCGGGCACGTACCGCGGCCGTCACCTTGAAGCGCGGCGCGCGGGACCCCGAACCGTCGCAGGCGGTCTCCTTGACCTCGCCCTGCCGCAGTCGGCTGAGGCAGTCGCCGACGATGGTGCGCGGGCCGCCGCCCCCACCCGGGTCACCGGGGTGCGGCGCTTCCAGGTTGCGCATGCAGGCGTAGCCCTGCGGCACCGCACCGTCGCCGTCCTCGTCGGAGGCCGGCCGGTGTTCACTGATGTGCAGGACGAAGTCCGTACGCTCCGGGCACAGCGGCCCCAGCGCCTGCGGTCCGTCGTACCGGGCCAGGACCAGGGCCGCGGCCTTCTCGCTGCGGCAGGACACCTGGTGGAAGACGGTGCGACCGCGGGTGCTGCACGTGCCGGGGGCGAGGAACGTCGCCGTCGGCGACGGGGACGAAGCCCTCGTACCCCCGTTCCGGTCAGCGGCTGTGCCGTGGCCTTCGCGCTGACAGGCGGGCAGCGCCGTGAGCAGCAGCGCCGTCGCGCAGCCGAGCGCACCGCGGCCGTACCCCTTGAACCCGCGCATCGCGGCCCCCTGTGTCCCCCGGTGCGTGCAGACCAGCGTGACCCGTGTATTCGGGCGCACGCCAGGCGTAACGGACGCATTGCGCACGGGGTACGGGGTGCGCAGTACGAACCGCTGCCGGGACGGCGGTACACCGGCCGCGCGAGGGACCGCGGGAGCCGTACGGAGTTCCACGGCCGGAACTCCGTACGCCGGATGCAACCCGTTCCGCTCCGCGGCTCAGTACGACAGGCCGTGTCCGACCGGGTAGAGCACCTTGCCCGGCGTATCGGCGTGCATCACCGGAACCGGTAGCCTCCCCTCCGGATCGCGCCGGCCGGCGATCACGCGTGCCGCGGCCCGCAGTTCGACGTCGGTCCACGAGTAGGCGGCGAGGCCCGCCCGTACACGCGGCAGGTGCGCGATGTCGTACGGGTTGCGGACGGCCAGCTGTACGACCGGTTTGCCGGTGGCCAGCAGCGCGTCGACGAGGGTGCGCTGCGACGAGGACGCCGTGACGTTGTACGTCGCCACGACCACCGCGTCCCGCTGGCCGAGCGCGGTCACCGCCTGGTCGATCTGTTCCCGGGTGGGGGAGGCGCCGGTGGGGAGCGCGGTGGCCGTGAAACCCAGCTGCCTGAAGGTTTCTGCAAGCACCTTGGTCGGCGGCCCGCCGGTCCCGGACGGCGACGCCGGATCGACGCCGGCCACCAGCAGCCGCCGCTGCGCGCGTCGGGACAACGGCAGCAGGCCGCCGTCGTTGACGAGCAGCGTCGTCGTACGGTCGGCGACCCGGTCGGCCGTGGCCAGGTGCCGCCGCGTCCCGACGGTACGGTCCACTGCGCGCTGCGTCGTGTACGGATCGACGAACAGCCCGCGCCGTTCCTTGAGGCGCAGGATGCGCAGCAGTTTCTCGTCGATGGCGCGCTCGGTCAGTTCACCGGTCCGTACTGCCTTGAGAACGCCGGCGTAGGCGGCGGCGATGTCGGGAGGATTGAGCAACTGGTCGACGCCCGCCTTCAGGGCGAGCACCGCGACCCGGCCGTCGCCGTACTTCGTCCGTACGCCCTGCATGCCGAGCGAATCTGTCACCACCACGCCGTCGTAGCCGAGACGTTCGCGCAGGATGCCGGTGAGGATCGGGCGGGAGAGCGTGGCCGGATCCTCACTGGCGTCGAAGGCCGGGACGACGATGTGCGCCGTCATGATCGAATCGATGCCGGCCTCGATGGCGGCCCGGAACGGCGGGGCGTCCAGCCGCTCCCACTCCTCGGCAGTGTGCCGGATGTACGGCAGGCCGACGTGGCTGTCGGTGTCGGTGTCACCGTGCCCGGGGAAGTGCTTGGCCGTCGCGGCGACCCCGGCGCTCCGGTAACCCCGCACCTGGGCCGTGACCAGCCGCGCCACCGCATGCGGGTCGGACCCGAAGGACCGCACGCCGATCACGGGGTTCGCGGCGTTGACGTTCACGTCGGCGACCGGTGCGTAGTTCTGCCGGATGCCCATCGCGTACAGCTCCTCGCCGGCGATCCGGCCGGCCGTCCGGGCGTCCTCGCGCGAGCCGCCGGCACCCAGGGCCATCGCCCCGGGGAAGAGCGTGGCCGGCGCGCCGATCCGGGCCACTATTCCGTGTTCCTGGTCGACGGAGATCAGCAGCGGTACGGGAATGCGCTGCGCGGCGGCGGCTCGCTGAATGCCGTTGGAAAGGTCGGCGATCTGGTGGGGCTCCCGGGTGTTGTGCGCCCAGCCGAAATAGATGATGCCGCCGAGGTGGTACTTGGCGATCAGTTCGGCCGCGTTGGAAACGCCCATCTCCTTGCGGTTGGCCTCGGCGTCGGCCGGGTCGGGAGCGGTCGCGGAATGCCCGTAGACCCGCATCACGAACAACTGCCCGACTTTTTCCTCAAGGTTCATCCGGGAGATGAGCCGCGCCGCCCGGTTATGGGCGTCGGCATCGGCGACACCGGTGGCGCGCGGGCCGGAAGCGACGGCGTGAACGACACCGCCGCCCGTACCCATGGCACAGGCGGCGGCCGCGGCGGTGGTCAGGACGGTACGTCTGGAGTGCATCTGCGCTCCTTCCGGAGGGCTTCCTCGCCGAGTGCGGTCCCGGCGGTGTGAAGGAAACTTCCAAGAAGTCACGGATAGTCGGAAAAGTATTGCCGGTCAATGCTCAGCGGCTCTGCCAGTCGGGGGAAGGTTGCCACGCGCGGAGGAGTGCAGCGCGGAATCGGGCGCACTGACGCATACGTACGCGCCCCGGAAAGGTGATCCGCCACCGGCGCGTTGGAGGGGGTGCACCGGTGGCGGGTGCTGCTGGCCGCAGGCGGCGGAGAGGGTGGTCAGCAACGCAGCCAGCAGCGAGGCCGACACCGCTCTGCGGGGTCACACAGCACAACGATTTGACGGTCGGAGGACCGGGTGGGTTCCCGATTCGGCGCGAATACGGGAAAAGGTGCGGATGTGGGGGGATAGATTGTTGAGGCGGCAGCGGGCCATGCGGAAAACGGCGACCTCGGCGGCAGAATGCCGTACGAACCCCGTGCGCATCTCAGGCCCTGGCGGCCTCGCAGGCTCCAGGGTGTCGCGTACGGGCGTTCTTCAGGAGGCGGCCGAAGCCACCAGCCGTTCCAGGTGCTCCCGTCCCGCGCTGAGCAGTCCCGGCAGGTCGGCGGCCCGTGGATACCAGCGCTTCTCGTACTCCCAGCACAGCCAGCCGTTCCACTGTGCGCGAACGAGCGCGCCGATGCAGTCGGTCAGCGGTACCGCGCCGGTGCCGAGCGGCAGGGGAGTGGTGTCCTCGGCGGAGGCGACGTCCTTGACCTGCACGAAGCCGAGATACGGGGCGAGCGCGGCGTACGTGTCGACCGGCTCCTCCCCGGCGAGCCACGGGTGGAGAACGTCCCACAGAGCGCCGATGTCGCGGTGCCCCACGGGACCCAGCACGCGTGCCGCGTCGGCTCCCCGCGGGTGCGAGTCGTGCGTCTCCAGGAGGACGCGTACGCCACGCTCCGCCGCGAACGGCGCGACCGCGGCCAGGTGCCGGGCCGCGTCCGCATCGGCCGCGTCTGCGGGTCGGTCGCCACCACCCGGGAACACCCGCACGAACTTCGCACCCAAGTCCGAAGCGAGGACCACCAACTCGGTCAGCTCCGCCGCCAGCTCCTCCTCCCCACGCTCGTCGTGGGCCGCGGCCACCCGCGCATAGCCGGACACCGCCAGGATCTCCACCCCGGCATCGGCGAACTGCTCCCGCACCGCGGCCCGTTCCCGCAGGCCGATGCGCGGATGCACCTGTTCCTCGGGATGAGCCCGCAGCTCCACCCCGCCGAATCCGGCACCGGCCGCCAGCCGCACGACCTCGCCCACCGGCATCCCGGGCACTCCGAGTGTCGAGAACGCATATCGCATATCGCTCATGAGAACCATGTGAACACAGATCAGAGCGGCAAACGCCAGTCCTGACCGACGAGCTCCCGGCCGAAACTGTGGTGTGGCTTCTCGGCGGTCAGCTCGAAGCCCGCGCGCTCGTACAGCACGCGGGCCGCGCTGAGTACGGAGTTCGTCCACAGCACCAGCTCGCGGTAGCCCGTCTCGCAGGCGAAACTCACGCAGGCGGACACCAGCGCCTGGCCGATGCCGTGTCCCTGAGCTTCCGGTTCGACGAGAAGCAGCCGCAGCCGGGCCGTACGGGGCGGTGTCCCGTCCGCTGCTTTCCCGACCACCTCGTCATCGTTCCGTACGCACATGACCGCGCCGATCCGTTCGCCGTCCAACTCGGCGATCCAGGTGCGGTCCCAGCGGGAGTCGTAACGCTCGGCGTACCCGGCGACGATCCGGACCACCAGCGCCTCGTAACCGAGGTCGAAGCCGTACTCCCGCGCATACAGGACGGCGTTGCGCTGCACCATCCAGCCGAGGTCGCCCGGCTCGGGAGCACGCAGGCGCATCACGGGTGCCGGACGCTCCGCCGGGTCGCCGAGCAGCTCCTGTATGGCTGCCGTCGCTTCCAGCAGCCTCGCTCGGTCGGGGGCGGGGAGGCGCTGGAGGAGCGTCCCCGCGGAATGGCGTGAACGCTCCTCCAGGAGGTCCGCGGTCGCGCGGCCGTGGTCGGTGAGGGTGATGCGCTGCCGTCGGCCGTCCCGCTCGGAAGGGCCGCGGGTGATCAGTTTGCCCTCCTCGAACCTGGTGAGCAGCCGGCTGAGGTAGCCGGCGCCCAGGGAGAGGGAAGTGCGCAGGTCGGCCGCGTCCACACGGTGGCCGTGGGCGATCTCGTACAGGACCCGGGCCTCGGTGAGGGTGTACGGGGTGTAGAGGTGACGGCCGTAGTCGAGGGCACCTATCAGGTTCGTGTAGAAGCGGTTGAAGCTGCGGACCTGCTGGACCTCTCGACCCCTCATGGCGCTCCCGCCTTACCGTTGACCCAGTCAAGGTTGACTGAGTCAAGGTGCGGACGTCGAATCGCGCACCACCAAATCGCCGTGGATGGTGGCGATCTCCCCCGGCGGCGGCATCTCGCGCCCCATCGCCAGTCGCCCGGCCCGCGCCCCGGCTTCCTGGAGCGGCAGCCGAACGGTGGTGAGCGCCGGGACGGCGTCCGCGCTGAACGGCAGGTCGTCGAAGCCCGCCACGGAGATGTCGCCGGGTATCCGCAGGCCACGGTCGCGCAGGGCGGCGCACACACCGAGTGCGGCGGTGTCGTTGGCTGCGACGATGGCCGTCAAGGTGGAGTCCCGGCGCAGTAGTTCCAGGGTGGCGTCGTAGCCGGCGGCGCGGTCGTAGGCGCCGTGCACGGTGCGGTGCGCCGGATCCGGGATGCCGTGCGCGGAGAGGGCTTCGCGGTGGCCTTCCAGGCGGTGGCGGGTCGTGGTGCGTCCGGCCGGCCCGGCGACGTACCCGATGTGCCGGTGGCCGAGCGAGATCAAGTGCTCGGTGAGCCGTCGGGCGCCGCCGCGGTTGTCGAAGGCGAGCGTGATGGGGGAGGGGGCGACCGGCGCCTTTCGGACGGCGCGCTGAAAGATGCGTGCCTCCAGATCGGTATATGTTCCGGAAACCGGCCTGGCCTCCCACGCACCAGACTCCGGGCTCACGGGCGGGCGGCCGCACAGCACCACTCGGGTGCCGGCCGCGGTGAGCCGCGTCAGTGCGGCGGTCACGGCCGCGGCGTGATCGGCGTCCTTCACCGCGCCGCCGGTCAGTACGACAGCAGCCGCGCGTTGGCGCTGGAGCAGCGTGAGATACGTCAGCTCGCGCTCCGGGGAGCCTCCGGTGTTGCAGACAACGGCCAGTTTCTCGCCCGCCGGGACGAGCGCGGGACCGCCGCCCGGGCTCCGGCGCGTGTCGCCGTCACCCGTTCGGGGGGCCGCCCCGCCGTCGATGTGCCGCCCATTAGCGGCGGACAACTCGGACTGCACGGCCGAGGCGATGATGCCGAAGAACGGGTCGGCGATGTCGTTGACGAGAATGCCCACCAGGTCGGAAGCGGCGGCGGCCAGAGCGCTGGCCGGGCCGTTGACCACGTATTCCAGGTCCGCCACGGCGCGCAGCACCCGGGCGCGGGTGCTCTCGGCGACCGGGTAATTGCCGTTCAGCACGCGCGAGACGGTGGCCGTCGAGACCCGCGCCCGCGCCGCGACATCCGCCAGCGTCACTGCCATCGATCGCCCCGCCCCATGCCGTACCTCTTGTCCTCGCCTTGCGCCGCAGGCTAGCTTCTCCCGCGATGGAAAGCGCTTGCTATGCGTTTCTGACCCGCGCTCGCCGTCGTCTGCCCGCAGTTGCCATTCGCTGTCGACCGATGTCATCCGCTTTCCGTGCGCGCTAGGTGCCCCGCATCGCGCCCGCCACGCGAGCCGAGTTCTCCAGAAGGGCCGGGCCGTGACACGCAAGACCGTACGCATCGCCATGAACGGCGTGACCGGGCGCATGGGCCACCGCCAGCACCTGGTCCGCTCCATCCTCGCGCTGAGGGAACAGGGCGGCCTGGACCTCGGCGACGGCACGGTGGTCTGGCCCGAACCGGTCCTCGTCGGCCGCACCGAGCACAAGCTGCGGGCGCTGGCCGAGCGCCACGGCTTGGAGCACTGGAGCACGGACCTGGACGCGGTGCTTGCGGACGACAGCATCGACATCTACTTCGACGCCCAGGTCACTGCCGCCCGCGAAGACGCGGTGAAGAAAGCGATTGCTGCCGGAAAGCACCTGTACTGCGAGAAACCCACCGCCACCAGCCTCGACGGCGCCCTGGAACTGGCCCGACTGGCCGACGAAGCCGGCGTCAAACACGGCGTCGTACAGGACAAGCTCTTCCTGCCCGGCCTGCTCAAGCTCCGCCGCCTGGTCGAGGGCGGCTTCTTCGGCCGCATCCTGTCCGTGCGGGGCGAGTTCGGCTACTGGGTCTTCGAGGGCGACTGGCAGTCGGCGCAGCGCCCCTCCTGGAACTACCGTGCCGAGGACGGCGGCGGCATCGCGGTCGACATGTTCCCGCACTGGGAGTACGTCCTGCACGAACTCTTCGGCCGCGTACGGACCGTCCAGGCGCAGGTCACCACACACGTACCGCGCCGCTGGGACGAGAACGGCAAGCCGTACGAGGCCACCGCGGACGACGCTGCGTACGGCATCTTCCAACTGGACGGCGGCATCGTCGCGCAGATCAACTCCTCGTGGGCGGTGCGGGTCCACCGCGACGAGCTGGTCGAATTCCAGGTCGACGGTACGGAAGGCTCCGCCGTGGCGGGGTTGCGTGGATGTCGCACCCAGCACCGGGCCGCGACCCCTAAACCGGTCTGGAACCCGGACGTGCCGGCCACCGAGCCCTTCCGCGACCAGTGGCAGGAAGTCCCGGACAACGCGGACTTCGACAACGGCTTCAAAGCACAGTGGGAGCTGTTCCTGCGCCACGTCGTACGGGACGAGCCGTGGCGCTGGGACCTGATGGCGGGCGCACGCGGTGTCCAGCTTGCCGAACTGGGGCTGAAGTCGTCGGCGGAGGGCCGCCGCCTGGACGTGCCGGAGTTGGGGCGATGACCGAGCACCGAACCGAGCCCGGGGCTGTTCGGGCACACGGCGATCACCCGATCCACGCCGTCCCCCTCATCTCCCGTACGGTCTTCGCCGCTGCCCACGTCGTCGCCGACCCCTTCGCCGACACCACTCCCGACGGCCCCGCCGCCATCGACTGGGACACCACCCTCGCCTTCCGCCACCACCTGTGGTCGCACGGCCTGGGCGTGGCCGAGGCCATGGACACCGCGCAGCGCGGCATGGGGCTCGACTGGGCCTCGGCGGCCGAACTGATCCGCCGGTCCGCCGCCGAGGCAGCCGCGGTCGGCGGTCGCCTCGCCTGTGGAGCCGGCACGGACCAACTGGACGCATCCCCCGCCGGCCTGGCCGACATCAGAGCGGCTTACGAGGAACAGCTGTCCCTCGTCGAGGGCGCCGGAGCCCAGGCCATCGTCATGGCGTCCAGACACCTCGCCGCGACTGCCGAAGGCCCGGATACCTACGCGGAGATGTACGGACATCTGCTGCGCCAGGCTGCCGCGCCGGTGATCCTGCACTGGCTCGGCCCGATGTTCGACCCTGCTTTGGCGGGCTACTGGGGCAGCTCGGACCTGGACACCGCGACCGACACATTCCTGCGGATCATCGCCGAGCACCCCGGCAAGGTGGACGGCGTGAAGGTGTCACTTCTGGACGCCGACCGCGAGGTTCGGCTGCGTAGGCGCCTTCCGGACGGTGTGCGCTGCTACACGGGTGACGACTTCCACTACCCCGAGCTGATCGTCGGCGACGAGCACGGCCACAGCGACGCCCTGCTCGGCATCTTCGACCCACTCGCCCCGCTGGCGGCAGACTCCGTACGACTGCTGGACAGCGGCGATACATCCGGATTCCGCACACTGCTGGATCCGACCGTGGCGCTCTCCCGCCACCTCTTCCGAGCACCGACGCGCTACTACAAGACCGGCGTCGTCCTGTTGGCCTGGCTGGCTGGTCACCAGCCGCATTTCACGATGGTGGCCGGCCTCCAGTCGGCACGCTCGCTGCCCCACCTGAAGCGTGCGTACGAACTGGCCGACGGCCTCGGCCTGTTCCCGGACCCTGACCTGGCGGCGGCCCGTATGCGACAACTTTCCTCCGTGCTCGGAGGCGTGGCGTGAGCGATGAAACCCTTGCCGGGCCGGTGGAGCGCGCCGACCTGTTCGCCCGCTTCAGCCTCAATCAGCAGACCGTCAAGCAATGGTCCCTGCCCGAACTCGCCGATGGATGTGCCCGGGCGGGAGTACGTGGCGTCGGTCTCTGGCGCGCCCCGGTGCAGGAGTACGGAGTATCCGCTGCCGCCCGTCTCGTACGGGACGCGGGGCTGGACGTCACCAGTCTGTGCCGCGGCGGATTCTTCACCGCTTCCGACCCCAAGGAACGTGCGGAGGCGCTGGCCGACAACCGGGCCGCCATCGAGGAGGCAGCCGCGCTCGGCACCGACACCCTCGTCCTCGTGTCCGGCGGGCTCCCGCCTGGCAGCCGCGACTTGCCCGCAGCTAGGGAGCGCGTCGCCGATGCGCTGGCGGAACTCGTCACGTACGCGGCCGAGGCGGAAGTGCGGCTCGCGATCGAACCGCTGCACCCCATGTACGCGGCGGACCGCTGCGTCGTCTCCACGCTCGCCCAGGCCCTCGACCTCGCCGAGCGGTTCCCGGCCGAGCGGGTGGGCGTGGTCGTGGACACGTACCACCTGTGGTGGGACGACACGATCGGTTCGCAGATCGAACGCGCGGGGGCCACCGGACGCATCGCGGCATTCCAACTCGCCGACTGGGTCACTCCGTTGCCCGCGGGTGTCCTGCTCGGGCGGGGGCAGCTCGGCGACGGCGCGGTGGACCTGCGGTGGTTCCGTGAGCGCGTTGACGAAGCCGGTTACCAAGGGCCGATCGAGGTCGAGATTTTCAACCCGTCGTTGTGGGAGAGGCCGGGCGACGAGGCCCTGGCCGAAGTCCTCGAACGCTTCATCACCCATCTCGTGCACAGCAGGTAGCGATGAAATAACTCACCGGATCCGTGCAACCGTTCCCCGGCCGGGCGGGTCGTACTTGTCGTCAGGCCTCCGAGGGGAGAGGGAACCGGGGGGATCCGAGGGGGGATCAGGGGGCCGAACGGAGGGGGAATCGAGGGGTCCGGGCGCCAGGCCGGGCCCCTCGAAGCGTTCGCGGGGAAGGGGGCCGAAGCTGCCGTCCGGCGTTCGCCGCGCCAGGGCCGGAAGCTGCGGATCGCCTGCGTCGGACCGCACCGCAAAGCCTCGGGCGCGCGCTCCGAAGCAAGTTATCCACAGGCCCGAACGCGATGTCGGACGCTGGCGGTACGGTCGGTTCATGTTCATTCCAGCCGTGGTCGAAGGGGTCCTGGAGCGGATCACCTACGCCAATGAGGAGACCGGTTACACGGTCGCGCGTGTGGACACGGGCGGCTCCGGTGACCTCCTCACTGTCGTGGGGTCGCTGCTGGGCGCACAGCCGGGGGAGTCGCTGCGCCTGGAAGGCCGTTGGGGCTCCCACCCGCAGTACGGGCGTCAGTTCACCGTCGAGAACTACACCACCGTCCTGCCCGCCACGATCCAGGGCATACGGCGCTACCTCGGTTCCGGTCTGATCAAGGGCATCGGCCCGGTGATGGCCGACCGCATCACCGAGCACTTCGGCCTGGACACCCTCGATGTCATCGAGCGGGAACCGAAACGCCTCGTAGAGGTGCCCGGACTCGGCCCGAAGCGCACGAAGCGGATCGCCGACGCCTGGGAAGAACAGAAGGCCATCAAGGAAGTCATGATCTTCCTTCAGGGGGTGGGCGTCTCCACCTCCATCGCCGTGCGCATCTACAAGAAGTACGGCGATGCCTCGATCTCCGTCGTCAAGAACGAGCCCTACCGCCTGGCCGCCGACGTCTGGGGCATCGGATTCCTGACCGCCGACCGCATCGCCCAGGCCATCGGCATCCCGCAGGACAGCCCGGAACGGGTCAAGGCGGGCCTGCAGTACGCCCTCTCGCAGTCCACCGACCAAGGGCACTGCTACCTCCCGGAGGAGGAGCTGATCGCCGCCTCGGTCAAGTTGCTGCATGTCGACACGGGACTGGTCATCGACTGCCTGGGCGAGCTGGCGGTGGATCCCGAGGGCGTGGTCCGCGAGAGCGTGCCCGGGCCGGATGGCGGGGACCCCGTCACCGCCGTCTACCTGGTCCCTTTCCACCGG
The DNA here is from genome assembly GCF_044327805.1 of Streptomyces sp. NPDC018019. NCBI lineage: Bacteria > Bacillati > Actinomycetota > Actinomycetes > Kitasatosporales > Streptomycetaceae > Streptomyces > Streptomyces sp. NPDC018019. Next base: position 377,882 of record NZ_JBIRGD010000004.1, on the reverse strand, counting down.
GCCGAGACCTCCCTCGCGGCTCAGCTGCTGCGCCTGCTGGGCACCCGCGAGGACCGGATGCCATCGTTCCGCACCGTCCAGTGGGACAAAGCGCTTTCCTGGCTCGCCGAGCGTACGAAGGCGGCCTTGGCGCCCGAGCAGGAGGCCGCCGTACGGCTGGCGCTCACCGAGAAAGTGGCGGTGCTCACCGGCGGTCCCGGGTGCGGCAAGTCCTTCACGGTCCGCTCGATCGTGGAGCTGGCCCGCGCGAAGAAGGCCAAGGTGATCCTCGCGGCCCCCACGGGCCGGGCCGCCAAGCGGCTAGCGGAGCTGACCGGCGTCGAGGCGTCCACGGTGCACCGGCTGCTGGAGCTGAAACCGGGCGGCGACGCCGCGTACGACAAGGACCGTCCCCTGGATGCCGACCTGATCGTGGTCGACGAGGCGTCCATGCTCGACCTGCTGCTCGCCAACAAGCTGATCAAGGCGGTGCCGCCGGGCGCCCACCTCCTCCTGGTGGGGGACGTGGACCAGCTTCCCTCGGTGGGAGCCGGCGAGGTGCTGCGCGATCTGCTCGCCGAGCACTGCCCCGTCCCGTCCGTACGGCTGACCCGGATCTTCCGGCAGGCCCAGCAGTCCGGCGTGGTCACCAACGCGCACCGCATCAATGTGGGGCAGCTGCCGATCACGTCGGGGATGACCGACTTCTATCTCTTCGCCGAGGAGGACCCCGAGGAGGCCGGGCGCACGGCGGTCGACGTGGTCGCCCGCCGTATCCCCGCGAAGTTCGGACTGGACCCGCGGCGGGACGTCCAGGTGCTCACGCCGATGCACCGCGGCCCGGCGGGCGCCGGCACGCTGAACGGGCTCCTCCAGCAGGCCCTCACCCCGGCCCGGCCCGACGTGCCGGAGCGGCGTGTCGGTGGCCGGGTGTTCCGGGTGGGCGACAAGGTGACGCAGATCCGCAACAACTACGAGAAGGGCCGCAACGGAGTCTTCAACGGCACCGTCGGTGTCGTCAGCAAGATCAATTCGGATGAGCAGTGGCTGACGGTGCTGACGGACGAGGACGAGGAGGTCTCCTACGATTTCGACGAGCTGGACGAGCTTGCGCACGCCTACGCGGTGACCATCCACCGCTCCCAGGGCAGCGAGTATCCGGCGGTGGTGATTCCGGTCACCACCGGAGCTTGGATGATGTTGCAGCGCAACCTGCTCTATACGGGTGTTACGCGGGCAAAACGACTGGTGGTGCTGGTCGGCTCCCGTAAGGCCCTGGGGCAGGCTGTACGCACCGTGTCGGCCGGACGGAGGTGGACCGCACTACGGCATCGACTCGTCGGCGCAGTGCGTGGTCGCCTCTTCCCCAAACGGGGCGAAGGGGAGCAGGATGGGCAGCTGAAGCGGCACTGAGTGCCGCCCGGAGGCCCTATGGCCGACCCCGAGTGCACAGCCAAGGTCCAAATGGGGGAAGGTATAGGCAGTCAGGGCACCTCGAAGAAGAGGCACAACGTCGGTGAGGGATGACGTGAGCGACAACTCTGTAGTACTGCGTTACGGGGACGGCGAATACAGCTACCCGGTCGTCGACAGCAGCGTCGGCGACAAGGGCTTCGACATCTCGAAGCTGCGCGCCCAGACCGGTCTGGTGACCCTGGATTCCGGTTATGGCAACACTGCCGCGTACAAATCCGCGATCACCTATCTGGACGGTGAGAACGGGGTCCTTCGGTACCGCGGCTACCCGATCGAGCAGCTCGCAGAGCGCAGCACGTTCGTCGAGACCGCTTACCTGCTGATCAACGGTGAGCTGCCCACCGTGGACCAGCTGGCGAACTTCAAGCAGGACATCACCTACCACACCCTGCTCCACGAAGACGTCAAGCGGTTCTTCGACGGCTTCCCGCGGGACGCCCACCCGATGGCGATGCTGTCCTCCGTGGTCAGCGCGCTGTCGACGTTCTACCAGGACAGCCACAACCCGTTCGACGAGCGGCAGCGCCACATCTCGACGATCCGGCTGCTCGCCAAGCTGCCGACGATCGCGGCGTACGCGTACAAGAAGTCGGTCGGCCACCCGGTGGTCTACCCGCGCAACGACCTCGGCTACGTCGAGAACTTCCTGCGCATGACCTTCTCGGTGCCGGCCGCCGAGTACGACCTCGACCCGGTCGTCGTCAGCGCGCTGGACAAGCTGCTGATCCTGCACGCGGACCACGAGCAGAACTGCTCGACCTCCACCGTGCGCCTGGTCGGCTCCTCGCAGGCGAACCTGTTCGCCTCGATCTCGGCCGGCATCAACGCGCTGTGGGGCCCGCTGCACGGCGGTGCCAACCAGTCCGTGCTGGAGATGCTGGAAGGCATCCAGCGCGACGGCGGTGACGTCGACGCCTTCATCCGCAAGGTGAAGAACAAGGAAGACGGCGTGAAGCTCATGGGCTTCGGGCACCGCGTCTACAAGAACTTCGACCCCCGGGCGAAGATCATCAAGGCGGCGGCGCACGACGTCCTCTCGGCGCTCGGCAAGTCCGACGAGCTGCTGGACATCGCGCTCAAGCTGGAGGAGCACGCGCTGTCCGACGATTACTTCGTCTCGCGCAAGCTCTACCCGAACGTGGACTTCTACACCGGTCTGATCTACCGGGCCATGGGATTCCCGACCGAGATGTTCACCGTGCTCTTCGCGCTCGGCCGGCTGCCCGGCTGGATCGCCCAGTGGCACGAGATGATCAAGGAGCCGGGTTCCCGCATCGGCCGCCCGCGCCAGATCTACACCGGAATCGTCGAGCGCGACTTCGTTCCGGTCGAGGAGCGCTGAGGCGCTCCCGGCATTCGGGACAGCTGCCGACCGGCCGGCCGCCCGCGCGGCGGCCCGAGCCGGTCCGTCCAGCAGAAAGCGCCCCGCCTCCAGATCCCCCCACGGGTCCGGAGCGCGGGGCGCTTCCCTTGTTCCCCGGGTCGGATTCCCCCCACGGGATCCGTCCGGGCGCTTCACGGCGGTACCGCGATCTGCCGGGACGCGCACGTACGGGAGGGCCGCTCAAAGCTCCCCGGGCACGTCGCCCCGGCCACGCGTTGCCGGGCGAAGTCCCCCAAGACCAGCCTGGCCGTTGCGGTGCAAGCCCCGCCGAGGTGCCTGCACCGTCCGGTTAGACTCGCGACCCCCCGCAATGGTTACGTTCCAATCGCTGTGATCTGGGTCTCTTGCCATAAGGGGGCGAATACGGTCAAGGGCCTCGATCTGGAGATCAAGGCCCTTCCGTATGGGTGTTGTGTCAGACGTCACCGGAAGCGCCGCAACCTGAGGCTGTTGCTCACCACGAAGACCGAGGAGAAGGCCATCGCCGCCCCCGCGATCATCGGATTGAGCAGCCCGGCCGCCGCCAGCGGCACCGCCGCGACGTTGTAGCCGAAGGCCCAGAAGAGATTTCCCTTGATCGTGGCGAGCGTCCGGCGGGCGAGCCGGATGGCGTCGGCCGCGACTCGCAGATCGCCGCGTACGAGGGTGAGGTCCCCCGCCTCGATGGCGGCGTCCGTACCGGTCCCCATCGCCAATCCCAGGTCGGCGGCGGCCAGAGCGGCGGCGTCGTTGACGCCGTCGCCGACCATCGCCACGCTGCGGCCCTCGGCCCGCAGCCGCTCGACGGCCGCGACCTTGTCCTCCGGCAGCACCTCCGCGATCACCTCGTCGATGCCGACCTCCGCCGCCACCGCCTCGGCCGCCGCCTTGTTGTCCCCGGTCAGCAGCACCGGAGACAGGCCGAGCGCACGCAGCCGGCGGACCGCCTCGGCGCTGCTGTCCTTGACGGTGTCGGCAACCGACAGCAAGCCGCGTGGCTGCCCGTCCCAGGCGACGAGTACGGCTGTCCGCCCGGCCGCCTCGGCGGAGTCCCTGGCGGCGGCCAGCGACTCCGGAAGAGCAGCCTCGGACGCCGACGTGCCCCCGGAATCCTGGCGCAGCAGCCGCTCGCGCCCGATGAGGACCTGACGGCCGTCCACCACGCCTCGAACGCCCAGACCCGCCACGTTCTCGAAGCTCTCCGGCTCCGGCAGCTCGCCCGAGCGCTCGCGAGCCCCTTCCGCGATGGCGCGCGCGATCGGATGCTCGGACGAGTGCTCCAGCGCGCCCGCCAACCGCAGCAGCTCGTCATCTGCGACACCCGGCGCCGGTACGGCCTCGTAGAGGCTCATTCGGCCGGTGGTCACTGTGCCGGTCTTGTCCAGCACGACGGTGTCGATGCGGCGAGTGGACTCCAGGACCTCGGGCCCCTTGATCAGAATGCCGAGCTGCGCGCCGCGGCCCGTACCGACCATCAGGGCAGTGGGCGTCGCGAGTCCGAGCGCACACGGACAAGCGATGATCAGGACGGCGACGGCGGCCGTGAAGGACGCGGTCGCGTCGCCGGTCGCCAGCAACCACCCGGCCAGGGTGCCGGCCGCGATCACCAGTACGACGGGCACGAAGACGGCGGAGACCCGGTCGGCGAGCCGCTGCACCTCGGCCTTGCCGCTCTGCGCCGCCTCGACCAGCGCGGCCATCCGCGCCAGCTGCGTGTCACCGCCGACCCGGGCGGCTTCGACGACCAGACGACCGCTGGTGTTCACCGTCGCCCCCGTCACACCGTCGTCGGGAGCCACGTCGACCGGCACCGATTCGCCGGTCAGCATCGAAGCGTCCACGGCGGACGTGCCCTCGACGACCGTGCCGTCGGTGGCGATCTTCTCGCCTGGGCGTACGACGAACCGGTCGCCGACGGCCAACTGTTCCACGGGTACGCGTACCTCGCGCCCGTCCCGCAGCACCGCCACGTCCTTCGCGCCCAGCTCCATCAGCGCGCGCAACGCGGCGCCGGCCTTCCGCTTGGAACGGGCCTCCAGATAGCGACCCAGCAGCAGAAACGCCGTCACGCCGGCCGCCGCCTCCAGATAGATGGCGGAGGAGCCTTCCGTACGGGCCGCGGTGAAGTCGAAGCCGTGCCGCATACCGGGCATGCCCGCGTCGCCGAAGAACAGGGCCCACAGCGACCAGCCGAAGGCCGCGAGCGTGCCGAGGGAGACCAGGGTGTCCATCGTGGCGGCACCGTGCCGCAGATTCGTCCAAGCCGCCCGGTGGAAGGGATACGCGCCCCAGACCACGACGGGCGCGGTCAGGGTCAGACACAGCCACTGCCAGTTGTCGAACTGGAGGGTGGGCACCATCGACAGCAGGACGACGGGCACGGCCAGGACGGCCGAGACCGTCAGGCGTTGGCGCAACCCGTCCAGCTCCGGGTCGTGGGAACCGGCGCCGTCCTCGGCGGCGGCCGGGTCGGCGGAGCCGCCGGGGGTACCTGTCGGGGCCGTCTTCGCGGGCTCGGTCGGCGCGGGCCGCTGCGCCGTGTAGCCCGTCTTCTCGACCGTGGCGATCAGGTCGTCCACCGACACTTCGTCGCCGTACTCGACCCGCGCCTTCTCGGTCGCGAAGTTGACGGTGGCGCTGACACCCGGCAGTCGGTTCAGCTTCTTCTCCACGCGCGCCGCGCACGAGGCGCAGGTCATGCCGCCGATGGCGAGCTCGACCCGCGCCTGCGTGGTCGTACCGGTCATCGGACTCAGGCCGCCAGACCTTCGAGTTCGTAGCCCGCCTCGTCGACCGCCGCGCGTACGGCCGCCTCGTCCAGCGGCGCCTTGGAAACGACGGTCACCAGGCCGGTGGCGGCGGACGCCTGCACCGAGTTCACGCCGGGGATCTCCGAGATCTCGGCGGAGACGGCGCCTTCGCAGTGGCCGCAGGTCATGCCGCTGACCTTGTACGTGGTGGTGATGTCACCCACCTGGACATCGGCGGCACCCGAGTGGCACGAGCCTTCGGGGGAGCAGCAGGAGCCGTTGGTCGCTTCGGCGGTCATGGGGTCTCTCCTTGGTGCGTGTGGTTGCCGTGCTCGCAGTGTTCGCTGTCAGGCACGCATGGCGTGGGACATCCGGGTACCCGGGAGTCTCCGGTGTTTTCCGACGACACAACTTTATACCCCTAGGGGGTATGGATGCCAGGCGCTGCCCGTACTCCGTGGCCGAGTGCGCCGCAGCGCGTCAGTCTTGAGGTGCCGACCCTGGGGGTGGAGGGGGTGCTGCGGGAAACGAGGGTGGTGGCCTGCTGGTGCTCCTGTTTGCGTGGCGCTTCGGCGGTCCCGTACGGTCCAGGTTGCCTCGGCGGACGCGGCGGTAGGTGCTCTCGGGGCGGTGCTCTCGCAGGTGGGGCGGTATGGAACCGTTCGTGGTGCCGGTGCGCTTCCTGTGCGACGAGCGGTTGCGGGCCTGTAGGTCGCCCTGACGGGGCGTTATGAGGAGAGGTCGCGCAGTCCGGGGTCGTGCGGGGCGATGTGCCGAGCGGCGGAATCGAAGGTGCGCCGGGCCGGGTGGCCGGCGAAGCGGGAATGTATTGCCCGTTATGGTAGAAAAGCGGCTTATGTCGCAGTCAGCAACGCTCGTATTGATCATGGCGATCGCCGTGGCCGCCCCGCTCCTCGCATACGGCCTCGGCCGCTGGCTGCCCGTCCCACTGGTCATCTTCGAGATCGTGCTGGGCATTCTGATCGGCCCGGACGTTCTGGGCTGGGCACACTCCGGAGAAGCCATCAATGTGCTGTCCCACCTCGGACTGGCCACCTTGATGTTCATCGCCGGTTACGAGATCGAGTTCGCCAAGGTGCGCGGCGACACCCTCAAGCGGGCCGGCTGCGCCTGGATCGTCGCGCTCGCGCTCGGCCTGGCCATCGCCTTCGGCTTCGCCTCGGGCGACGTCACCAAGGCGATCGTCGTCGGCACCGCGCTCACCAGCACGGCGCTCGGCACCGTCCTGCCCGTACTGCGCGACTCCGGGGACCTGGGCACCCGCTTCGGTTCGGTGATCATGGCCACCGGGGCGGTCGGCGAGTTCGGGCCGATCATCGCGATGGCGCTGCTGCTCAGCGGCCGGAACCCCGGCGAGTCGGCCATCTTGCTCTTCGCCTTCGCGCTGCTGACCGCCGGAGCCGTCTACTGGGCCCTGAAGCCCAGCCCGATGTGGTTCTACCGGATCATCGCGCGCACCCTGCACAGCAGCGGCCAGTTCGCCATCCGGCTCTTCGTCCTGCTGCTGGCCGTCATGCTCGGCATTTCGCAGGTGTTCGGGCTGGACATCCTGCTCGGTGCGTTCGCCGCCGGCATCATCATGCGGCTGGTGCTGCACGAGGCCGCGCCGGACAGCAGCCAGGAGATCCTCGGGAGGCTGGAGGCGATGGGCTTCGGATTCCTGGTGCCGGTGTTCTTCATCGTCACCGGCGTTGAATTCGACCTTTCATCCCTCTTCGAAAACGGCCGCTCGCTCCTGCTCCTCCCGCTCTTCCTCGCCCTCCTGCTGGTCGTACGCGGGCTTCCGCTGGTCCTGCTCGCGCCCCGCGACCTCGGCCGCAAGGACCGTGCCGCGCTGATGCTGTACGGATCGACGGCGCTGCCCCTGGTCGTCGCGATCACCACGATCGGTCAGGACAGCGGCGTACTCGACGCGGGCGAGGCGGCGGCCATGGTGGGCGCGGCGATGATCTCCGTACTGGTTTTCCCGTTGGTGGCGATGCGGTTGCGGGCCGGAGCGGAAGGGCTGGCGCCGCTGCCGGAGGGGCCGCGGGAGGGCGCGTCCGAATCCTGGTGAGCGGCCTGGCCCGCTCCCGGGTGCCCGTGCGCCTCACCGCAGCAGGTTGACGCCGGCCAGCGCGGTGGAGGCCAGCACCAACCGCTCGAAGAGCGCCTGGTCGATACGGCGGACGGCGGCCCGCCCGAAGAACGCGCCGATCGGAACGGCCAGTACGAGCACCGCGTCCAGCACCATGGCGTCCGCGTCGATCAGGCCGAGCCCCACACTGAACGGCAGCTTGACCAGATTGACGATCAGGAAGAACCACGCGGCCGTGCCCAGGAAACCGAGCATCGAGAAGCCCACGGAGAGCAGGTAGAGCGACATGGCGGGGCCGCCGGCGTTGGCGACCATCGTGGCGAAACCGGCGACCAGCCCGAAGAACAGGGCACGACCGTGCTGTGCGGAGGTGCTCGGGGCGTCCGATGCGCCAGGAGCGCCGGACGTGAGGGCGCCGCGGTTCGCAAAAGCTCCGGCTTCCGGCGCGCCCGGCGCGGCGTTCGTCGTACGTATCCGACGGCGCTGCCACAGGTGGTGCCCAACGATCGTCAGCATCAGTACGCCGATGGTGCGACGCATGACGGCATCGTCGACGCGGGCCACGAACACGGCGCCCAGCAAGACACCCATCGCCACCGACGGCAGCAGGCGCAGCAGCGCGGACCAATCGGCATGCCGACGGTAAGTGCTTACTGCCAGCACGTCGCCGACGAGGAGCAGCGGCAACAGCGCGCCCGTGGACTGCTTGGCGGGCAGAACGGCGGCGAAGAGGGCGACGCTGATGGCGCCGACACCGCTGACGGCCGTCTTGGAGACGCCGACGAGCAGGGCGGCTGCCACCAGCGCGCCGAGTTGCAGGAAGCCCGGGTCCGTCACGTGCCGGCTGCTACGGCGGCGGCGCGTACGTCCGCGACCTCGACCGGCTCGCCGGTGCGGCGGGAGCGGTCGCACGCTTCGGCGACGTACAGCGCCTCCAGCGCCTCGGCGGGCGTACACGGGCTCTCCGCGCGACCGGCGGCCACGTCGACGAAGGCACCCAGTTCGGTGACGTACGCGTCGTGGAAGCGTTCCATGAATGTCGCGTACGGCGCGGACTGCTGCCACGAGACGTGCGGCTCGGCGCTCGGCAGCGGCGCCCGGTCGTCGAGCCCGACGATCCGCGCGCCCTTCGATCCGCAGACCTCCAGGCGCACGTCGTGGCCTGCGCCGTTGTAGCGGGTGGCGGTGACGGTGGCCAGCGTGTCGTCGTCGAAGCGCAGCAGCGCGGCGCAGGTGTCCACGTCGTCGCCGTCCGCGAAGAAGGACTCGCCCCGGTTGGCTCCCTGGGCGTACACGGAGACCACTTCGCGGCCGGTGAGCCAGCGCAGGATGTCGAAGTCGTGGATGCTGCAATCGCGGAAGAGCCCGCCGGAGGTGGGGATGTAGACCGCGGGCGGCGGCGACTGGTCGCTGGTGCAGGCGCGGAGGGTGTGGATCCAGCCGAGGTCGCCGGACCGCAGCGCCTCCCTGGCAGCCCGGTAGCCGCGGTCGAAGCGCCGCTGGAAGCCGATCTGTACGGGGACGGAGCCGGCCTCGGCGCGCTCCACGACGGCGACAGTGCCAGGGACGTCCAGCGCGACCGGCTTCTCGCAGAAGACCGGCACCTCGGCGTCCAGTGCCTGGTGGATCAGCTCGGCGTGCGCACTGGTCGCGGCGGTGATGACGACGCCGTCCAAGCCGCCCGCGTACATCTGCGGAAGGGTTTCGGCGGCCTCGACACCGAGCGTGTCCGCGAGGACGCGGGCGCGGGCGGCGTCGGCATCGGCGACGACGATGCTGTCCACGCCGGGTACGGACTTCAGCGTCTCGGCGTGGAACGCTCCGATGCGTCCGGTGCCGATCAGGCCGATCTTCATGTGCCAACTCCTGTGGTCTGGGGCCGAGGGGGACGTGGGAGCAGGGGTGTCGGAGCGTTCCAAGGTGCCGGGAGGAAGCGGCGGAACGTTTCAACGACGTGCGGGGAGGCGATGTCGGAACGCTCCGGGGCGCGGCGCCGCAGGGGGAACGCTTCAGGGCTCCGCCGCAGAGTGCATGTCAGGACGTTTGTATGTCAATACCTGTTGGGATGGCGGGTTGGAGACGAGCGGGTGCTCAGACGGGTGAGAAAAGTGGTGCGGCGGGCCCGTGGTGCCCTGATTCGCTAGCGCACTGGACCGAGTTGTTCCGTTGGACGCTGGGCCCTACTTCTCCGGGACGCGGGCGGAGTCGGTCTTCCTGCCGGCGCGGATCTCGCGGTCGACGGCGCGCAGGAGGGTGAGGAGCATGCCGTTGAGGGGAGTGGGAATCCCGTGGCGTTCTCCGGCGCGGACGACCGCACCGGTGATGTGTTCGTGCTCCAGGGGGCGGCCGGCCAGGCGGTCGTAGAGCATCGACGAGCCGCCGTCCGGCGGGACCAGTCCGTACATTTCCAGGACGCGGTCGATGTCGGTCTCGTGGATGCCCGCGCCCTCGGCCCGTGCGACGGTGGCCGCTTCGCGCAGGATGTCGCGGGTGAGCGCGGCCATGCCGGGATCGGAAAAGATGCCCATGCGCTGCTGGAGGAGGGCGGTGAGCGGGTTGGCCGCGAGATTGGTGAAGAGTTTCATCCAGGCGGTCGTCGTGAAGTCCGGCGCGGGTACGACCTTGAGGCGGTCGGTGGCGAACAGGCCGGCGAGACGGTCGGCCAGCGGGCCGTCGGGAACGTGGATCTCGTTGCCCGCGTAGTGCCGGACATGACCAGGGGAAATGCACTCGACCGATGCGTAGATGACCGCGGGCAGGATGTCCGTACCGTCGGGGGCGTGTGGGGCCACCCGTGCGGTGTGGTCGATGCCGTTCTGGAGTACGACGACGACCGTTCCGGGGTGGCAGAGCCGGTGCAGCCAGCCGGAGGCGCCGGCGGTGTCCTGGGCCTTGGTGGTCAGGAAGACCCAGTCCGTGGGCTCGGCCGTCTCCGGATCGGCGGTGAAGCGTACGGCGGCGTCGAGGACTTCGCCGTCCGTTTCGAGGGTGAGCCGGTTCAGTGGGGTGCGCAGGCACAGGGTGACGTCGTGACCGGACCGGTGGGTGAGTGCCGCCACCAGTCCGCCGATGGCACCACCGCCGATCACGGCGATGCGGCGGGGCGCGGCGGGGGCGTCCGGTATCGGTGGCATGCCCCGAGCGTAGGAGACCGGGCGGCGGTTGCGGAGGCCCCGCGCACCGGCTGCGCGGGGCCGGGGAGGAGGCGGTGTCAGTCCTTGTCGCGGCGACCGCCGTGCCCGGGGCGCTGGGCGACCCAGGTCCGGATGGTGTCGGCGAACCAGTACGGTCTTCCGCCTTCCACCAGGTCAGGTTGCGGCAGCAGTCCGTGCTTGCGGTAGGAACGCACGGTGTCCGGCTGGACCCGAATGTGTGCGGCGATCTCCTTGTACGACCAGAGTCTGCGGTCGGTCATAGGTCTTGCACCTCCCTCAGCCGCGCGCAGCGACGGCGGGGGAGCCGACGGAAGAACTGCGCGCGGTCTGGTGATCACTCAGCCTGTGCCCGGTGAACGACGCTGTGTGAACAAGGGCGAGGGGCTGTTGAACGGCTGTGACGGAAGGTTCGCGTAATGGTGACAGCTGTGACGTTTGGGACATCGCTGTCACAGGATGAGGAAGGAGGAGTAGGTGGGGGAGGGAAGGAAGCAGGAGGGGAGGCGGGTGAAGGGGGCGAGAGAGGCGGAGAGGGGCGTACGGGCTGGGTGGGGTGCCGCGGTCCGGGGCCGGCGACAGGTGCCGTTCGGTCCCGCTCCTCCAGGTTCCTTTCTCCGGATCGGCATGGTGCCCCGATGCCGCCTGTGCCCTCCTCGGTCCCTCAGTCTTGCGCCCCTGCGGCCGACTTCCGCAGTTCGTGTTCCAGGTCCTCCAGGGCCATGCCCTTGGTCTCCGGGGCGTAGCGCTTGCAGAAGAGCAGGGACAGGACGCACATCAGGCCGAAGATCCAGAACGTGACGCCGGCGCCCGCCGCGTCGAGGAGGACCGGGAAGACCAGCGCCACCGTGAAGTTGACCAGCCACATCACGAACACCGCGGCGCCCATGGCCAGACCGCGCACCTTCAGCGGAAACATTTCTGCAAGCAGGAGCCAGACGCCGGTGTTCAGCGTGGCCTGCATGAAGCCCATGTAGAGGACCATCAGGCCGAGGACGAGGTAGCTGACGCCGGTGGACTTCGGGAGGTGAAAGGAAGCGCCCAGCAAGGCCAGTGAAACGGTCATCCCCGAAAGGCCGGTGAGCAGCATCGGGCGTCGTCCGACCTTGTCGATCAGTGACATGCCGATCGCGGTGGCGATGACGGAGATGGCGCCCACCGCGATGGTGGCGGTGATCGCGGCGTTGGTGCCCAGGCCGGTGGATCCCAGGATCTTGGGCGCGAAGTAGATGACGGCGTTGACGCCGGTGATCTGCTGGACGATCGCCAGCCCGACACCGATGAGCAGGATGCGCCGTACCCAGGGCGTACGCAGCTCCTGCCAGGCGCCGCGCTGTGCCTCGGCCTCCAGTGCCCGCGCCTGGTTGATCCGGCCCAGCTCGCCGTCGACATCCTCGGCGGGCAGTGTGCGACGCAGCACCCGCGCGGCCTGTTCCGTACGTCCCTTGCTGATGTACCAGCGCGGTGTGTCGGGCAGGAAAAAGAGCCCGACGAACAGGGCGACCGCGGGCAGCGCCGCCAGGCCGAGCATCCAGCGCCACGCTTCCCACTGGGCGAGGACGGCGTTGATCAGGTACGCCAGCAACTGGCCGCTGACGATCATCAGCGAGTTGAAGGAGACCAGCCGTCCGCGGATGTGCGGCGGCGCTATCTCCGAGAGGTACAACGGCGTGATCACCGAGGCACTGCCCACGGCCAGGCCGAGGGTGAAGCGCGCCACGACCATGAAGGGAACGGTGGGCGCGAGCGCCACGGCGAGGGCACCGCCGATGAACACCGCGCCCGCCCACAGCAGGGAGTTGCGCCGGCCCAGCTTGTCCGACATCCGCCCGCCGACCAGCGAGCCGAAGGCGGCGCCGATCAGCAGGGCGCTGGTGATGACGCCCTCGCCGATCGAGGTGAGGCCGAAGTGCCGCTCCATGTAGGGGAGCGCGCCGGAGACCACCCCGGTGTCGTAGCCGAAGAGGGCGCCGCCGAGGGCGGCGATGGCGGCGATGGCGAGGATGAAGCGCTTGGTGTTCCGGTCGGTGGCGGACGGAGAGGGAGCGGAAAGTTCCGCGGAAGAGGCGCGGGCCGACGCAGATGTACGGACATTTGCGTTCCCTTCGGCGGCGGAATGCGCGGTGCCGTGCCCGCCCGTCTCGCCCGCTCCGTCCGCAGAAGTCGCCGGTCTGCTGGGTGCGGCCATCGTCATCGGCTCCAGTTCTTCGTGACGTACGCGTCGATCTGCTCGCGCATGAAGCGTGCCGACTGCTTCGCGCGCTCCTCCCAGGCGAACACGGAGGAGACGAGAGTGCCGTCGAAGCCGTTGGCGGCCAGTTCGCGGAAGAGTTCGTCGAAGTCCACCTCGCCCTGGCCGATGTCCAGGTGCTGGTGGACGCGGACGGCCGAGCCGGGCGGGTTGACGATGTAGCGCAGACCGGAGGACGCGGTGTGGTCGAAGGTGTCGGCGAGGTGGACCGCGGTGGTCAGCCCGCCGGCGCGCCTGAGGATGCCCGGGGCGTCGTTGCCCTGGTGGAAGGTGTGCGGCGCGCAGTAGAGGAAGGACACCAGCGGGGAGTTGATGCCGCGGATCATGTCGACGGCGGCGTGCCCGTCCTCGATGAAGTCATCCGGGTGCGGTTCGAGCGCGAGCGTGATGCCCTCGCGCTCGAAAATCGGCAGCAGCTCCTCCAACGACCGCCAGAGCTGGCCCTCGCTGCGGTCCGCCCGCTCCGGGCGGCCGTTGAACTCCGAGTTCATGGCGTTCACGCCGAGGTCGGCGGTGATCTGGATGGCGCGCTTCCAGTAGCGGACGGCGGCCTGCCGCTCGTCCTCGTCCGGGGCTGACCACTTGTACAGGGGCAGGACGGAGGAGATGCCGACGCCCGCCGCGGACAGGGCCCGACGGAACGCGCGGACGGTGGCGTCGTCGATGCGCGGGTGCAGGAAGAACGGGTTCACGTCGTCGCGCGGTGACAGCTCGATCCACTCGTAGCCCAGCTCGGCCACCAGGCCGGGGAGTTCGAGCAGCGGAACGTGGCGGAACATGTAGGGGTCGAGAGCGATCTTCACGAGAGGGGGACCTTTCGAGTGATGACGCGGGCCGCGGCCCGGTACGGGGCACGGGCGGCGACCGGGATCGGAAGGCCGGCCGCGTCTCCGGCCCATCTCCGGCCGGAGGGCAGGCCGGGGCGCCGGCCGTACGGGAGGGCTGCACCAGAGCCGTACGGAAGAGACGCACCGGAGCCGCACCTCAGGGACGGCACACCGGCCGTAACGTGAGCCAACCGGCCAACCGGCCAACCGGCCAACCGGCCAACCGGCCAACCGCAGCCTGAGCCGACACGCAGACCGCAGCGAGAACCGGCTCACCGTCCGTATCGCACGCACGGCACCGTCCGTAACGCACGCACAGCACCAGCCGTGACCATGGACTCGGCGGCCGACCTGGCTATGGGGCCGGCGATGGCCCCAGCGATGGACCCAATGCGGCCGAAGCAGCAGCCCCGGCCCGCCACCGGTTCACTGGTTCACTGGTTCACCGGTAAAGTGCAGGCCGTTCGATCAGCTCGACCTCGACGCGTTCACCGGTGGTCTGGGCCCGTACGCCCGCCTCGCACACCGCGGCGGCCGCGTAGCCGTCCCAGCAGCTCGGTCCCTCGACCTCGCCGCGTCGTGTGGCGTCCACCCAGCGCTGTACCTGCCGGTCGTACGCCTCCTCGAAGCGCTCCACGAAGCCCGGGGTGATCGAGCCGCCCCACTTGCCGGCCGCGTTGACGAACACGCCGTGATCGTCGCCGATCCGGGCGGTGCCGCCTTCACAGACCGCCTCGCAGACGACCTGGTAGCCGAAGCCGCAGTTGACGAACAGTTCGGTGTCCACGATCTGCCCGGCCGCGGTCTCGAAGAGGATGAGCTGCGGGTCGCTCAGGCCCTCGGGCGCGTTGCCGGTGGGGGCCGGGCGCAGGACGCGTACGGCCGTGATCTCCTCGTCGAGCAGCCAGCGCGTCACGTCGATCTCGTGGACGACCGAGTCGTGGATCATCATGGCGTTGGTGAAGCCGGGCGGTGTGCTGGCGTTGCGGTGCTTGTTGTGCAGCATCAGGGGGCGGCCGTAGGCACCCTGGTCGAGCAGCGCCTTGAGCTTGAGGTAGTCGGCGTCGTACCGGCGCATGAAACCGACCTGCACCCGCCGGCGTCCCAGCCGCAGTTCGGCCTCCAGGACGCGCAGCGCGGAGGCCGGGTCCGGGGTGAGCGGCTTCTCGCACAGCACCGGCAGGCCGCGTGCGAACGCGGCGAGGAGGGCGTCCTCGTGGGCGGCACCCGGTGAGGCGATCAGTACGGCGTCGACACTCGGATCCGCCATGGCGGCGGCCGGGTCGGTGTACGGTGTGCAGCCCTCGATGCCGTCGGCGATGCGCTTGACCCGGTCCGCGTCGATGTCGACGACCGCCGCCACCCGCGCGCCGCTGATGACGTCGTTGAGGCGGCGCACGTGGTCGGCACCCATGCGGCCGGTGCCGATGACCGCCACGCCGAGCGTTGCGTACTGGCTCATGTCGGGAAAACTCCTAGCTCCGTACGGAGGTTCTCAGGCGCCGCAGGAGCGCAGGAAGCGGCGGGTGCGCTGGGCGATGGGCAGGGGCTGGTCGGCGGGGCAGGGGTACATGTCCTGTTCGACGATGGCGAAGAGGTCCACGTTCAGGTCCTGTGCGGCCTCCAGGACGGGCGGCAGCGCGGGCACGCCCAGCGGCGGCTCGCACATCACGCCCTGCCGGACCGCCGGCCCGAAGGGGGTGCCCTTCGCGACGACGTCGGCGAGGATGTCCGGGTCGACCTGTTTGAGGTGCAGGTAGCCGATCCGCTCGCCGTAGGTCTTGATGAGCTTGACGTTGTCGCCGCCGCAGTATGCGTAGTGCCCGGTGTCCAGACACAGGTTGACCAGGGAGGAGTCGGTCCCGTCGAGGAAGCGCTCGACGTGTTCCTCGGTGTCAATGTGGGTGTCGGCGTGCGGGTGCACGACGATGTCGAGGCCGAACTCCTCGCGCACCTGCTTGCCCAGCCGCTCCATGCCGCTGTTCAGGTGGCGCCACTGCTCGGTGGTCAGCTCGCGCGGCTCCAGTTCCTCGGCGGTCTTGTCGTCGCGCCAGAAGGAGGGGATGACCACGAGGTGCTTCGCGTCCATCGCCCGGGTGAGGGTGGCGACCTCGCTGACGTGCGCCCAGGTCTTGTCCCATACGTCCGGGCCGTGGTGCAGCGAGGTGAAGATCGTGCCGGCCGACACCTTCAGGTTGCGCCGGCCGAGCTCGGCGTGGAGGACGGCCGGGTCGGTGGGCAGGTAGCCGTACGGGCCGAGTTCGATCCATTCGTACTGGGCCTCGGCGACCTCGTCCAGGAAGCGCTGCCACGGGACCTGCTGGTCGTCGTCGGGGAACCAGACTCCCCAGGAGTCGGGGGCCGAACCGATGCGCAGGCGGTCGAGAACGCGCGGGACGGCATGGGGAACGGACATGCTGCGGCTCTCCTCTCGCCGGTCGACGGTGACCGGGAAGGCGCGGGGCTGGGTTGTGGGGCACAGCCTCCATCCCGGTCAGGAGAGTGTCAAGACTTCGTCCTGACATAAGGACTTAAGGACTTTGTAACTCGCGAGTACGGTGCAGCGGCGCCTCCGGAGGGGCGAGGGGAGGGCGGTGCGGCCGAGATGCTTCCAACGTCAGAATGTAAGGACAAAGTGTTGACAGTGTCTCGGGAACCCGGTTAGACCTGTGGTCAGCGACGAACCGAAGGGGCGCACATGAGCGAGCCGCGGCAGACCGGAGAGACCGGACGCACGGGCGGGAACGGCCCGGCCCGGCAGTCCGGCCCGTACGACCTGATCACCCTCGGCCGCATCGGCGTGGACATCTACCCGTTGCAGACCGGCGTTCCGCTGTCCCGGGTCGAGACGTTCGGGAAGTTCCTCGGCGGCTCGGCCACCAACGTCGCGGTCGCCGCCGCCCGGCTGGGGCGGCGTACCGCGGTCATCAGCCGCACCGGCCGCGACCCGTTCGGCGACTACGTCCACGACGCGCTGCGCGACTTCGGGGTGGACGACCGCTGGGTGACGCCCGTGGCGGAGTACCCGACGCCCGTCACCTTCTGCGAGATCTTTCCGCCGGACGACTTCCCGCTGTACTTCTACCGCCGTCCCAAGGCCCCCGACCTGGTCATCCACCCCGGCGAGGTGGACCACGACGCCGTACGGGCCGCCCGTATCTTCTGGATGACCGGGACCGGCCTGTGCGAGGAGCCCAGCCGCGGCGCCACCCTCGACGCGCTCCGGGCCCGTGCCAAGTCGGGGCCCACCGTCTTCGACCTGGACTGGCGGCCGATGTTCTGGGGCGGTGAGGGCGGCGCGTCCGGCGACGGCGGCGCCACCGGGGCCGCGGCGATGGCCACGGCCCGCCCGTACTACGAGGCAGCGCTCGCGCACGCCACCGTCGCCGTCGGCAACGTCGACGAAGCCGAGGTCGCCACCGGAGTCCGCGAACCGAAGCGGTGCGCACAGGCCCTGCTGGACATGGGCGTCGAACTGGCCGTCATCAAGCAGGGCCCCAAAGGCGTCCTCGCCGTGCACCGCGACGGCCGCACCGCCGAAGTGCCGCCCACCCCCGTCGAGGTCGTCAACGGCCTGGGCGCCGGGGACGCCTTCGGCGGCGCGCTCTGCCACGGGCTGCTGTCCGGCTGGGAGCTGGAGCCGATGATGCGGTACGCCAACGCCGCCGGCGCGATCGTCGCGTCCCGGCTGGCCTGCTCGTCCGCCATGCCGACGCGCGACGAGGTCGAGGAGTTCCTCGCCGCGCGCTGAGCGCCGGGGCCGCCCGCGGTCCGTACGGCCGCCCTCTCCCGGTGTCACCGGACGTCCGCCCCGCCGAGTGCCCGACCGGGTGTGCCCCGCCCGGCGGCCACCCGTACGAACCCGTCCCACCAGAAGGTGAGAACCGCCTTGACCACTCGGATCTCCGACATCGTGACGCTGCGGGCCCGGCACCCGAAAGCGGTCGCGGAGGCCGCGGCGCGCCGTACCCGCCGCCCCCTGATCGGCGACAGCGGCCGGCTGATGATCATCGCGGCCGACCACCCGGCGCGCGGCGCGCTCGCCGTCGGCGACCGCAAGCTGGCCATGGCCAACCGCGTCGACCTGCTGGAACGGCTGTGCCTGGCGCTGTCGCGCCCCGGGGTGGACGGCGTGCTCGCCACCGCGGACATCCTGGAGGACCTGCTCCTGCTCGGCGCCCTGGAGGACAAGGTCGTCATGGGCTCCATGAACCGGGGCGGCATCGCCGGCGCCGCCTTCGAGATGGACGACCGGTTCACCGGTCACCGCCCGCAGGACATCGCCCGGCTGCGCTTCGACGCCGGCAAGCTGCTGCTCCGTATCGACTACGAGGACCCCGGTTCGCTGGCCACCCTGGAGTCCACGGCGCGCGCGATCGACGCCATGGCGGAACGGGAGCTGCCCGTCTTCGTGGAACCGTTCCTCTCGCGCCGGGTGGACGGCAAGGTCGTCAACGACCTGAGCGCGGAGGCCGTCACCAAGTCCGTCGCCATCGCCTCCGGACTGGGCGGCACCTCCGCGTACACCTGGCTGAAACTGCCGGTGACCGACGACCCCGACGCCATGGCGCAGGTCTGTGAGACCTCGACGCTGCCGACCGTGCTGCTCGGGGGCGACATCAAGGGCACCGCCGCGGACCAGGAAGCGGCGTACGAGAAGTGGCGCAAGGCGCTGCGGCTGCCGACCGTGCAGGGACTGGTGGCGGGCCGGTCGCTGCTCTATCCGGCCGACGGGGACGTGACGGCGGCCGTGGACACCGCCGTTTCGCTGCTCCAGCGGTAGGCGCGGTAACTGTCAGTGGTCAGGAGGAGACTTGCAGGCATGACGAGCGAACTGCGGAACACCACCGGTTTCCACCTCAGGGCCGGCCAAGCGGCCGACGGCCCGTACGAGTCGGTCATCACACCGGAGACGGCGGGCTGGGGATATTCCTCCCTGCGCGTGCTGCGGCTGCCGCCCGGCGGGAGCCACACGTTCACCACCGGCGACAGCGAGTGGATCGTGCTGCCCCTGAACGGCGGTTGTACGGTCACGGCCGACGGCGGCGCGCCCTTCGAACTGGCCGGGCGCAAGGACGTGTTCAGCGGGGTCACGGACTTCGCGTACGTACCGAGAGACGCCGAGGTGGAGATCGGCAGCGCGGCCGGCGGCCGGTTCGCGCTGACCGGCGCCCGCTGCACGCGCCGGCTGCCCGCCCGCTACGGCCCCGCGAGCGGCGTGCCCGTGGAACTGCGCGGTACGGGCGCCTGCTCGCGCCAGGTCAACAACTTCGGCGCGGCCGGCGTCTTCGAGTGCGACAAGCTCATCGCCGTCGAGGTGCTCACCCCCGGCGGCAACTGGTCCTCCTACCCGCCCCACAAACACGACGAGTGCCGGCCGGGCGAGGAGAGCGAACTGGAAGAGATCTACTACTTCGAGATCGCCCCCGCCCACGGCACCGAAGGACTCGGCTACCAGCGCGTCACCCCCTCCGGAAACGGGCGCGGTACGGACGTGCTCGCCGAGGTCCGCAGCGGCGACGCCGTCCTGATCCCCGACGGCTGGCACGGCCCGTCCATCGCCGCCCCGGGACACGACATGTACTACCTCAACGTGATGGCGGGGCCGGGCGAGGAGCGTGCCTGGCTGATCTGCGACCACCCCGACCACGGCTGGATCCGCGGCACCTGGCCCGAGCGGCCCGTGGACCCCCGTCTGCCCCTGTACCAAGCCCCCGAAGCCCCTGACGCCCCCGCGGGAGACCCACGATGACCACTCGACGCCTTACGGTGGCGCAGGCCCTGGTCGAGTTCCTGGCCCACCAGTACACGGAGCGGGACGGCGCCGCGGCCTCCGGCGGGCAGGCCGGCGCGCCCGCCCGGCACCGCCTGATCAACGCCTGCTGGGGCATCTTCGGGCACGGCAACGTGGCCGGCATCGGCCAGGCCCTCCTGGAGTCCGGCCCGGACACGATGCCCTACCTCCAGGGCCGCAACGAGCAGGCCATGGTGCACGCCGCGGTCGGCTACGCCCGGCAGTGCGACCGCCTGTCCGCGCACGCCGTCACGACCTCCATCGGCCCCGGCGCCACCAACCTCGTCACCGGCGCGGCCCTGGCCACGGTCAACCGCCTCCCGGTGCTGCTGCTGCCCGGTGACACCTTCGCCACCCGGCCCGCCGACCCCGTGCTCCAGCAGCTCGAAGTCCCGTACGCGGGCGATGTGTCGGTCAACGACGCCCTGCGCCCGGTCTCCCGCTACTTCGACCGGATCACCCGCCCCGAAGCCCTGATCCCGGCCGCCCTCCAGGCCATGCGGGTGCTCGCCGACCCCGTGGAGACCGGCGCCGTCACGCTCGCACTGCCGCAGGACGTACAGGCCGAGGCGTACGACTGGCCCGAGGAGTTCTTCGCCGACCGTGTGTGGCGGGTGCCCCGCCCCGCGCCCGACGCCGCCGCGCTGGCGGAGGCCGTACGGGCGGTCCGGGCCGCCGAGCGGCCGCTGATCATCGCGGGCGGCGGCGTCCACCACAGCGCGGCCGAGGACGCGCTCTGCGCCCTCGCCGACGCCACCGGCATCCCCGTCGCCTCCACCCAGGCCGGCAAGGGCTCGCTGCGCCACGACCACCCCGCCGACGTGGGCGGCATCGGCCACACCGGCACGGCCACGGCCGACGCGCTGGCCCGCCGCGCCGACCTCGTCCTGGGCGTCGGCACCCGCTACACGGACTTCACCACCGCCTCCGCCACCCTCTTCGCCTCGCCCGGCGTCCGCTTCGTCAACCTGAACATCGCCTCCTTCGACGCCCACAAGCTCGCCGCGACCTCCCTGGTCGCCGACGCCCGCGCCGGACTGCAAGCGCTTACCGAGGCCCTGTCCGGACACCGCGTCGCACCGGCTTACGAGGAGGAGTACGGCGCCGCCAAGGCCCGCTGGGAAGCCCTCGTCGACGCCGCCTACGCCGCGCCCGACGACTCCGTACGCCCCTCCCAGACCCAGGTCCTCGGCGCGCTGGACGCCACCGTCGGCGAGCAGGACGTGGTCATCAACGCCGCCGGCTCGCTCCCCGGCGACCTGCACAAACTGTGGCGGGCCCGGTCGCGCCGCCAGTACCACCTGGAGTACGGCTACTCCTGCATGGGTTACGAGATCCCCGCCGCCATCGGCGTCCGGCTCGCCGCGCGCGACCGTCCCGTATGGGCCCTGGTCGGTGACGGCACGTACCTGATGATGCCCACCGAGATCGTCACCGCGGTCCAGGAAGGCATCAACATCAACATCGTGCTGCTCCAGAACCACGGCTACGCGTCCATCGGCGGCCTCTCCGAGCAGACCGGCGCCGAACGCTTCGGCACGGCCTACCGCCACCGCGCCGCCGACGGCACGTACACCGGCGACCCGCTGCCCGTGGACCTCGCCGCCAACGCCGCGTCCCTGGGCATGCACGTCATCCGCGCCGCCACCGTCGGCGAACTGCGCGCCGCGCTCGCCGCGGCCCGCGCCGACGAGCGCCCCACATGTGTCTATGTCGAGACCGCAACGGCCGACACTGTGCCGGGCGCGCCCGACGCCCAAGCCTGGTGGGATGTCCCTGTGGCCGAGACGGCGACGCGTCCGGCGGCGGTCGAGGCCCGCAAGGAGTACGACCGGCACGCCGCCGCGCGCCGCCGCCATCTCTGACACCGCACAACCGCAGCCGCACGACCTCCCGCACCGACCGCGTCCCCCGAGGGCGGCCACCGTCCTCCGGCCCCCGACCCCGCTTCTCCCTCCACCGCCGTAACCGAGAAAGGCCCCCGCATGAAGACCATCAACCACTGGATCGGCGGCAAGCCCGTCGAGGGTGTCTCCGGCTCCTTCGGCCCGGTCTACAACCCCGCGACCGGTGCCCAGGAGAAGCAGGTCGCCTTCGCCTCCGTGGACGAGGTGGACGCCGCCGTGGCCGCCGCCAAGGAGGCGTACCGCACCTGGGGCACCAGCTCGCTGGCGAAGCGCACGGCCGTGCTGTTCGCCTACCGCGAGCTGATCGACGCGCACCGCGAGGAACTCGCCGCGCTGATCACCGCCGAACACGGCAAGGTGCACAGCGACGCGCTCGGCGAGGTCGCCCGCGGCCTGGAGATCGTCGAGCTGGCCTGCGGCATCCCGCAGCAGCTGAAGGGCGAGCTGTCCACCCAGGTCTCCACCCGCGTGGACGTGGCCGCGATCCGACAGTCGCTCGGCGTCGTCGCCGGCATCACGCCGTTCAACTTCCCGGCGATGGTGCCGATGTGGATGTTCCCGCTGGCCGTCGCCTGCGGCAACACCTTCGTCCTCAAGCCCAGCGAGAAGGTGCCGTCCGCCGCCCTCAAGCTGGCCGAGCTGGCCGCCGAGGCGGGCCTGCCGGACGGCGTGCTCAACATCGTCAACGGCGACAAGGTCGCGGTGGACCGCATCCTGGAGCACCCGGACATCGCCGCGGTCTCCTTCGTCGGCTCCACCCCCATCGCCCGCTACATCCACACCACCGGCACGGCCAACGGCAAGCGCGTCCAGGCCCTCGGCGGCGCCAAGAACCACATGCTGGTCCTGCCCGACGCCGACCTGGACCTGGCCGCCGACTCCGCGATCAACGCCGCATACGGCTCGGCCGGCGAGCGCTGCATGGCGATCTCCGTCGTGGTGGCCGTCGGCGACACCGCCGACCCGCTGATCGACAAGATCAAGGAGCGGGCCGCGGCACTGACCATCGGCCCCGGCGACGACCCGGCCTCCGAGATGGGCCCGCTCATCACCAAGGCCCACCGCGACAAGGTCGCCTCGTACGTGACCGGCGCCGCGGCCCAGGGCGCGGACGTGGTGATCGACGGTACGGGCCACACGGTCCCCGGCCACGAGAACGGCCACTGGATCGGCGTCTCGCTGCTCGACAACGTCACGCCCGAGATGGACGCCTACCGCGACGAGATCTTCGGCCCCGTGCTGTCCGTCGTCCGCGTGGCCACCTACGACGAGGCCATCTCCCTGATGAACTCCTCGCCGTGGGGCAACGGCACCGCCATCTTCACCCGGGACGGCGGCGCCGCCCGCCGCTTCCAGCTGGAGGTCGAGGCCGGCATGGTCGGCGTGAACGTACCGATCCCGGTGCCGGTCGGCTACCACTCCTTCGGCGGCTGGAAGGACTCGCTCTTCGGCGACCACCACATCTACGGCAACGACGGCATCCACTTCTACACCCGCGGCAAGGTCGTCACGACCCGCTGGCCCGACCCGTCCGACGGCGGCATCAACCTGGGCTTCCCGACGTCCTCGTGACGATGTTCTCGTGACGTCGTCCGCCGCACCGGCCCCCGTCGGCTGCCGCCGCGTGGGCCCGTCCCTCCTCGCCCGCCCACGGCGAGGAGGGACGGCGGCCCGCCGTTCACCGCCGTCACGGAAAACCCGCTGTAATACCTGGGAACCGTTCGGGCCGGATGGCGCATGATGCTGCGTATGAATGACGAACAACAGCCCATGGGTGCTGTGAAGATGCTCCGTGCAGTGGCGGGTGCCCCATGACAGGTGCCCCGGTCATCCGCCACGCGGTGCGTACGGACCTGGCGGAGGTGGTCGCGCTTGCCGCGGAGCACGCCGCGTACGAGCGGGCCGTGCCGCCCGCCGCCGATCTGGAGGACCGGCTCGCGGACGCGCTCTTCGGGGCGCGCCCGCCGTGGCTGCGCTGTCTGGTCGCCGAACTGTCCGGCGGCGAGCTCGCCGGATACGCCACCTGTGCGACGGCCTTCGACACCTGGCAGGGCCGCGAGTACCTGCACCTGGACTGCCTCTACCTGCGCGCCGAGCACCGCGGCCTCGGGCTCGGCGCCCTGCTGGTCGAGGCGGTCATCGCCGAGGGCAAGGCGCTGGGCGTGGCGGAGATGCAGTGGAACACGCCCGACTGGAATGCCGGAGCGATCCGCTTCTACGACCGGTTCGGCGCGACACGCAAGGACAAGAAACGTTTCACGCTGGCGTTGGAGCCGACCGGCAGGAGCTGAGAGCCGGGTGTCCGGCCCCCCAACCGGGCACCTGCCGCAGGCCGGCGGACCGCCGGCGGTGACGCGTCAGACCCTGGCGCCGGCGGTGGCCAGATAGGCGTCCGCGTCGGCCGCCGTCATCAGCCAGCCGTGGTAGTCCGCGGGATCGGCGTAGCCGTTGACGAAGCGGTGGGCCACGGCGGGGTTGTCGACGGCAGCCGCCAGCAGGCGCTGGACGTGCTGCGGCAGCGGTTCCAGCATCAGGTTGGTGAACTCGGTGACCTGCCGGGCATAGCGCCAGAACGCGGCGAAGGCCCCGCGCATCCACTCCGGATCGAAAGGCGCGTCGCCACGCTCCAGTATCGCGCCCAGGTAGGCGGACGCGCCGAAGGCCGCGGTGTTCGCCCCCTGACCGGTGATCGGGTCGTTGGTGACGACCGTGTCCGCCATCCCCAGGACGTAGGTGTCCGGCGCGACTTCGGCGACCGGATGCCGGACGGTGGGCGTGATCGCTCCGTACAGTGTCGCGCCCGCGTCCGTGGGCACGGCGTCCTTGCACAGCTCGTACTCACCCGGTGCGTACGTACGCAGCAGAGCGAGCGCGCGGGCCACACAGCCGCCGGGCGACGGCTGGTCGTGCCAGCAGTCGAACGGCCCGCCGGGCAGCGCCTCGAACAGCAGGATGCCGCACGGCCCGCCCGTCGTCAGCGCCGGCAGGACGAACACCTCGCCCGCTCCCGCCACCACATTGGTCCGCATCTGCGGGCCCGGGTGGTCGGCGGGCGCCGCGATGCCGTGCACGTAGACGCAGGCGAGGGTGCGCTGCGGGCGGTCGAAGGGGCAATACAGCGCGTTGCGCGCGAAGAGCCGGGTCAGGTCGCCGCGGCCGGAGGCCACGATGGTCAGGTCGTGTTCGGCCGCCAGCGCGGGCAGCGTGGCGGGGGAGACGGGGCCGTACCGGACGCGGCCGCCCCTGGCCTCGTACAGGACGAGCCAGTCGGCCATCTTCACCCGCTGGTCGACGGAGTGCGGCAGTTCGTCGAACGGGCCGGTGAACGTCAGCGCGGACTTGCCGGGCGGGTCCCACACCGTGACCCGCAGTGCGCTCGCGCCGGGCGCGGCGGCGTCCCAAAGATTCAGTCCGGCGGCCCGTTCCAGGCGGCGTGCGGGGCCGAACATCAGCTGCGACGACATCACCCGCCCCGTGCGGATCTCACGCGCCGTACGGTCGGTGACCAGTGTGACGTCATAACCGGCGGCCAGGAGCGTCAGGGCCAGATGCAGCCCCGCCTGCCCCGCGCCGACGATGGCGATCCTGCGCATTGCCGCCTCCCCTGGGCCGACCCGGCCCGCCCCACATCGTCTTTTGTAGCGGCGCCTCTGTGCGGTGTACAGAGGGCCACGGGGCGCACGGGCGCGTTGCGCGTACTGCGGGCGCGGTATGTACGGCGGCGCCCGTACTGCCGGGGGAGGTGCGCGGGTTCGCCCCGGCGGCCCGGTGTTCCGCCGCGCGGCGTCCTTAGGATTCACGGTATGACTTTCCGACTCCGCGGACGGCGGCTGTACGCGACGGTGGCCGTGCTCGCCGTGCTCGCCGGGTCCGGTACGTGGGCGGCCGTCGCCGCGGACGATCCGCCCGCCGTGCACCGGGAGGACCGGGCGTTCAGCATGCCCGAGCGTTCCGGTGGCGGTGGCGGTGGCGGTGGCGGCGGCGAAGGCGAGGCCGCCGGCGACAGTACGGCACCGGCGGCCGGCCAGGACGAGGTCCGGATCGACACGTCCTTCTTCACCGCCGGCGGCACCGGCCCCCGGCCCGCCGTCCTCCTGGGGCACGGCTTCGGCGGCAGCAAGGAGTCCGTCCGCGCGCAGGCCGAGCAGCTGGCGCGCGACGGGTACGCCGTGCTGACGTGGTCGGCGCGCGGCTTCGGCAAGTCGACCGGGAAGATCGGCCTGAACGACCCGGACCGGGAGGTGGCCGACGTACGCCGGCTGATCGACTGGCTGGCCACGCGGCCCGAGGTACGGCTCGACGGCAAGGGCGATCCACGGGTCGGTGTCGCCGGAGGCTCGTACGGCGGGGCGATCGCGCTGCTGGCGGCCGGGTACGACAAGCGGGTCGACGCGATCGCCCCGCAGATCACGTACTGGAATCTGGCCGACGCGCTGTTCCCCAACGGCGTGTTCAAGAAGCTGTGGGCCGGCATGTTCTTCTCCACCGGATCGACGGATGCGGCCGGGACGGGCGGCGTGAACGCCGGTTCCGGGAACGGTGCGACCGGGAACGGCGCCTCCGGCGGTGGCGGTGGCGGTGCGCGTGAGGACGAGGGCGGCAGCGGCACCGGACCGGGTACCGGCGGCAGCGGAAGATCCGCTTCCGGCGCCGCGGGGCGGGACGCCGCCGACGGCTGCGGCCGGTTCGAGCGGCAGCTGTGCGAGATGTACGAGCGGGTCGCCGTCTCCGGCAAGCCCGACGCCGCCGCCCGCGAACTGCTCGAAGCCCGCAGCCCCGTCGCCGTCGCGGACCGGATCAAGGTTCCGGCGCTCATCATGCAGGGCCGGACCGATTCGCTGTTCCCGCTCGGCCAGGCCGACGCGATGTACCGGGCGCTCCGCAAGAACGGCGCACCCGTCTCAGTCGACTGGCTCGCCGGCGGACACGACGGCGGCGACCGCGAGTCCGGCCGCGTCGCGGACCGTACGAAGGCGTGGTTCGACCGCTATCTGAAGGGCGACGAGCACGCGGACACCGGACCCGCCTTCCGCATCAGCCGCGGCGGGGGCGTGGACTCCACCAACGGCGCCGCCCGGCTGCGCGGCGCGAGCGCCGACGGTTATCCCGGCCTTGCCAACGATCCGCGTCCGGTCCGTCTGACCGGCCGCGAGCAGCGCTTCGGCAACCCGGCCGGTGCGAGCCCGCCGTCCATCTCCACGGTGCCCGGCGTCGGTGCCCTCAACAGCCTGTCCAGCGTCGGCGCCGGGCTTTCCCTCGACTCCCCGGGGCAGTACGCCCGTTTCGAATCGCGCCCGCTCACCGAACCGCTGCGTGTCACCGGCGCGCCGACGGCCCGCGTACGCCTCAGCGCGACCACCGACGAGGCGGTGGTCTTCGCCAAGGTGTACGACGTCGGACCGAACGGCAGCAGCCGGCCGGTGCTGCCCGCCGGACTCGCCGAGCCGTACCGCGTCACCGGCGTCAAGGCGGGCAAGAGCGTCGAACTGCGGATGCCCGCCATCGACCACGAGTTCGCGGCCGGGCACCGGCTGCGTCTGGTCCTCTCCTCGACGGACCTCGCGTACGCCTCGCCCGCCGAGCCCGCCACGTACACCGCCTCCCTGGAGGGTGACGGCGTACTGAGCGTGCCGACCGCGCCCGCGGTCGAGAGCGCCGCGACACCGCTGCCCGTGTGGACCTGGGCGCTGCCCGCCGCCGGCGCGGTCATCGCCGTCCTCCTGCTGCTCGTCGGCCGGCGGCGGACCGCGGCCGGCGCCCCCGACCCGGATCTCGCGGACGTCCCGCTCCAGATCACCGGCCTGACCAAGCGGTACGCCAGGTCCGCCGACCGGTACGCCGTACAGGACCTCTCCTTCCGCGTCGAGAAGGGCCAGGTGCTCGGCCTGCTCGGCCCGAACGGCGCGGGCAAGACCACCACCCTGCGCATGCTGATGGGCCTGATCGGGCCGGACGCCGGTGAGATCCGCGTGTTCGGGCACGCGATCCGGCCGGGCGCGCCGGTGCTGTCGCGGGTCGGCGCGTTCGTCGAGGGCGCCGGTTTCCTGCCGCACCTGTCCGGGCGCGCCAACCTCGACCTGTACTGGCGGGCCACCGGACGCCCGGCCGAGGACGCGCACATCGACGAGGCCCTGGAGATCGCCGGGCTGGGCGACGCGCTGCAGCGTGCCGTCCGCACCTACTCGCAGGGCATGCGGCAGCGCCTGGCCATCGCACAGGCCATGCTCGGCCTGCCGGACCTGCTCATCCTGGACGAGCCGACCAACGGACTCGACCCGCCGCAGATCCGCGAGATGCGGGACGTGATGATCCGGTACGCGGCCGGCGGCCGTACCGTGATCGTCTCCAGCCACCTGCTGGCCGAGGTCGAACAGACCTGCACGCATCTGGTCGTCATGGACCGCGGCCGGCTCGTCCAGGCGGGCCCGGTCGCCGACATCGTCGGCACCGGCGACACCCTGCTCGTCGGGGTGACCGACGGAACGCCGCTGTCCGACGTCCTCCTGGAGAAGGTGGCCGCGCTGCCCGGCGTGGCCGCCGCCGACCGGGCCGACGAGGGTCTGCTCGTCACGCTGGACGGCACAACCGGCACGCCCGAGCTGCTGCCGGAACTGCTCCGGCTGGAGATCCCGGTGGCCCGCATCGGCCCCCACCGACGCCTTGAGGACGCCTTCCTCACCATGATCGGAGGTGACCGGTGACCACCGTCACCGAGCCCGGCACCGGCGGACGGCCCCCGCTGCCCGGCAGGCCCGCGGGCGCGTCCGTACCCGGCGCGCCGCACGCCCCCGGCTACCGCCCGCACCGCACCCTCCCGCTGCGCGTCGAAGCGCTGCGCCAGCTCAAACGGCGCCGCACGTTCGTCATCGCGGCGATCCTGGCGGTGCTGCCGTTCGTCCTGGTCGCGGCCTTCGCGATCGGCGGCGACCCGGGCGGCCGCAGCAACCGGATCACGCTGATGGACACCGCCACCGCGTCCGGGGCCAACTTCACCGCGACCGTGCTGTTCGTCTCGGCCGGCTTCCTGCTGGTCGTCCCGGTGGCGCTGTTCTGCGGGGACACGGTCGCGTCGGAGGCGAGCTGGTCCTCGCTGCGCTACCTGCTGGCGGCGCCGGTCCCGCGCACCCGGCTGCTGCTCAGCAAGCTCACCGTCGCGCTGCTGTTCAGCGCGGCGGCGATGGTGCTGCTGCCGCTGGTCGCGCTCGCCGTGGGCACGGCCGCGTACGGATGGGGGCCGCTCCAACTACCCACCGGCGGCGCGCTGGCGGCGGGCGACGCCCTGCCCCGCCTCGCCCTGGCCGTCGCCTTCATCTTCGTCAGCCAGCTGGTCACCGCGGCGCTCGCCTTCTGGCTGTCCACGGTGACGGACGCGCCGCTGGGCGCGGTCGGCGGGGCGGTCGGCCTGACCATCGTCGGCAATGTGCTCGACCAGGTCACCGCCCTGGACCAGTGGCGCGACTTCCTCCCGGCCCACTGGCAGTTCGCCTGGGCCGACGCCCTCCAGCCCCAGCTGGACACCACGGGCATGCTCCAGGGCGCGGCGGTGTCGGTGGCGTACGCGTTGGTGCTGTTCGCGCTGGCGTTCCGGGGGTTCGGGAGGAAGGACATCGTGTCGTAGGAGGCGGTGCGGAGGGTTTCGGGGCGGGGCGCCGGTCAGGCCGGATGGCCGATCGCCGGGCCGTTCAGGCCTCCGCTCCACGGCCGCAGACTTCCCCGACCGCCTCACGGCCGCAGGTCTCCGCCACCGCCGCCGGGTCCCAGTAGAACGGCCGGACCTCGCGGATCCGGCCCTCCCGTACGGTCATCAGCTGCACGATCGTGGTGGTCAGCACACGGCCCGTGGCGCGGGCCGTGAACCGTACCCGGCTGGTGACGACGACCTCTTCCCCGTCCACCGACTGCCGCTGCTCCAGGAATTCCATCGACCTCCAGAGCCTCCCCATCACGGCCATGAACCGTTCCATGCCCGCCGGGCCGCGCCATTCACCGGCGTACGGCAGGCCGGGGGACTGGTGAAGGACGACGTCCGGGGCCAGGCAGGCGGCGAGGGCGGAGAAATCCGCCCGGCCGGGACCGCCCGCCGCGACATAGGCGCGCTCCGCCTCGTAGAACCGCTCCAGTACGGCGCGGGTGCGGGCGCTGTCGTCTCCGGATGCGTACGGGGGCGTGCTCGCGTCGTGGTGTGTCATGGCGCCAGCCAAGCGCCCGCGGCCGACCGGTACCGGCGGAAATACGCCGTCGCGTTCCCGGGCGGCGGGGACCGTTGGGCCGCCCGGGTGACGTGGCGCGGTGCCGCGCAACCGTGGGGCGGCCCCGGTTGTCTCAGTCGGTGAAGACCGGCAATGCGCACAAAGAACAGAAGTCGGAAGTCGAGGACATCTCATGCTCCGTCATGCTTCGCGCACCACCGCCATCGCCACCGCCACCGCCGTCGCTCTCGGCCTCACCCTGACCGCCGCGTCCGCCGTTCCGGCTGCCGCCGCCCCGAGCACCTCCATACAGAAGTCCCGGGCAGACCTGCGCACCGACCCGAACGGCCGCTACACCGCCGAGGAGATCCGCCGCTTCCTGGCCTCCTTCTACGGAAAGCACGGCCCGAACGCCTGGCAGCGCGAGCACCAGGTCTCCGCCGAGCTCAAGAAGAAGGCCGCCGAGACACCCGACTACGACCTGCTGCTGTGTGCCCAGAACTCGCCGCGCAACATCTCCGTCGGCAAGGTCACCACCGCACAGTCCGCAAGGGTCGGCTGGGCAACCATCACCACGTACTGGAGCGGCAACCGCAAGGAGCACTTCACCGCGTACGTCGACCTGGACGCCACGCGGCCCATCGAATTGCTGGACGTTTCCTGCTCAGTGTGAGGCACGGGGACGAGGAGGAGGGGACACGATGCGGTGGGCGGCGCGGGGGAGAGGCAGGACCACTCCACTCGCAGGGGAGAGCGGGGCTACTCCGCCGGCCCCTGCATGTGCGCGCTGACCCACTGCATCGTGCCTTCCCCCATGCCCTTCACATAGGTGTCGGCGCCGTGCATGCCGCCGGCCACCATCTGCAGCCGCGTCTTCACCGGTCCGCGGCCGTACCGCGCGATGAACTTCTTGACCTTCGGCACGATCGTCGACTCCTTGGAGCCGTCCTGGAAGGCCAGGTAGACCTCGGGACCGCCCTTGTTGATCAGGCGCTGCGCCAGGACCTCGGGGTTGTTCTCCCGCTCCTCCTTGGCGTGTCCGCGCCACAGTGGTGAGTCGGGCACGATGTCGGGGCCGCTCGGTATAGCGGCTTTGAAGGTCTGCGGGTGCTGAAGAACATTCTTCAGTGCGGCGAACCCGCCGGACGACGACCCCATGATCGCCCAGCCGTCCCGGCTCTTGAGCGTACGGAAGTTCTGCCGGACGAAGTCGGGCACGTCCTCGTTCAGCCAGGTGCCCATCTTGGGCTGGCCGGGGATGTCGCTGGCGTCGTAGTACTGCTTGGCGTTGGGATTGAGCACCGGCATCACGACGATGAAGGGCAGGCTCTTGCCCTCCTTCGACCACTGCGCGAGGTTCTCCTCCAGCTTGAGGTCGCCGCCGATCCAGTAGTTGACGGGGTAGCCCTCGGCGCCGGGCAGCGCCATCAGGACCGGGAAACCCTTGTTCGCGTTCTTCTTCTCGTAGTACTCCGGCGGCGCCCACACCCAGACCTTCCCGGTGAACCCGGACTTCGGACCGTGGTAGGTGGCCACGCCGATCGGGGTGCCGTTCCCGGCGCCGCCGACCTTGCGCTGCTCCTTGAAGCTGATCGGGTTGGTGGGCATCTGGGCGAGCGAGCCCTGGCCCGGCCGGGTGGCGCCGTGCGAGCCGGACCCCGGCGTGTCGCCGAAACGCACCGGTGCGTCGTCGGAACCGCCCGAGCCGCAGCCGGCGGTGGCGGCGAGGGCGGCCAGGGTGGTCAGTACGACCACGGGGGTGAGCAGGGCTTTGCGCACGGGACCTTCTCCTTGCTGAGCGGGCCGGGGGCATCCGGCTGGTCAGCAAGAGGGAACGACCGGGTCCGGGGTTTCCCGCAGCGGCAGGTCGGGTTGCCCGCGGAAACCGGCCCACAGGGACCGACCGGCCGCTGACCTGGGCGGTTTACCCGCCACAGAAACCGGCTTTACCGTGATTTTCACGGCGAATCACTGGGGAAGGGGAGTGGGGAAGAAGTTGCGGGGGTGAACTGCTGGGGTGATTGGGGTGTCGCCAGAACGGATGCCGCCCGCGGTGCGCCCCAGAAGCGGACCCGGCCGGCCTCCGCAGCCACCCGCGCCACCACCCCGCTGCCACCGCCCCGGGCGCCTGCCCCGCCCCCACCCCCACGATCCATCCCGGAACCGGCGCCGATCATTCCGGTTCGGCGTCCCCGAATCCGTATTCTCGAAGGCATGACCTGGTCGCGAGCGCTGATGAAGACCGCCCGCTCCGGGCTGACCATCGAAAAGGCCAAGCTCACCCCGCTCATCGCGATCCGCGGCTCGGTCGGCGTCGCCATCGTCATCGGGCTGTGCCTCTACCTCGGCAGTCCCGCCCTCGCGGTCTCGTCGGCCTTCGGCGCGTTCGCCGCCGGCATCGCCACCTTCCAGCGCAGCTGGCGCCCGCGCCCCGTCCTGGCCCTCGCCGTCGCCGGCGGCCTGTCGGTCTCCACCTTCCTCGGCTACCTGGCCGCCGCGCACATCGTCGGTTTCCTGGTCCTGCTCTCCCTGTGGACCTTCCTCGCGGGCCTGGCCTGGTCGGTCGGGCCGGTCTCCGGGCTGGTCGGCACGCAGACCGTCTCGGTCATGCTCGTCACCGTCACCCTGCCGACCTCCATCCTCGGCGCGCTGGAACACGCGGCCATCATCGCGTTCGGCGGTCTCGTCCAGGCCGCGCTCATCGTGCTCTTCCCCGTACGGCCCTGGGGCGCGCAGCGTGACGCGCTGGCCGACGCGCTCGCCGCGGAGGCGGACTACGCGCGCCGGCTGCGGCACGACCCGGTCGCCCCCTTCGACCCGCAGCCGCTGATGAACGCGCGCCTCGCCTCCGCGGTGACCCCGCGTCAGGCCAAACGCCGGCCGGTCCAGCTGCACGGCCCGCGGGCGCTGGCCGAACAGGTCAGGCCGGTACTGGCCTCGCTCGCCGACCCGGTCGTCGGCGTGCCCGTCGAAGGGCCCGAAAGGGACCGGGCGCGCGAACTGCTCGGCGCGGCGGGCACCGTACTGGACGCCGTCGCGACCGCCATCCGGCGCGGCAGGCCCGTACGGCTGCCGCCCGAGGCGATGGCCACCCTCGAAATGCCACAGGACGGCGACGGACCGCGGCTGACCGGCGCCGCCCGGCGTTCCGCGCTGCGGCTGATCTCGCTCCTCGCCGACGCCGTCGAATTCACCGACGAACCCGTCCAGGCCACCCGGCCCACCACCGAAGCGGAGCGCGGGCACCTGCTGCGCCCTAGCGTGCCGAAGCTGGTGCCGGT
Organism: Streptomyces sp. NPDC018019; assembly: GCF_044327805.1. Lineage (NCBI taxonomy): Bacteria > Bacillati > Actinomycetota > Actinomycetes > Kitasatosporales > Streptomycetaceae > Streptomyces > Streptomyces sp. NPDC018019. Next base: position 344,815 of record NZ_JBIRGD010000004.1, on the reverse strand, counting down.
GGCACTGCGCGCCGTACGCCGCCAGCTCCGCTGGTCCTCCCGCGTCTTCCGGCACGCGCTGCGGGTCAGCACGGTGGCCGCCGCGGGCTACCTCATCGGCCAGGCCCTGCCCTTCGGACACGGCTACTGGGCGCCGCTCGCCTCGGTGATGGTGATGCGGCCCGACTTCGGGCAGACGTACTCGCGCGGCGTCGCCCGGTTCATCGGCACCCTCGTCGGGGTCGCGGTGGGCGGCACGATCATGGGCCTCACCCACCCGAACCTGTATGTGAGCGCGGCGCTGGCGATCGTGTGCGTCCTGGCGATGTACCTGCTGATGCGTACGGGGGTCTCGGTGACCTCGGCGTGCGTCGCCGCGTACGTCGTCTTCCTGCTCGGCATCGCGGGCGCCGGCTGGGAACAGACCGTCCAGGAACGCGTCGTCCTCACCCTCGTCGGCGGACTCCTGGCCATGCTGTCCTACGCGCTCTTCCCCGCCTGGGAGACCCCGCGGCTCCGCGAACGGCTGGCTCAGTGGCTGGAGGAGAACGGCCGGTACGCCATCGCCGTGTTCGACAGCTACGCGCGGCCCGCCGAGCGCCGTCCCCGCCAGGTGCGCGAAGCCCTCCTGGACGCCCGTGCGGCCCGCGCCGCCTGGGAGGAGAGCGAATCGCGCGCCGAGAAGGAGCCGGTGCGCCACCGCGGGCTGTCGCTGAGCGCGGCGGCGTCGGCGCAGTCCGCGCTGGCCACCATGGGCCGGGTGACGATGGTTCTGGAGGCCCACCTTCCGGACAAGGAGGCGGACCCTTCACTGGGCGCCCAGGAGTTCACCGACGAACTGCGCGAGTCGCTGCCGCGCGCGGTCGAAGCCGTACGGGAGCGGCGCAGCCTGGACTGGAGCCCGCTGCGCGCCGTATGGGAGGACTGGGCGGCGCGGTCCGAGACCCGCGGAGTCGCGTTGCGCGGCGCCGAACTGCTGCTGGACGCGCTGGACGACCTGGCCGAGGCGCTGTCCCGCGGGCCGGGCGGCAAGAACCGGGCGGCTCGGGGGGCCGGGGCCGGCCGAGGGGCCAGGGAGCAGAATGGGACGGGGACCGCCGAGGGCGGAAGGGAACGGCAGGCGTCGTCCTCACCGTCGTCCCAGCTCTCCTCGTCCTCCCCCTCCCCGTCCCCCCGCTCCGAACCGCCCCCGCCCTCCCCACCGAGCTGAAAGCGCCGGGCCGGAACCGTTTGGCGGCGCCTGTAGTCTTGATAATTGCCCGCAAATGGCGCCATTGGCGAGCTTGACGAGCTCGGTGGGCTCCGCTCACCGACCGGCTCGGCGAGCCACTCGTGCCGCCCAGGGGCGCGTTGTTCGAGGGCCCCGCTTGCGGGGCCCTGTCGTCCAGTCGAGAGAGAGCAAGCGAACCTCCCATGGCGTCCAGCACTTCGTCCGGTACGTACGACATAGGCATCGACCTGGGCACGGCGAACACCCTGGTCTACTCACGCGGCAAGGGCGTCGTTCTGAACGAGCCGTCCGTCGTCGCCGTCAACGCGTCCGGCGAGGTGATCGCCGTCGGGTCGGAGGCCAAACGCACCATCGGCCGCACGCCGTCCGGCATCACCGCGATGCGCCCCCTCCAGGAGGGCGTGATCGCCGACTTCGACGCGGCCGAGCAGATGCTGCGCGCCCTGATGAAGAAGGCGCTGCCCACCCGCCGCTTCTCCAAGCCGCGGGTGGTGATCTGCGTGCCCTCCGGGATCACCGGCGTCGAGCGGCGGGCCGTCATCGACTCGGCCCGCAGCGCCGGCGCCCGTGAGGTGCACCTGATCGAGGAGCCGATGGCGGCGGCGATCGGGGCCGGGCTGCCGGTGGCCGAACCGGTCGGCTGCATGGTCGTGGACATCGGCGGCGGCACGACCGAGGTCGCCGTCGTCTCGATGGGCGGCATCGTCACCGCCCAGTCGGTACGGGTCGCGGGCGACGCGCTGGACGCGGCGATCATCTCGTACGTCAAGAAGAAGCACGCGCTGGCGATCGGCGAGCGCACCGCCGAGGAAATCAAGATCGCGATCGGCTCCGCGGCCTGGACACCGGTCGACGTGGACGAGGAGGGCGAGCCCGAGCGCCGTACGTCGTACACCGTGCGCGGCCGGGACCACGTCAGCGGGCTGCCGCGCATCCAGGAGATCACCGAGGAGGAGATCCGTTCGGCGCTCGCCGAGCCGGTGGACGCGATCGTCCAGGCCGTGCACCGCACGCTCGACGAGTGCCCGCCCGAACTCTCCGGCGACATCATCGAACGCGGCATCGCGCTCACCGGCGGCGGCGCGCTGCTGCGCGGCCTGAGCCAGCGGCTGCGCCAGGAGATGGGCGTGCCGGTGGTGGTCGCCGACAATCCGCTGGACTGCGTGGTCAACGGCACGGGCCGGTGCGTCGACGAATTCGCGTCGTTGCAGGGTCTGTTGGCCGGGGCGATGGAACAGCCGCGAAAGGCCGTACGGCTCTGAGGTGTGCGGGAGGCACACTTGAGGCGGACCGCCGGACCGCCCAACTGCCCCGCAACCGGCGCGGCGGCTTCCCACCCGCACGTCGCCGGATGCGCCGACGTGCGGTAACCGCCGGAACGGGTGAAGATGATTGCGCCGGCTGCGAGGCCGGTCACGGTGAGTAACCAGCACCTGGAGGGAACGATCATGCCGTACGGGATGGCGCTCGCGATCGATACGGGGCCGCTCCTGCCCGTACCGGGGACGACGGCCCCGCCGGCCCGCCGCGCCGCGACCGGACTGCGGCTCGCGGCCGATCCGGCGCCGGCTGCGCCCGTGCCCACCCCCGCAGACCTGTCCACATCCGGCGCCGGAAGCTGACACCCATGCTGAACCCGAAGGTCCTCCAACCGGCGGAACGGGTACGTACGGAATCCGTGCCGCCGCGCCGCTGGGCCGTCGCCCACGGCCGTTCGGCCGCAGAGGACAGCGGGCACGCCGTGGCGACCGACGCTGAACGGAAGGGCGGTCTGGCCATAGGACCGCGGCCGCACATCGCTGTGGTGCTGATGGAGTCGCCGGGCACGGGCGGCAGCGATCCGCTGTACGAGGAGAGCGTGGTCCTCATATACGCGGCGGACGAGGCGGACGCCCGGCGCCGCGCCGAACGGCGCGCCCGCTCCCGGGAGACCAGCTACCTCAACGACCGGGGCGAGACAGTGTCCTGGTGTTTCAAGCGCGTGGTGGACGTGTGCGCGGTGCTCGAAGAGGACCTGACCCAGGACGCCGACCTGTATGCGCGGCACTTCCGCGACTACGCCGCCTACGAGCGCTTCGAACCTCTGCTGTCCGGCGAGGAACTCTGACGGCTATGGCCTCGTAGGGGACTGGCCTACTGCCCGGGCGGCGCCGTCTCGGTACGCGTTTCCGGGCCCGAAACGCTGCTCTGCTCGGCGGCGCGGCGGGAGATGAAGCTTTCCAACCCGTCGAGAATGCGCTCCAGGCCGAATTCGAGCGCCTGGTCGCGAGAGCCGCCGGCCGCGGCGGACGCTACGGCGGCGGCGAGCGCGGGGGCCCAGCGTACGAAGGCGGCGGCTGGCGGACGGAGGAGCTGACAGGGACCGTATGGGGCGCGGATGGTGTCTACTTCGAGGCCATCAGCCGGGTGGACGTATCGCGTTGGTCCACGGGGCGAATAACTCTGCTCGGTGACGCGGCGTACGGCGCCACCGTCGGCGGCATGGGCACCGGGGCGGCCGTCGTGGGTGCGTACGTCCTCGCGGGCGAACTGGCCGCGTCCGGTGCGACCATGTTTAGGTGTTCGCGCGCCATGAGGAACAGATGCGGCCTTTCGTCACACAGTGTCAGGGGGGCGGACGCAAGGCCGGCGAGTTCCTGCCCCGTCCACCCAACAGACCATCGAAGCGCGCAATGCCCTGCGGGGGGGGAGGGGCCCCGAAGAACGGCCGGGCCGTGGCCGCGCGGTCCGACAAACGCCCCCGCATCACCTGCATGCGGTCCACGGCACCGCCACCGTCACCGCCGTCCCGATCCGACTCCAGTTCCGCTCGTGTCCGTGACTGGCTAGTCGTCCGAGCCCGCAGCCGACGGTGGTACCTCGACGACGAAGAACAGGAAGTTGGTTTTGGTCGCGAGGTCGTGGAAGCCGTCGGGGAACAGTTCGCGGGCGGCCGGGTCGGGCTGCGGCTCGCTGATGGCGGCAAGGCGGAAGCCGGCGGTGGTGAACGCATCGGTCATCGCGTGCAACGGTCTGCGCCAGAACTTCATCGGGAAGGACTGCCCGTTGAATGTCCAGTCGAAGGTGTAGCTGGTGGTCGCGAAGTAGTCGGGCCGAGGCTCCTGGATCGTGTAGGCCACGAAGGGGTGGTCCACCGACGCGATCAGCCGGCCGCCGGGCTTGAGGACTCGCCGTATCTCCGCCAGCGTCGGCCCCCAGTCCTCCAGGTAGTGCAGGACCAGCGACGCGACCACGTCGTCAAACGCGCCGTCGGCGAACGGCAGGCGGTCCCTCAGGTCAACCGCATGCAGGGCTACGTCGTCACCGAGCCGCCGCCTGGCCAGCTCCAGCATTCTGGTGCTGGCGTCGATGCCGGTGACGATGGCCCCGCGGTCGCGCAGAGCTGCGGACAGGGGACCTGATCCGCAGCCGGCGTCCAGAATTCGGCGGCCGGACACGTCTCCGGCGAGGGCTGACATCGCGGGCCGCGCGTAGTACGCGGTCACGAGGTTGTTCTCGGCTTCCGCCGAGTAGGCCTCGGCGAAGCTGTCGTAGTCATTCGCCTTGGCCGGACTTGCAGGCTGGGCGGAGTTCTCAGGTGCGCCGGTTACGTGTTCCATCGCCGCAGCCTAGTAGGCGCATGATCGGCCGGGCAGGAACTGCGAAGCGCTGTCGGCTCGCTTGGTGTCCGAGCGGCCGGGGCTTGCAGTTTGCGGCATTGCGTCAAGGGCCGGTCTCGGGATGTGGGGTCGGGGCGCGGTTGGGCGGGGTGGTTATCCGTTGTTGTGGTCGTTGCTCTGATGGGGCTCGCTGGGGCGGTAGCTGGGGCGGTCGCCGAAGTCTCGTCGAGACCGTCATTGAGACCCGTCATCGAGGCGCATCATCGAGACCCGTCAAAGAGACGCTTCACGACGCGCGTCACCAACTTGTCCGTACATTTGCTGGTGGCATTTTTCGCTTGCCGGACGTCCGCGGGAAATGGTCCGTCCACGCTGTCGACACGGGCCCAACGGCCCTGGCGGAGTGGTCCGATCTGCCCGAGCGGGACGAGTGGTGACCTGGCGTCAGTCCTTGATCAAGGGCGGTTATGCTACTACCGGCCCAGTGTATGAAGGCAGTTACCGCAGGTCACTCTGTGGCGGCGCCGAACGGGGAGCTGGGGCCCGCTAGACGTCCTGTGATCTGTCGATGTTTTGAGGGTTTTAGGGTGCAGATGGTTCGGGAAGGATCGTCGCCCGAGGGGCCGCGTCCCGCCTCGGTTCTCGCGTGGATATTGCCCACTGCGGTGACCGCCGTCGCCGCGGCCGTCGCCACGGCGATGGTCCCCTCGCAGGCGAGTACGCCGGTGATCTGGATCGGAGCGGTCGCCACCATGGCGGTCGCACTGGTCACCGCCGAGCTGACCCGCCGCGGCCAGGCGCTCGCCGCGCTGCGTGAGCGGGCCGCGGCACAGCAGACCGCACTGGACCGTCAGGAAGCCGAAACGGTACGGCTGGCCGAGGAACTGCTGCCCGAGGTGGTGTCCCGGCTCGGACACGGCGAGTTCCCCGAAGACGTGCACGCCGCGATGACCGAGCAGATGGCGGAGCAGGCGCGCGAGGCGGGGCTGACGCCCGAGTTCACCGCGGCGCACCAGGCCGTATTGCGCTCCGTCCTCGATGCCGTCGTCGCCGAGGAGGACCTGCGTGAGTCCGCCCAGCGCGCCTTCGTGAACATCGCCCGCCGCGTGCAGGCGATCGTCCATCAACAGGCTCAGGAACTGCGCGACATGGAGGACCGGCACGGCCAGTCCCCGGACGTCTTCGGCGACCTGCTGCGGCTGGACCACGGTACGGCCCTGATCGGCCGCCTCGCCGACTCCATCGCCGTCCTCGGTGGCGCGCGCCCGGGCCGCCAATGGAGCCGTGCGGTTCCGCTGTTCAGCGTGCTGCGTGGCGCGATGTCCCGGATCATCGACTACCAGCGCGTCGAGCTGCACTCCGTGTCGGAGGTCGCGGTCGTCGGCACCGCCGTCGAGCCGCTGATCCACGCCCTCGCCGAGCTGCTCGACAACGCCACCCGCTACTCCCCGCCGCAGACCCGGGTGCACCTGACCGCCGTCGAGGTGCAGTCCGGCATCGCCGTGGAGATCGAGGACGGCGGCGTCAGCATGAGCGAGGAGGCCCGCAAGCGGGCCGAGCGGATGCTTCAGCAGGCGCAGCAGGGCATCGACGTCAACGACCTGGGCGAGACCCCGCGGCTCGGTCTCGCGGTGGTCGGCCGGCTGGCGCAGGCGTACAAGTTCCAGGTTTCGCTGCGGCCTTCCGCGTACGGCGGGGTGCGCGCGGTACTGATCGTTCCGCAGGACCTGATCACCACGGCCGCCGCGACCGGTCGTGCGCACGGCATCGGTGCGTCCTCCGGCCCGCGTACGGCCCGTACGGAACGCCGCGAGGTGAACGGGACCGCGCAGGCCGCCGGCCCTCGCCCGCAGGTCACCGGCCCCCGGCACGCAGCGCCGGCCCGGGACGCATCGCCGGCCCAGGCGCTGCCCCAAGCGCAGGCCCAGGCTCGGATCCAGCCTCCGGCGTCGGCTCCGATCGCGCCGTCCATGCCCCCGGCCGCCGCGGCAGTGCCCCCGCAGCTCCGGGACGACGTCCGGGAGGAGACACAGGACGATCTTCCCGTCGTGACCGAGCGGACCGCCAACGGGCTGCCGCAGCGGCGCCGCAAGTCCCGGGTCACCGCGCCCGTGCCCCCGGCGGTCCCCGGCGCGCCCACGGCTCCCGCCACTGCCTCCTCCCTCTCCGCCGCCGCTGAGACGGAGGACGCCGCGCAGGTGCAGCCCGGTATGTGGCTCGCCGCCTTCCAGAGCGGCCTCTCGGGCGAAAGCCAGTCGGGTCAGTCGGCGCAGACTGCCGGTCAGACGGGACGGACAGGCCAGGCGGGGAAGAGCACCGGCCGGGCCGGGCAGGACACCGGTCAGGCGGGGCAGGACGCCGACCAGATCGGGCAGGGCGCCGGCCAGACGGGACGCGCAGAGCAGCCGTCGGAACAGGCGGACCAGCCGAAGCAGGCGGAGCAAACGTATCTGCCGGGTCAGCCGGAACAGGCGGAGCAAACGTATCTGCCGAGTCAGCCGGACCAGGCCGAACAAACGAATCTGCCCGGCCGGCCAGGTCACGCGTACCCGGGCCTGCCCGCCGAGCAGTCCGGCCCGGCCACCGGCCGGACCGGCAACCCGGCCCCCGCGGCCGGTACGGGGACTTCAGTCAGTGCCGCAAGTGCAGCCAGTGAGAAGAGTGACGAGTCGTCGGAAAAGAGTGAGTAGCCATGATTCAGCACCGGCCCAACATGGACTGGATGCTCAAGGATCTCGCGGAGAGCGTTCCGCAGACCCGTCACGTGGTCGTGCTGTCCTCGGACGGCCTGCGCATGGCCCAGTACGGTACGGACACCGATACCGCCGACCGGCTGGCGGCGGCCTGCGCCGGCCTGCAGAGCCTGGCGGGCGCGGTGTCCGCGGAGTTCCCGCACAGCGACGGCCGGATGCGCATGGTCGTCATCGAACTGGACGGTGGCTTCTTCTACTTGATGGCGGCGGGCGCCGGCGCTTACCTGGCCGTCCTGGCCGATGAGGGTGTGGACGCCGGGCTGATAGGGCAGCGGATGCGGGACCTGGTGGCCCGCATCGGCGAGCACCTCAGCAGCCCACCGCGCCACGACGGACAGGACGCATGAGCCGGGGCGGCGAGCGGATCGGCAGGCGGCGGGGGCCGCGCGCGGGCACGGCGGGGCGAAGCGGGGACACGGCATGAGCGGAGCGGACCAGGACTGGGAGGATCAGAGCCCCGAGCGGCTCTATGTGATCACCGGCGGGCGCAGCGGCGCCTCCGGCCACACCACCTCCCTCGACCTGGTCACGCTGATCGTGTCGAAGACCGGCCCCAGGCCGGGCATGCAGCCGGAGCAGGCGTCGATCGTACGGCTGTGCCACTCCCCGCTGTCCGTGGCGGAACTCTCCGCCTACCTCCAGTTGCCGGTCAGCGTGGTCACCGTCCTGCTCGGTGACCTGCTGGCCGACGGGCGGGTGGTGGCACGCGCGCCCGTGCCGCCCGCCCAACTTCCCGACCGTGCCCTGATTGAGGCGGTGATCCATGGACTTCAAAAGCTCTGAGACGCTCGTCGAGCGCCCCGCCCTGGGGCCGCGGAGCGAGGACGAACTGCCCGAGACGGCCGCCGCCGCGGTCAAGGTGGTGATCGTGGGCGGATTCGGGGTCGGCAAGACGACCCTGGTGGGCTCGGTGAGCGAGATCCGCCCGCTGACGACCGAGGAGACGATGACGCAGGCCGGTGTCGGCGTGGACGACATCGTCGGCATCGAGCGCAAGACCTCGACGACCGTCGCGATGGACTTCGGCCGCATCAGCCTCAACGACGAACTGGTGCTGTACCTGTTCGGTACACCAGGCCAGCAGCGCTTCTGGTTCCTGTGGAACGGACTGTTCGACGGCGCGCTGGGGGCGGTGGTCCTCATCGACACCCGCCGCCTGGAGGTCAGCTTCGACGTCATCGGGCGCTTGGAAGAGCGCGGCGTCCCCTTCGTCGTCGCCATCAACTCCTTCCCGGACGCACCCGTCCACCCCGTCGAGGAGATACGGAGCGCCCTCGACCTGCCCCCGGAGGTGCCGATCGTCGACTGCGACGCCCGGCTGCGGGCCTCCAGCCGCGACGTACTGATGACGCTGATGCGTTACCTGCATTCGCTCGCGGTGCGCTGAGCCGCGTGCCGGGCGGCGTTACGTCCAGGGCCGGCTCACGTTCGTGTCCTGCACCCGTCGGGGGCGGCTGTTCGCCGGGGCCGGCCACCCTCTGGGGCTCCGGCAAGCAGCACCGGCACGCAGACGTAGATCACGGTAACCGGCACTGTGCTTTTCGCGCGGTGCTGCCGGCCCCCCTCCGATGGTGTCGCTGACTGTCCCCCGAGAAGGGGGGCCGGCCTCATCGTCCTCGCCGTACCCGCGCCCGTAGCGTCCGACCAGGCAAGACATCGGGCGGAAGGGCCGGAGGGCATTCGGGATGATCAGGCTTCGGCCGCGGGAACGCGGCGGTGCGGCGGGCGACACGACCTCACCCCGGACGGGGCGGAGCGGGGGCACGACGGCCCGGGGCGCCGCACCCGGTTCCACTGTGGCCGCTGAGTTCACCGCGACCACCGCACCTCCTCCGGACCCATCAGCCACTTCAGCCCCCACGGCCTCCGACCCCGGCGTCGCCTTGGCACTGGAATCGGTCACCCGCTCCTACCGCCGCGGCGCCCGTACCGTTGCCGCGCTGGACGACGTCAGCGTCACGGTCCCACGCGGCAGCTTCATAGCCGTCATGGGCCGCTCCGGCTCGGGCAAGACGACGTTCCTCCAGTGCGCCGCCGGTCTGGACCGGCCGACCTCCGGAACGGTACGGATCGACGGCACCGACCTGTCCCGGATCGGCGAGGACGCGCTCACCCGGCTCCGCCGCGAGCGCGTCGGCTTCGTCTTCCAGTCGCTCAACCTGGTGCCTTCGCTCTCCGTCGTCGAGAACGCCTCGCTGCCGCTGTTGCTGGGCGGCGAGGCGCCGGACAGCAGGGACGTACGGGAGCGCGCGCTGCGCGTCCTGGACTCGGTGGGGCTGGCCGACCGGGCCGACGACTCGCCGCTGCTGCTCTCCGGCGGGCAGCAGCAGCGGGTGGCGATCGCCCGGGCGCTGGTCACCGACCCCGCGGTGATCTTCGCGGACGAACCGACCGGCGCCCTCGACCCGGTCACCGCCGTCGACGTGCTGACTCTGCTGCGCGAGGCGGTGGACCGCGCCGGACACACGGTGGTGATGGTCACCCACGACCCGGTCGCCGCCTCCTGGACGGACCGGGCGCTGTTCATCGACGCCGGCCGTCTCGTCGGCCTGCTGGACCGCCCCGACCCGGAGAGCGTCAAGCAGACGATGACGCGGTTGAGGGAGTGGTGACGGCGTGCAGAACCTGACGCAGGGCAGCAGTACGCACGGTCCGGAGGCCCCTCAGAGCGCCGCCGATGGACGCGGCGACAGGTCCGGTGGCGGTGGTCGGTTCCGTACGGCAGCGTCGCGCCCCACCCGTACCACTGCCGACAGCGGTCCCGAGCGCACCCGCCGTACCGCCCGATTCCTGGCCGGCCGCTCGATGAAGCGGCACCGCAAGGCGTGGAGCGCGGTGTTCGCGGTACTTGTGCTCACCTCGCTGGTGCTCGGCGGTTTTGGACTCGCCATGGTGTCCGCGGTGGCCGGCCACGCGCGGGTGGAGCGCTACGCGGGCGCCGCCGCGGTCGTCACCGGCGACCAGACGACCCACTACACCGCCAAGCCCTGGGGCGGCGAGACCCAGTCGGTCTCGTCCGAGCTGACGGAACGCGTACGGGTGCCGCGCTCGGTACTGCCCAGGATCGCCGCCGTCCCCGGCGTACGGGCGGCCATCGCGGATGACGCCTTCCCGGTCGCGGTGGCACGGAAGCGCGGGCCGGAGGGGAAGTCCGGTACGGCTGGAGAAGACGGTACGGCTGGAGAAGACGGTGCAGGTGGAGAAAGCGATGCGGGCGGAGAAGGTGGTGCAGCTGGGAAAACCGGTGCCGCCGGAAAGCCCCACACCCCCGCCCTGACACCAAGCGCGATTTCCGGCCCCAACGGCTCTCAAATGTACGGACATTCATGGCAGGCTGCCGCGCTCACTCCCTTCACGTTGCGCGAAGGGCGCGCTCCCACCGGCGCCCGGCAGGTCGTCCTCGACGGCTACCTGGCCGACCAGGCAGGCATACGCGTGGGCGACGAGGTCACGGTGCAGTCGCTCGGCGCTCCCGAGACGTACCGGGTCTCCGGTATCGCGGCGCCCGAAGGACAGGGGGACCGCACCGGCCTGGGACACCAGGGCGCCGTCTTCTTCACCGACCAGCGGGCGCGGCAACTGGCGGGACACCCCGCGAGTACCGATGCCATCGGCGTGCTCGCCGCCGACGGGGTGAGCGACGAGCAGGTCTACGCTGCCGTGCGCAAGGCCCTGGACGGGGCCGAGCCCGCCCGTAGTGCCACCGCCGGGCAGCGCTACAAGGACGACAACACCGGGCTGCGCGTGCTGACCGGGGACGGTCGCGGAGAGCCGGAGTTCCTGGACGCGGCCCCCAGCCGCTGGGGCCTCCTGCGCATGCTGGGTTCGGTCTGCGGGCTCGTCGTGATGATCGCCGTACTCGTGGTCGCCAGTACGGTCGCGCAGGCCGTCCACCAACGCGCTCGTGAAATGGCGCTGCTGCGCGCGGTCGGTGCCACACCGCGGCAACTGCGTGCGACGGCGAGCCGGGAAATCCGTACGGTCGCCGTGGCCGCCGCCGTGATCGGTGCGCTCGGCGCGGTACCGGTGTTCGGACTCTTCCTCAGCCTGCTGCGCAGCCACGGAGCCGTACCGGACGGGCTCGAACTGCCCACCCCCTGGTGGCTGTACGCGACACCGCTGCTGACCGCCGGCCTGACTGTGCTCGTGGCGTGGCTCGCCGGCACCCTCGCCTGCCGCCGTACGGCCAAGGTGCGCCCCGCGCAGGCGATGGGTGAGGCGCAGACCGAGCCGGCGCGGCCGGGGCGCGGCCGCACCATCACCGGCCTGGTGATGCTGTTCCTGGGCGGGGGCGCGGCGGGCACGGCGGTGCTCCAGTTCGGCGAGGCGGCCGCGATGGCCGCCAGCACCGCCGCGGTGACGCTGGTGATCGGGTGCGCGCTGCTCGGCCCTTGGATCGCCCGTGGTGCCCTACGGGTGCTCGGCGCGCCCGCACGCCGGCTGGGCGGCCCGGGCGGCTTCCTGGCCGCCGCGGCGGCACGCGCCAATTCGCGCCGTCTGGGTGCCGCGATCACCCCGATCGTGCTGATGGTGGCCTTTGTCGTGGTGCAGCTGTCCGGCGGGGCCACCATGGACCGGCACGGTGGCAGGCAGGGCGAGGAAGCGGTACGCGCGGACCTGGCCGTCACCACGAAGGGGACCGGCGCCACGAACGGATCCGGCGCCAACGGGACCGGTTCCACGGACGGGCCCGGCATCACGGACGAGACGGTACGCAGGGTCGCGCGGGTGCCGGGGGTGGCGGCGGCGTCGGGAGTGCTGCACAGCACGGTCGTCCTCGCGCGCACGGAACTCGGCGATCCGCTGCTGGACCGGCTGCCGGTCCTCGCGGTCAGCCCCGCGGCACTGCCGCGCGTACTCGACCCCGGCCTGATCGAGGGCGACCCGGCGAAGCTGGGCCGCGGCACGGTCGCGGTGGGCAAGGACCGGGCGCGGTCACTGGGGCTCGGTATCGGGTCCGTCGTCACACTGCGGTACGGCGACGGCGCCAACGTCCCGCTGCGCGTAGCGGCCATCTACGAACGTTCGCCGGCCCTGGGCGACTTCCTGTTCGCGCCGGAAGAGCTGGCGCCGCACATGGCCGCGCCACTGCACAGCCGCATCCTGCTGAGCCTCGATCCCGGCGCAGGGCCGGACGCCCGCGCCCGGACCGTTGCGGACGTACGGCGCGTACTGGCGGACACCGCCACGGGCGCACGCGTCGTGACGGACCCGGCGGGCGAGCAGCAGCAGACCGAGGACCACGGCGTCGGCCAGGTGATCACCGTGGTCGCGGTGAGTGTGATCGGCGGCTTCACCGTCATCGCCGTACTCAGCACCCTCACCCTCATCATGATCGGCCGCCGCCAGGAGATCCTGCTGCTGCGCCTGGTGGGCGCGGGGCGGCGGCAGGTCCGGCGGATGCTGGGGATCGAGGCGGCCGTCGTGGGCATCGCGGGCCTGGTGGTCGGCGCGGTGGTCGCGGCGATTCCGCTGACCGCACTCAGTCTGCCCCGGACCGGAGCACTGCCGTACCTGCCGCCCGCACAGGCCGGGCTGATCGTGGCGGCGGTGGCGGCGACGGTCGCGGCGGGCACGCTGCTGCCGCTGGGGCCCGCCCTGCGGATGCGCCATCCGGCGGGCGCGGGGAAGGGGTGAGGGGGCGGCGGTACGGCGGTACGAGGCGGGGCCAGGCGCCGGAAGGGGGACGGAGGACGGGGTAAGGGCGAGCGGCGGCGCGGGCGCGGAGAGCACCGGCGGGCAGAGGCGACCGGAAGCGGGCAGCGGAGGGCAGAGGCGACCGGAAGCGGGCGGAGGCGGGCAGGCCGGGGAGCGCCCTCCCCGGCCCCGAACTCCCCAAATCCTCTCGAATCTCTCTTCGGCTCTTCGGAAGCGGACCTTCCTCCCGCATAATCCAAATCTCACCGGTAACTCCTTCACCGAGAGGCACCCGCATGACGAACCCCTTCGAAGACCCGGAGGCGCAGTACCACGTTCTGACGAACGACGAGAACCAGCACTCGCTGTGGCCGGCGTTCGCGGAGATCCCGGCCGGCTGGCAGAACGTCTTCGGCCCCGAGGGCCGGCAGGCGTGCCTGGACTACGTCGAGGAGCACTGGACCGACATGCGGCCCCGCAGCCTGGCGGAGGCCATGGGCGACTGAGCCCGGACGGCCCGGCCAACTACGGAGCCGGCCGACGGCCCGTGCACAACGCCATAAGTCTCGCGCGCAAAACGGGAGGCGCCCGCTCCACCTGGAGCGAGTGCCTCCCGTTTCCGCTTCTTCTCCTCCCGCGCCTCTCCGGCTACACCGGCGGCCCCGGAGGTATCACCTACACCAACGTCAACCGCAGCGCGAACGCCGCGAACCCCACCGCCAGCACCCCCGCACACACCCGCCGCCCCTGGGACACTCCCGTCCACGGCATCTCCAGCCGCCGCGCCACCTGCGCGATGAGCACGAGCGTGACGGCGAAGAGCGGCAGCCACGGCAGCCGGGTCGCCATCCAGGCGGGGAAGTCCGGGGAGGTCGTCAGGCCCTGCACCGTCGTACTCAGGAAGGAAGCCGGTACGGCGATCGCCAGCATGGCCGTCTGGTGCCAGCACAGGATCGTCATCGCGGACCGGTTGACGGCCGTGACCGGCGCCCACAGCGCGGGCCGTCGCAGCAGCGCCGCGATCCGGTCGCGCAACAGGATCGCCGCGCCGGACTGGGCCGCGGCCAGGGCGATCACGAGCAACGACGGCGGATGCGAATTCGTACGGTCCTGCCCGGGGACGCCGACCATGCTCGCCGGGTAGTGGAAGACGACGAGCAGCAGCGCGAACAGCGCCGTGCCACCGGCGAACAGCAGCCAGGCGCCGCGCCTGCCGAGCCGTTTCTCGCCCCAGGAGACGCCCAGTTGGTAGCCGAACAGCCAGCCGGGGATCAGGCTGATCAGTGTGACCCAGGACGGGATCGAGTCGGCGTACGGGCCGTAGCGCAGGAAGTCCATGACGGCGATGACCGCCGCCAGCGGTGCCGCCGCCCAGCCCCCGAGCCGCCGCGAGGCCGCCATGCAGTACGGCGTCAGCGCCGTCACCACCGCGTACACACCGACGAACCACAGTGGTTGGACGACCAGGGTGGCGGCCGTGTGCAGCGTCGTGACGGGTACCCCGGCCGCGTACAGGACGGCGGCGAGTACGGCCCAGACGGCGGTGACGCCGACGGCCGGGCGCAACAGCCGGGCCAGCCTGCCGCGCAGCCAGTCGCCCGGTGTCGCGCCCCGCTCGGTGGCGCGCCGGAAGGACAGCACGGAGGCGTAGCCGCCGACGAGGAAGAAGATGCCCAGCATCTGGAGCACCCAGGTGATCGGTGCCAGCGGGGCGAACGCGGACAGCGGGCTGGCGTTGTGCAGCGAACTGTCGGCGTCGCGGACGAACCCGCCGACGAGCCAGTGCCCGGTGGGCACGGCCAGCAGCGCCAGTGCCCGCAGTCCGTCGATGGCCCGGTCACGCGGGACTTGCGTGACGTTTCCGGAGGTCGGCATTCGATCACCGGTTGCCGATGCGGGCCGCCGGGTACGGGGGCGGAACCGTTCGTCCAGGCTCATGCTCCGGCACCCGCTCTTGTCGTGGGACGCGGCATGCAGCATTCCTCTCCTCGCACACGACCGGCCCGCGGGGGTGCCGCGGGCCGGTCGTGAGTCCGTCATGAAGGCGATCGCCGATCGCCCTCCATGCTGGTGCGAGGAGCGGAGGAAAACAGTCGGGTCAGGGCCCCGATCAGGGTGGGGCAAACCTCCCTGTGCGCCTGGGTGCCAGCACCCCATGGCCCCATGACCCCATGGCGGCGCGGGCCGAACGGTCAGCCGGAATCCGACGGAGCGCCCCGCCGGTACGCAGGCGCGACCACACATGCGCGAAGCAGCTATGGCTACGGAGAGTCACACGGGGAATTCGGCGGCCGATGCGGACTGTG
The DNA here is from genome assembly GCF_044327805.1 of Streptomyces sp. NPDC018019. Taxonomy (NCBI): domain Bacteria; kingdom Bacillati; phylum Actinomycetota; class Actinomycetes; order Kitasatosporales; family Streptomycetaceae; genus Streptomyces; species Streptomyces sp. NPDC018019. The sequence goes on along the minus strand of NZ_JBIRGD010000004.1, from coordinate 329,310 downwards.
GCACCGCCATGCCATCACACCGTCGCGCCCGCAAGGGTTCCGACGGTGAAGGATGTGCGCCCCCGGCAGGACTCGAACCTGCGGCCAAGTGCTTAGAAGGCACCTGCTCTATCCACTGAGCTACGGGGGCCAGGTGGTGGACGTGGATCACGAGCCGCCGACAAGGATAGGGCTCCGTGTGCCTCGTCCCGGTTGCTTCACCTCCGTGGCACGTTGTGGAGGTTCGGTGAAGCGGTCCCGATAATCGCAGGCAGGTACGAATTCTGCACCGCTTTTGGCGCCTCACGCGTCGGGTGTTGTGCACTCGTTATGCCTGCGCCCCTCTGATCGCGACTGCCTCATGCGTCGCTGATCCCGTTCTGTGCCGATTTACGCGGCGCGCACAGAGGGCTATACGCTTCAAAAACCCGCCAAAATTGGGCATTCTGCACGTGTGGCAACCTTGGACGTACAACCCCGGCTCCTTGACGTTCTGTCCGCGCTGCGCGACCGCGTCGACGCCGCGCGCTTCCCGCTGCCACTGCCCGGCGCCGCCCGCGCCCGGCGTACCCGGTCCGAGTTGCTGGACCAGCTCGACGACTATGTGATGCCCCGGCTGCGCTCTCCTCAGGCACCGCTGCTCGCGGTCGTCGGCGGATCCACCGGGGCCGGCAAGTCCACGCTCGTCAATTCGCTGGTCGGCCGGCGCGTCAGCGAGGCCGGCGTGCTGCGGCCGACGACGCGTACGCCGGTGCTCGTGTGCCACCCGGACGACCGCCACTGGTTCGCGGACCGGCGCGTACTGCCGCAGTTCACCCGGGTCTGGGTGCCGGAGCAGGACGGCCACGACACGCTGGACGCGTACGACGGGACGCGGCCGTACGACGATACGGCCCCGTACGACGGGACGCGGGCGCACGACGATACGACCCCGTACGACGATACGGGCCCGTACGACGGAACGGGGCGGTGCCAGGGTGGGGCGGCTGCCCAAACGGGTGCGGGACCGGCTCCCGAGGAAGCCGGGAGCGCGACGGATCCGGCGGATCCGTCGGGACCCCGTGGTCCTGCCGGAACGGCGGGAGGCGCGAGCGCGGCGGGCATGGCCCCCTTGCGCATCGAGACGGACCCGGCGCTCCCCAGCGGCCTGGCCCTGCTGGACGCCCCGGACATCGACTCGCTCGTCGCGCGCAACCGGGAACTGGCCGCCGAGCTGATCTGCGCGGCCGACGTATGGGTCCTGGTCACCACCGCCGCCCGGTACGCGGACGCGGTGCCGTGGCACCTGCTGCGTACGGCCAAGGAGTACGACGTCACTCTGGTGACGGTGCTCGACCGGGTGCCCCACCAGATCGCCGCCGACATCTCGGCGCGGTACGCGGCGCTGCTGACCCGCGCCGGGCTCGGTGACGTACCCCGGTTCACCATCCCCGAGCTGCCGGAGTCGGCCGGCGGCGGCAGCGGCCTGCTGCCCGCCACGGCGGTCGCGGCGTTGCGGCGCTGGCTGGAACGGCACGCGCAGGACACCGCCGTACGGGACGCGGCAGCGGCCCGGACCACCGCCGGGGTCATCGCCTCGCTGCGCTCCCGCATGCCCGCCCTCGCCGGCGCCTCCGCCGCCCAGCACGCGGCCACACTGCGGCTGACCGACCAGGTCGAGCAGGCGTACGAGGAGGCCGCGGCGCGGGTGCGGCGGGAGGTCGAGCAGGGCGAGGTGCTGTCCGGCGACGCGCGGGCCCACTGGCGTGACCACGAACTCGGCGGCCGCCCCGACGAACTGCTGGACGCTCTCACCCACGGGCTCACCTCCCTGCTGCGCTGCGCCGTGGAGCAGGCGGACGAGCGGGCCGCCGCAGCGTGGCGCCGGGACCCCGCGTCGGCGGACGCGCCCCTGCCCGAGACGGCGGACGCGGCGGCCTCGGCCGCCCGCCTGGGCGTGCTCGTACGGCGGTGGCGGCGCTGTCTGGAGGAGCTGGCGGAGGACGGCGTACGGGAAGCGCGCTCGGCCCGCGGCGGGCGCGCGGCGCGCGGGGCCCGGCCCGGGGAACGGACCAAGGCCGCGGCCGACCCCGAGGAGGCGGCGGCCCTGCTGGCCACCACACTGCTGGGCGGCCGGCGGGCCCGTACGGCGGGTGAGGCGCTCGCCGGCCTGATGGGGGCGCAGGCCGCGGTACGGCTGCGCGACCGGGGCGGCCGGCTGCTCGAAACGTACCTTCAGCGCGCGTTGGACGGCGAACGGGAGCGGCGCCTGGCGCCACTGGAGTCGCTGGGCGTACGGCCGGACCACCAGGCCGCGCTGATCGCCGCGCTGTCTCTGCTGCAGAAGGAGAAGGTGACGCGGTGACTGCTTCTGGTGGACGTTCGGATGGGGAGTACGGGGAGTACGGGGAGCGGGTGGGGGATCAGCGGGGCGCGGATTCGGCGGGGACGGGTCCGACGGTAGGTGAGTCCGTACAGGGAGGCGTGCAGGGGGCTGCGGGTGAGGTGGCGCCGGGGGCCGGGCCAGGGCCTGAGTACGGGCCTGGGGAGCCGTCCGGCCATGAGCTGCTCCGTGAGCAGGCCCGGGAGCCGGAACCGGAAGCAGCGGCTGCCCCGCCAACGGCCACCGAACCGTCAACCGCCCCCGAACCATCAACCGTCCCCGATCCGGCCACGACCGCGCGGCCTGGGACGGCATCGGACCCGAGCACGGCGTCGGTCCCGAGCACGGCGTCGGACCCGTGCTCAGCATCGGACCCGGGCGCGACGACGCACCCCACCCCGGAACCGCCCCCGGACCCCACCACCTCGGACCCCACCACCCCGCTCCCCGAGGCGGCCTCACCTCCCCGTCCGGCCGATACCCCCTCCTCCTGGGACGACGGGCTGATCGCCCGCCGCGCCAAGGACGGCTCCGGCGCGAAGCACGCTGCCGGGCGCCGCTCCACTCAGGCGCGGGAAGAGGCGGCGGAGTCCTCAGAGGGCGGACGGCCGGAGTGGCGTGACTGGTCCGAGTTGCAGGAGTGGGATGAGCGAGATCAGTGGCTGACGGAGGACGAGTGGCTGAACGACGACGAGTGGCGTAGGCAACGCGATTGGCAGGAGTGGGAGGACGAGGGGGATAGCGAACTCGAAGCCGTACTGGCCGTACTCAAGGAGCCCGAGGAGCCCGTACAGGAGCCGCGAGGCAGACGGGACCGTGTAACAGGCCCACAGGAGTACGGGCGGCCGCCCTCCAGGGAGCGGCGGTCCGCGGCGGAGCGGCTGCGTCCGCGGCTGGACGCCCTGCGCGAACTGATCGGACTGTCCCGGACGCGGCTGGACGGGGCGACCCTGGCCGAGGCGGGTCGGGTGCTGGACGCGGCGGACGAGCGGTACCAGCTGTCGGGTGAGCACACCGTCGTCGCGGTCGCCGGCGCCACCGGCAGCGGCAAGTCGTCACTGTTCAACGCGCTGGCCGGGGCGGACCGCTCGGACGTGGGCGCGCGCCGGCCGACGACCGCGGAGCCGGTGGCCTGTGTGTGGTCCGGCGGCTGGCCGGGAGCGGAAGCGCTGCTGGACAGGCTGGGAGTGTCGGCGCGCCGCCGTCACGCGCCGGGCCCCGGCGCGCCCGCGCTGCCCGGCCTCGTCCTCCTGGACCTGCCCGATCACGACTCGGCCGCCGTCGGGCACCGTGAGCAGGTCGACCGGATGCTGGAGCTGGTGGACGCGGTGATCTGGGTCGTCGACCCGGAGAAGTACGCGGACGCGGTGCTGCATGAAAGGTATCTGCGGCCGCTGGCGGGCCATGCCGAGGTCACGTTCGTCGTACTCAACCAGGTGGATCGGCTGCCGGGGGATGCCGCCGTACAGGTGGTCGACGACCTGCGGCGGCTGCTGGACGAGGACGGGCTGGCCCTCGGGGAGCACGGTGAACCGGGCGCGGCCGTACTGGCGCTGTCGGCGGCCACGGGGGAGGGCGTCGGGGAACTGCGGGAGATGCTCCGGCAGTTCGTCGCGGAGCGGGGCGCCGCGGACCGGCGGCTGACCGCGGACGTAGACGCGGCGGCGGGACGGCTGTGGCCCGCTTACGTGGCCGACGGGCGGTACGGGCTGACGGAAGCGGCCCGGGAGGAGTTCGAGGACTGGCTCGCCGAGGCGGTCGGCGCCGGGGCGATGGGCAGTGCGGCGGAGCGCGACTGGCTGCGGCACGCGGAGCGGGCGTGCGGCACGCCCTGGCTGCGGTTGCGGCTGCGCAGACGGGCCGGCGCGGGGCGTGGGCGGCCGGGCGGCGGACGTACGAGCCCGGGGCGTACGGGGGCGTCGCGGCTGTGGCACCGGGACGCGTGCACGGAGGTGGACTCCGGCGCCGACGCGGCCGGGGAAGACCAGTGCGGCACGGTGAGCGGCTGGGTCCCGGTGGACGGGCGGGCGACGGCGCGTCCGCTGGTGGAGCAGGCCGTACGGACCGTGGCGGGGGAGGCGTCGGAGGGGTTGCCGGGGCCTTGGGCCCAGGCGGTGCGCGAGGCGGCGGTCCGGGGTGCCGAGGGACTGCCGGAGGCGTTGGACCGGGCGGCGGCGGTCTCGGAAGGAGCCCTGCGGGCCGGACCACAGGTACGGCCGCGGTGGTGGACGGTGGCCGCCGTGGCCCAGGGACTGCTGACGTTGTTGCAGGTGACCGGCGCGTTGTGGCTGCTGGCCGTGATGATCGGCGCGGCCGAGACGGGGGAGTGGCTGTCCGCACTGCTGGTGACGGCCATCGGGACGGCGGGCGGCCCGGCGCTGTCCTGGGGGTGCGGCGTGGCGGGACGCGGCCCGGCCCGCCGGTACGGCCAGGAGGCGGAGCGCCGGCTGCGTACGGCGGCGGCGGTCTGCGGACGTGCCGCGGTGCTGGAACCGGTCGCCGCCGAGCTGTTCCGCTACCGGGATGTGCGGGAGCAGTACGCGGTGGCGGCGGGGTTGTGAGCGCGGCAGCGGAGCGGGCCGGCGGCCGGGCAGCCGGGCGGGCCGGCGGCCGGGCAGGCGAGCCGTCGAGCCCAGGCATGCCGACCGTCCGGCAGCCAGGCATGCGCGCTGCCCGGCCGCCGGGGAGCGCGGCAGTCCAGCCTCTGGACGGTTCACCGTTCCATTGGCCCGGCCGGGTGAAAGCCCCGTCCGGGTGACGGAGTTGTCCACAACTCGGTGGTAACGCACAGGCCCCGGCGGGCATCGGCGAATCCGTGCAGCATGGGTTCCACGCGAGCAGGCCCGGGACCGGGCCGAAGGGCCCGCCGGGGGCCCGCGACGGGGGAGGCGACGATGATGTACGACACGATGGTGACGCTGGTGGGGAACGCCGCGACGGCGGTGGAGCACCGGCAGACCACGACGGGCGCTTCGGTGGTGCGGTTCCGCCTGGCGACGTCCTCGCGGCGCTGGGACAAGGAGCGCTGCTGCTGGGTCGACGGGGACCCGAGCTTCTACACCATCCGCGCGTGGCGGACGCTCGCGGATCACGTCGCCGCTTCGGTCTCGCGCGGCGAACCACTCGTCGTGCACGGCCGCATGCGGGTGTGGGAGAGGGAACTGCCCGAGGACAAGGGCGGACAGCGGCGGGTGTCGGTCGAGGTGGACGCGGTGGCGGTCGGGCACGACCTGTCGCGCGGCACCTCCGCCTTCCGCCGGGTCACCCGCCCGCGCACGGAGCCGGCGCCGCCACCCACCGAACCGGCCGCCCCCGGTTCCCGAACGCCGAGCCCACCGGGTACGGCACCACAAGCGCCCCCGGACCGCGCACCGGCCGAACCGGACTGGGCGGCCCCAGCCCCAGCCCCAGCCCCAGCCTCTGCCCTGGACTCGGCCTCGACCCCTGCCGCGGTCTCGGCGGCCGGGGCGGAGCCCGAAGCGACGGCCGGGGCGGCAGCGAGCGCGACAGACGGAGCGGCGGCCTGCACGGCGACCCCCGCAACGGCTGGCGCGGCACCCGAAGCGACGAGCGGCGCATCACCCGGAATTGTGGGCGACCCGCCTCCGCACACTCCCCCTGAAGCCGGCGACAAGTCGCCGCCGGGCGTGGACGATCGCTGCGATCCGGCGGCAATCGCCGTACCGGAGCACCCTGTTGCCGTGGCCTGACATAGCGTGATCGGAGTGTTGCCGGGCGTTGTCTTCCCTACCACTTCCGGCGCTGCCCGACCACCTCGGTGAGTGATACGCCTGAGAAGACGTCAGTGCCCGGAAAGTCCCGGAGATTTGTCGATAATGCCAGGTCAAGCGGGGTGTAGTCGGTAACGATTGCGATTCGGATCGCTTATGGGACGGTATTACGGGGGACCCTGTTGTGCTCGCTCTCTAGGATCCGACGGGTACTCACGAGTACTCACGGGGGCTGATGTATTCGGCTGTTGAGTTCCTTGGGTTCATTCCGGCGAGGCTTCTCCCCTATCGACCCCGCCTCGCCCAGAGGGGAAATTCATGATTTCAGTGAAGAGGCGGGGCGCAGCCCGCCTTGCCGCCGCGGTCCTGGCGTCGGGTCTGGTCGCGGCGGGTGCGATAGCGACCGCGGGTCCCGCCGCCGCTGACGACGCCACGCCCGCTCACGGCGGCGCCAGCGCGACGCTCGACGGTCTGAAGACCTACGGCCAGGCGGTGCTGCACGCCAACGGTCACGATCAGCAGATGGGCGCCGGACTCTTCGAGATGAAGGTCGACAACGGCGGCACCCTCCAGACGTACTGCATCGACATCAGTACGCCGACGCAGCAGCAGGCGAGGTACCAGGAGGTGCCCTGGAGCGCATCCTCGCTGCACGACAACAAGGACGCCGGCAAGATCCGCTGGATCCTGCAGAACTCCTACCCGCAGGTCAACGACCTGGCCTCGCTCGCCAAGAAGGCCGGTGCCGGGAGCCTGACCAAGGAGACCGCTGCCGCCGGTACCCAGGTCGCCATCTGGCGCTTCTCCGACCACGCCAAGGTCGACGCCGTCGACCCGGCGGCCGAGAAGCTCGCCGACTACCTGGAGAAGAGCGCACAGAGCCTCACCGAGCCCGAGGCGTCGCTGAAGCTGGACCCGCCGGCTGTCTCCGGCAAATCCGGCAGCAAGCTGGGCCCGGTCACGGTGCACACCAACGCCAACAGCGTGACCGTCTCCCCGGCCGCCGGTGCCCCCGCCGGCGTCAAGGTGGTCGGTGCGGACGGCAAGCCCGTCACCAAGGCGGCCAACGGCACCAAGCTCTTCTTCGACGTGCCCGCCGGCGCGAAGGACGGCGCCATGTCGCTGACCGCCCAGGCCGCCACGAAGGTCTCGGTCGGCCGGGCCTTCACCGGCAGCGTCGGCCGCGTCAAGAGCCAGACCATGATCCTGGCCGGCTCCAGCGAGTCCACCGCGACCGCGACCGCCACCGCCTCCTGGAAGAAGCAGGGCGCGGCCCCGGCCGTCACCGCGGAGAAGAACTGCGCCAAGGGCGGCGTGGACGTGACGGCCACCAACAAGGGTGACGCCGCGTTCCGCTTCCAGCTCTCCGGCAAGGAGCACGTGATCGCGCCGGGCAAGTCCGAGACGATCACCGTCCCGGTCGGCGAGGACCAGGCGTACGAGATCACGATCAAGGGTGAGGGCGGCTTCAAGAAGACCTTCACCGGGGTCCTCGACTGCAAGACCGCCGGCACCACCCCCGGCAAGCCCTCGTCGCAGCCCAGCCCGGCCACGGCCGGCGGCACCAGCGCGGGCAGCAGCGGCACCACCGGCGGCGGCGACCTCGCCGAGACCGGCTCCAGCAGCGCCACCCCGGTGATCGCGGGCGTCGCGGTCGCGCTGGTCGTGGTCGGCGGCGGCGCGGTCTTCTTCCTCCGTAAGAAGAAGGCGGGCATCACCCAGTAACCGAGGTACGGGTGTCATCCGGTCGCCGGGGTGCGGGAGCAGCCCGGCGACCGCACCGCCGGAGCGTAAGCCGCTCCGCGTGTGACCGGGCGCACCCGGCCACCACGCGCGGGGGCATCCCGCCCGTCCCGTGACGTACGGAAAGCACGTACACGACCGTACGGAAAACACGCACCGCCAAACACGCACCGCCCTCCGTGACCGAGCCGGACCTGTTCCTCGGCCACGGAGGGCGGTCGTCGTTCCCGGCACTGAACCGGACGGGCAACCGGCCGAGGCCGGACCTGGACGGAAGAGGATCTTGGACGGGCCGGGGATCGCGGAACCGCGCCGCGGCAGACCCCCCGATCCCCGTCCCGTGAGGTACTCGTTTCCATCGTGGGCTGGCCGTACGGCAAGATGGGGTGTATCTGCCCTCGCGCGGCGGAGCCGCTCATCGGCCCACGCGGCGGAGCCGCATTGACCATGACAGATCCAGACTGCCGGACGGTTTCTCTTGGCTGAGTACATCTACACGATGCGCAAGACGCGCAAGGCGCACGGCGACAAGGTCATCCTTGACGACGTGACGCTGAGCTTCCTGCCTGGCGCGAAGATCGGTGTCGTGGGGCCCAACGGCGCCGGCAAGTCGACGGTGCTGAAGATCATGGCCGGTCTTGAGCAGCCGTCGAACGGCGACGCGTTCCTGACCCCGGGCTTCACCGTCGGGATGCTCCTCCAGGAGCCGCCGCTGGACGAGTCCAAGACGGTCCTGGAGAACGTCCAGGACGGCGCGCGCGAGATCATGGACAAGCTCAGGCGCTTCAACGAGGTCGCCGAGCTGATGGCGACCGACTACTCCGACGCGCTGATGGAGGAGATGGGCAAGCTCCAGGAGGACCTGGACCACGCCAACGCCTGGGACCTCGACACCCAGCTGGAGCAGGCCATGGACGCGCTGGGCTGCCCGCCCGGCGACTGGCCGGTCACCACCCTCTCCGGTGGTGAGCGCCGCCGCGTGGCCCTGTGCAAGCTGCTGCTGGAGGCCCCCGACCTGCTGCTCCTCGACGAGCCCACCAACCACCTGGACGCCGAGTCCGTGCAGTGGCTGGAGCAGCACCTCGCCCAGTACGCCGGCACCGTCGTCGCCGTCACCCACGACCGGTACTTCCTTGACAACGTCGCCGAGTGGATCCTGGAGCTGGACCGCGGCCGCGCGATCGCCTACGAGGGCAACTACTCCACGTACCTGGACAAGAAGGCCGCCCGCCTGAAGGTCGAGGGCCAGAAGGACGCCAAGCGCGCGAAGCGTCTGAAGGAAGAGCTGGAGTGGGTCCGCTCCAACGCCAAGGGCCGCCAGGCCAAGTCCAAGTCGCGACTGTCCCGTTACGAGGAGATGGCGGCCGAGGCGGAGAAGACCCGCAAGCTGGACTTCGAGGAGATCCAGATCCCGCCGGGCCCGCGCCTGGGCAACGTCGTGGTCGAGGTCGAGCACCTGAACAAGGCGTTCGGCGACAAGGTCCTCATCGACGACCTGTCGTTCACCCTCCCGCGCAACGGCATCGTGGGCGTCATCGGCCCCAACGGCGCCGGCAAGACCACGCTCTTCAAGATGATCCAGGGCCTGGAGCAGCCGGACTCCGGCCAGATCAAGGTCGGCGATACGGTCAAGATCTCCTACGTCGACCAGAACCGCTCCAACATCGACCCCAAGAAGACCCTGTGGGCCGTGGTGTCGGACGAACTGGACTACATCAACGTCGGCCAGGTCGAAATGCCGTCCCGCGCCTACGTGTCGGCGTTCGGCTTCAAGGGCCCGGACCAGCAGAAGCCGGCCGGTGTGCTGTCCGGCGGTGAGCGCAACCGCCTGAACCTGGCGCTGACCCTCAAGCAGGGCGGCAACCTGCTGCTCCTCGACGAGCCGACCAACGACCTGGACGTCGAGACCCTGTCCTCGCTGGAGAACGCGCTGCTGGAGTTCCCCGGCTGCGCCGTGGTCGTCTCCCACGACCGCTGGTTCCTGGACCGCGTCGCCACGCACATCCTGGCGTACGAGGGCGACTCCAAGTGGTTCTGGTTCGAGGGCAACTTCGAGTCGTACGAGAAGAACAAGGTCGAGCGCCTGGGCCCGGACGCGGCCCGTCCGCACCGCGCCACGTACAAGAAGCTCACCCGGGGCTGAGCCGCGTGCGACACCTCTACTCCTGCCCGCTGCGCTGGTCCGACATGGACGCCTTCGGCCACGTCAACAACGCGGTGTTCGTCCGCTACCTCGAAGAGGCGCGGATCGACTTCATGTGGCGGCTGGCGCCGGGCGAGGGCAGCACGTCCTTCTCGGGCGGGTCCGTCGTGGCCCGCCACGAGATCGACTACGTACGGCCGCTGGTGCACCGGCACGCGCCGGTGACCGTCGAGTCGTGGGTGACGAAGATAGGCGCCGCGTCGATGACGATCTCCTACGAGATCAAGGACGAGGACGCGGTGTACGTCCGCGCCTCGACCGTCGTCGTCCCGTACGACTTCGCCGCGCAGCGGCCCCGCCGTATCACCGCGGAGGAGAAGGAGTTCCTCCGGGAGTACCTGGACGACGCCGGGAGCGGCACGAGGCAGCAGGAGGGGGCCGTCGCCGCATGACGGCGCTGCGCCTGGCCGATGCCGGGGAGGCGGCGGACCTCGCCGCCTTCCTGGCCCGGCTGATCCACTACGACCGTGCCGCGGCGGTGCGGTTGCAGGCCGGGGACGGGGTGCTCGCGGTGTTCGGCCGCCCGCCGTCCTTCGAGGTGCTGGCGATCCGTACGGCCCGCCTGGCACCGACCGCTCCCGCCTCCCGGTCCGGCTCCGGGACCCGTGGCGGGACCAGCTCCGACGCCGGGGCGTTCTCCCGGACCGCCCCCGTGGCGGGCCTGGACCTCACCGTCTCCGCCGGTGACCTGCTCGAAGGCATCGACGAATCGGCGGACAGCGTGACGCTGCCTGCCGCCGTCACCGGTCCGCCGTGGGCCGGGGTCCTGCCGCCGCGCGGCGGCTGGCAGCAGGTACCGGGGCTGCCGTCGCCGCAGGCGCTGGGCCGGACCGTGGCGCTCGCGGTCGCCGAATTCCGCGCCCGCGACGAGGCGCTGCCGCCGGAACGCCGTACGCGCGCCGAGCGCGACCGCATCGGGCGCGAGATCTGGTCCCGCACGCTGGGCGACACCCATCTGCCGCTGCGCGCCGCGCACGCCGCGCAGTCCCTGGGCTTCCTGCGTCCCGCACGGGCCGAAGCGCAGGCGGGCGGACCCGGCCCCGCGGGCACCGGTCACGCCGCCGGGGCCGCGCTGGTGGACCCGCCGACGCTGACACTGCTGGCCGCGGGCGGCTGGCTGCGCCTGCGGACGCCGTACGGATCGGTCGCGGTCCGCACGAGCGGCCCGTCGGCGCTGCCGGTGACACCGGCCTGAGGCGTGCGTGCTGGCCGGCCAGGCGAGAGGCCGGGGCACGTGAAACGCAGGAACATGTGAGGCCGGGCACGGAGTTGATCTACGTACCCGGCCCGCACGACTTCGGCGGCCTCCGCTGCCCGCCCCTCAGTCGGGCGTATTGATCATCGAAGCCGCTGCATACGTCAGGTAGTTCCACAGCTGCGTCTCGTGCTCGGGGGACAGCTCCAGGGAGTCCACCGCGTCCCGCATGTGCTTGAGCCAGGCGTCGTGGGCGGCGCGGTCCACCGTGAACGGCGCGTGCCGCATGCGCAGGCGCGGGTGGCCGCGGCCGTCGCTGTACGTGCGGGGGCCGCCCCAGTACTGCATGAGGAAGAGCGCGAGGCGCTCCTCGGCCGGTCCCAGGTCCTCTTCCGGGTACATCGGCCGCAGCAGCGGGTCCTCGGCCACGCCCTGGTAGAAGCGGTGCACCAGGCGGCGGAAGGTCGGCTCGCCGCCGACCTGCTCGTAAAAGGTCTGTTCCTGAAGCGTGCCGCGCGGAATCTTGTTCACCCGTCCATGGTGTCAGACGACTCGGCGGTGCCGGACGGTTCGGCCGAGGACCTGCGACGTAGGACAGTGGAGACATGAGCGGTAGCGAGGCCGGCCGTCGGCCGGGCCACGAGCCGACGGCCGTGGCGCGGGCCGAGCTGGTCCGGCAGATCAGAGCGGCCGGCGGGCTCGGGGACCCACGCTGGCACGCGGCCTTCGAGGACGTGCCGCGGCACCTGTTCGTGCCGTACTTCTTCGTGGCCACGGCCCGCGGCTACCAGCGGCTGTCCGGTTCCGACCCCGACCCGGAGCGGCGGGCGCGCTGGCTGGAAGGCGTCTATACGGACGGGCCGCTCGCCACGTACCTACGGGACGGCGAGCTGGTGTCCACCAGCAGCCAGCCGTCGCTGATGGCCATGATGCTGGAGGACCTGCGGGTCGAGGAGGCGGAGGACGCCGGTCCGCCGGGCACCGGCTGCCGCGTCCTGGAGATCGGTACGGGCACCGGCTACAACGCGGCCCTGCTGGCGCACCGGCTCGGCGCGGACCGTGTGACCACCGTCGACCTGGACGAGGAGATCACCGGTCCGGCGCGTGACCGGCTGGCCGCGGCGGGTTACCGGCCCACCGTGGTGACCGGCGACGGCGCCCGCGGCTGCCCGGAGCGGGCACCGTACGACCGGATCATCGCCACCTGTGCGCTGCCGTCCGTGCCCACCGCGTGGATCGAACAGTGCACGGCCGGCGCGCTCGTCCTCGCCCCGCTCGCCACCGGCCTGATCGCGCTCCGTGTGACGGATCCGGGAGCGGTACGGGCGGAGGGGCGCTTCCTGGCCACGCCGGCGTACTTCGTTCCTCTGCGTACTCGTGACCGTACGGGTGCCGGTGCGTGTACCCGTGTCCGTACGGATCTTGGTGACCGGGTCTCGCTCCAGGAGCTGCCCCCTGATGTACGGAGGGACGAGAGCTTCCACTTCCTGTGGTCCCTGGCCGCCGGCAGCCTCACTCTCGACGAGACCCTCGCCCTGTGGCAGCGCGCAGGCCGACCGCGCCGCGAACGCTTCGGCGTCACCGTCGACGGGAGCGGGCAGGACGGGACCGGTCAGTACGCCTGGCTTGATTCTCCGTGCGGACCGTACAGGTGGCCGCTGGGTGGGGGATGACCGCGGCCAGCGGTCCGTGATGTCCGGGCAGCGAAAAGCACCGGGCAGCGAAAGCGCCGACCGCAGGGTGGGTGCTGAGGTCGGCGCTTTCCGGTGGTTTCCGGTGCTGTGTGCGTGCTATGCGCGGCGGACGGTCATGGTGGTCCAGGCGCCCACGTGAATGCGGTCGCCCTCGTGGAGGGGCGTGGGCACGTAGGGCTGGATCGGGTCCTCGGCGAGGTTGACCGTGGTGCCGTTGGTGGAGTTCTGGTCGACCACGGCCCAGTTGCCGTCCGGCTGCTGGACCAGGAGGGCGTGCTGGTGCGAGACGCCCGGGTCCTCCGGCGGGCGGCCCAGGTCGATGTCCGGGGACTCGCCCGTGCTGTGCCGGCGGCGGCCGATGGTGATCTGGCCGCCGGTGAGCGGGACCTGCTGCTCGGGGGAGTAGGCGGGCAGGTTCAGTCCCGCCGCCTCCGGGCCGCTGCGGCCCATCATGGCCATGAAGTACTCGCGGTCGGGCGCGATCGCCACGACCCAGCCGTCACCGACGACGGGCGGCGGCCCGGGCGGCGCGGCGGGGCCCGGAGCAGGGGCGTTCCACTGCTGTTCGGGCTGCGGCTGCTGCGGGCCCGGCTGCTGCGGCGGCCGGCCGAAGGGGCCGGGCTGCTGCTGCGGCTCGAACGGCGCCTGCGGCGGGGCCTGTTGCGGGGCGTGCTGAGGCTCGAACGGGGCCTGCGGCGGCTGTTGCTGAGGAGGCTGCTGAGGCTCGTACGGGCCCTGCTGCGGCGGGGCGGGCGGACCCTGCTGCGGCGGCGGGAAACCGTAGCCGCCCTGGCCGCCGGGGCCACCCTGCCCGCCTTGACCGACGTGACCACCCTGGCCGCCCTGGCTGTGGTCCGGGCCGGACTGGGGGCCCGGCTGTGCGGGTGGCGGGGGCGGGGCCTGCGAGCTGGGCGGCGGCAGCGGCCAGTCGTCGTCGGCAGACCGGGGCGGAAGCGTCGGGCCGGGCTGACCCGTGGGAGCGCCGTGCGGGGGCTGCTGCCCGGGCGGCTGCTGCCCGGGAGGCGGCGTGGGGTGGCCCTGCCGGCCGGACGGTCCCTGCTGGCCTCCCTGCGCGGGCCGGCCGAACTGGCCGGACTGTTCGGGGGCGAGCGGTTCGGCGGGGCGGTTGATCTGCGACGGGCGCGAGCCCTGGTACTCGTACTGCTGCGGCGGGGTAGGCGGGCCCTGCTGCGGCGGCGGGAAGCCGTAACCGCCCTGACCGCCCGGCGGGCCGGGGGGCGGCGGGGCGTACGAGGTCGCCGAGTGCGTCAGGAAGTTGTAGCGGCACTCCTCGCAGAACGGGGCCATCGCCTCACGCGGCGTACGGCACTGCGGGCACAGCTCCGGCTGGCCGGGCTGGTCGGGCCCGCCCTGCGGCCCCGGCCGGCCCTGCGGCTGCGGCGGCGGGCCCGGCTGGGCGGACTGGTCGGGGCCGGGCCTCTGAGGGGGAGGTGCCGGAACGTTCGGGTCGGGAGTCAGCGGGGGGAAGCCGTAACCGCCCTGGCCGCCTTGGCCGCTCTGACCGCCCTGGCTGCCCTGCGGGACGGGTGCGGGGGCCGGGCCGGGGCCTTGGCCCATCGGGCCCTGACCTGCCGGGCCCTGACCTGCCGGGCCCTGACCTGCCGGGCCCTGACCGGCGGGTCCGCCCTGCGGTGCGGGCGGCGGGGGGACCTGGGATGCCGGTCCCTGGGGCGGCGGCCCCTGCGGGGCGGGAGCCGGGGGAGCCGTGTTCTGAGGAGCCGGGGGCGGGGAAGCCGGGGGCAGACCGGGGAAGCCCTGCCCGCCCTGGGAACCACCGGGGCCGCCGGGGCCCGCTTGACCGCCGTGACCTGCGGGACCGCCCGCCTCACCAGGACCGCCCTGGGATTCCGGGCTGCCCTGGGGCCCCGGACCACCCTGAAGACCAGGTCCGCCCTGGGGAGCGGGCGGCGTCGGCTGGCCGGCCGGCGGAGTGTTGAGGAAACCCGCGGGCAGGGAGGGCGGCGGGGGGACTGCGCCCGCCATCCGGTGGCCGCACACCTCGCACCAGTCTTCGGCCACCGACTGATGGCCGTTCGGGCAGGTCGGCATGTCGGATCTTCCCCCTCAGTACCGATTGTGTTCGGTAGTACGTCTGGTTTGTTATTTCTTGACGCGAACTGTCTTCGTCGAGCGCGTTTCGAGCGTCATCTCGTCCGCCTCTGTGACCTTCGCCTTCAGTCGCACAGTACCGGTCGCCGCGTCGACGACGTCCACCACCTTCGCAAGCAGTTTCGCAGTGTCCTCGTTCCCGGATGCGCTCGCCAGTTGTACGGCTCGCCCCAGCTTGGCCGTGGCGCCGTCCACATCGCCCGACTTGCGGGCATCCAACCCTTGCTGGATGACCTGTGCCAGTTCGGCTTGCCCGGTGTAGTGGGCGACCTGGGGGTTAATCGTGGTCGAAGCGGCCATATCGTCCGTCCAGACCGCCCGTACGAGACCTTGCGCGAGCGTCCGTGCGGACCCGCCCGGTTCGGGGAGGACCAGGGAGGCTCGTGCGGCCAGCATCTCCCTGCCCACCTCGGCGGCCGGAACCCGTACGCATATGTGGTAGTCGCGGGACTCGTCGCCCCAGGAACCTGTCGGATAGTCGCCGGTCCGCGGGCCGGATTCGGTACGGCGGCCGGTCAAGTCCTCGACCGACGGTGCCACTTGCTTCACGAAGGCGACCTGCGCGCCCTGCGGCGTCCACAGCCGGAGGGTGACGTCGGCCACCTCCTTGCCCATCGCGGCCTCCATCATCCGCGTGAAGTCGGTGGCCAGCCCGGCCGGGTCGGCGACGATGTCGGCCGTGCCGAGCAGGGCCGAGGCGATGCCGGTGACCTCCTTGACCTCCCAGTCGGTACCGACGCCGCGGGCGTCACAGGTGAAGCGCCCGGCGCAGGCGTCGAGGGTGGCACGCAGATCCTGGGGCGACTCGTGCTCGTTGCGGCCGTCGGTGAGCAGGATGCCGTGCCGGATGCCGACGTCCGCGTCGGTCAGCAGCCGGTCGGCCAGCCGTAACCAGGTGCCGATGGCGGTGCCGCCGCCGGCGCTCAGCTTGCGCAGCGCCTCCTTGGCCTGGGCCCGGGTGGTCGGGTCCGCGGTGGCGAGCCGGCCGCCGCCCGGGTAGACCTCCGCGGCCTGGTGGGTGCCGGCCACCACAGCGAAGGCGACACCGTCCCGTACGGTGTCGATCGCGGCGGCGGTCGCGTCGCGCGCGTTGCGCATCTTGGTGGGCGGGTAGTCCATCGAACCGGAGCAGTCCAGCATGATCACGACGCCCGCGTGCCGGGCGGCTCCGGCACCGCCACGGCCGCGCGCGGCACCGAGGGCGCCCGCGTCCGTACCGGCGGCGAAGAGCGGCAGACCGCCGCTGGTGCCGCCCCCGGTGGCGGTGACGGTGACGATGGCGTTCACCTCGCGCCCGTCCTCGGGCAGATACGCGTTCTGGTACACCTCTGCGGAGAACCGCGGCACGCTGGACTTGGCGAAATTGGCCATCTGTTCCGCTCCTTCGGTCCACCGCGCGGCTCCGGTACGGAGGTCACGCGGCGGTGACGAGACACATGGGCGGGCGGAAGTCCCCGTGGTCATCCCCCCGTTGGCGCCTTACTCCTGGTGGATCGGTGCGGTGCGGTCTGCCGGCTTCCGGTGCGGTCTGCCGGCTTCCGGATCGGTCCGGTCCGATGCGGACCGCCGGGGGCCGGTGCGGTGTGCGCTGTGGACTGTGCGGTTCGGTGCGGTCGGTGCTGTGCGGTCGCTGTTGCGGTCATCCGGACGCGGCCGGAAGCGCCGCGGCTTCCGGCCGCCGGTGCCGTCGCGGGCGGGCGGCACGCTCCGGGCGGGCGCTCAGGCCGTTCCTGCCCGCCCCGGTGGCGCCGGGAACGGCACCACCGCCACTGTTACGTTGTCGTGGCCCCCACCCGCGAGCGCGTGGGCGACCAGGGTCCGCGCACTGTGCAGCGGCCGGTCGTGCGCGTCGGCCGGCAGCGCCGCGGCGAGCTGCTCCGCGGCCTCGGCGTAGTTCCACAGCCCGTCCGTGCACACCACCACTACACCCGGTCCGTCGGGCTTGAAGGAAGCGGTGTGCGGCTCCAGTTCGTACGCGTCCGCGCCCAGCCAGCCCGTGATGGCGTGCGCGCGGTCGTCCGCGTACGCCTCGGCCTCCGACATCAGGTTGTTGGCGACCATCTGCGCCGCCCACGAGTCGTCCTCGGTGAGGCGGACGGGGGGCGCGCTGCGGTCGTCGGGGACCCAGTACGCGCGACTGTCGCCGACCCAGCCGATGACCAGCAGCCCGCCGCCGATCACCGCGCCCACGAATGTACAGGCGGGAGCGTTCTGCTGGCGGTACGGAGCGTGCTGCTGCGGCTGGCTGGGCGCGGCGGCCAGGGCGTTGACGGCCTTGGCGGCGGCGATGATCGCGTCGTGCATGGCCCGCTGCGGGTGCGTACCGCCGGGCAGGGCCGCCAGCAGCGACCGGGCCGCGGTCCCGGACGCGGCGGCGGACGCGTCGTCGGGCCGGGACGCGGAGGAGACGCCGTCGCAGACGACGGCGAGCACCGCGGGCGAACCGTCCGGCAGCGTCCCTTCGGCGACCGCGAAGAAGTCCTCGTTGCGGTGGTGGCGGTGGCCCCGGTCGCTGACGGCCGCCACGCCCGGCAGTTCGCGTTCCATGTGGTCGCGTTCGCGGGGCTGTGCGTGGCCGCAGTTCTCGCAGTAGCCGTCCTGGGCGACCGTTCCCGCGTGGCAGACCGCGCAGATCCTGGTGCCTTGGGCGGGGGTCTGGTGTTCGGGGGAGGAGGGGCCTGCTTCCGCTGGTTGAGCCGGGGGTGCGGGGTGGGTGGGCCCTGCGGGCTGCGCCGGATCGCCGGGCGTCCGGTCGTCCGAGGAACCGGACGCCGACTCGGCGGCGAGGCCGAAACCGGCGACCCGGGGGTCGGGCGCACTGTGCGGGGCGGCGGGCCGCTCCGTACGGCCCGGCTCCGTACGGCCTGGTTCCGTACGGCCGGGCTCGACACGGCCGGGCTCCCTACGGCTCGGTTCCCCACGGCCCGGTTCCGTACGGTCTCCGTACG
Source organism: Streptomyces sp. NPDC018019 (assembly GCF_044327805.1). Classification (NCBI taxonomy): domain Bacteria; kingdom Bacillati; phylum Actinomycetota; class Actinomycetes; order Kitasatosporales; family Streptomycetaceae; genus Streptomyces; species Streptomyces sp. NPDC018019. The sequence continues at coordinate 311,325 of NZ_JBIRGD010000004.1, read as the reverse complement.
GGTCGGAGGCGGCGCTGAGCGAGGCACCGCCCATGGCCAGGGTGCCGTCCGGGCCCGGCACATGACCGGACGACGGCGGAATGCTGGCCTCCGCGTGCGGCTTCCGCGACTGCGGCTCTCCGTGCGGCACCCGCGACTGCGGCTCCCGCGACTGCGGCTCTCCGTGCGGCACCCGCGACTGCGGCTCCCGCGACTGCGGCTCTCCGTGCGGCACCCGCGACTGCGGCTCCCGCGATTGCGGCTCCGCGTGCGGCACCCGCGCCTGCGGCGCTCCGTTCGGGTGGGTGGCGCCGGGCGCGTACGGGGGATGGCCGGCGTGCCGGGTTTCGGCGCCGTACGTGGGGGGCTGCGTACCGTATGCGGTGGTCTGGGAGTTGGCGCCGTATCCGGGCATCTGCGCACCGTACGCGGCAGTTTGGGCGTACGGCGGGGCCGGACTGGACGCGGCCACCGCCCCCGGCGCCACCCCAGGCACACCCCCCGACGTAGCCCCAGGCTCAACCCCCGGCACCGCCCCCGGCATCAGGAACGACGCGGGCAGCGTCACCGGGCCCGACGGGGACGCCGTTCCGGGCGCCGGGTGTCCAGCGGCGTCGCCCAGCGGGACCGTGGGGCGGTCACCGGCATCCTGCGGCCCGGCGGGGGCCACGACGTCGGCGCCGCAGAACCCGCAGTAGTTGTCCCCCGGTTCGAGCGGCTCGTCGCAGCTCGCACACCGGAACGGCCCTGTCACACCCATGTCACACCCACGTCCTGGGGCGGAAGCGGTTGGCCCGTTCCACCAGCTCGATCCTTTCCTCGCCGCGCTGCGCCAGCCGGGCGAGCAGTCTGAACGACTGCTCCAGGCCGAAGCGCAGGCCGCGTTCGTCCAGTGCGCTGCCGAGCAGACCGGGCCGGGCGGCGGTGCCGCCGGAACCGGAGCCCTGGGCCCCGGACGGCAATGTACGCCCCCGCTGCCCGGCACCGCGGCTACCGGAGAGTACCCAGTCCAGCGCGCAGCCCAGCACCTCGGTCGTCAGCCGCTCGCGGCGCTCCGCGTCCAGCCCGGACGCCGCCAGCCGTTCGACCTCTCCGGCCGCCGCCCGCAGGTCCTCCAGGAGCGGGTCCAGCGCGGAGCGTTGCCGCAGCCGGGCCCGGATCGCCGCGATGCGCGCCGCAGTGTAGTGAATGGAGGATTCCGGTACGGATTCGAGCGCGGCCACCGCGCCGGCCCGGTCGCCGTCCGCCAGCCGCACCCGCGCCAGCCCGAACGCCGCGCTCACGTAACTGTGGTCGGCGGCCCACACCAGCCGGTAGTACTCCGCCGCGTTGTCGAGCTGGCCCAGCACCTCGGCGCAGATGCCGAGCGCCAGCTTCGGCGCCGACTCGCCGGGGAACGCGTCGTACATCGCGTCGAACGACAGCGCCGCCGTCTCGTGGTCGCCGTTCGTCAGCGCCACCAGGCCCCGGTACCAGACCACCCGCCAGTCCGCGGCCCAGTCCCGGTCCGGCTCCGCCTCGATGGCGTGCAGTTCGCGCTGGGCCGCCGCGCCGTCGCCCATCTCCAACTGGGCGCGCAGCTTGCGCAGCCGGGTCTCGATGGTGTCGGCGGGGGCCGCGCGCAGCGCGCTGACCAGCTCGGCGGGGGCGGCGGCCAGCAGCCCGGCGAGGAAACCCGCGTTCGGGTCGGTGGGATCGACGCGCGGTACGGGCAGGGCGAGGACGGCGAGCCCGGTGTCCAGCGGACGCAGCGCGGGCGCACCGCGTGCCCCGCCGACCACCGCCGCGGCGCCCGGCCCCGACGTCCCCGGTTCCGCCGCCCCCGGTCCCGTTCTCGTCGCTTCCGCCACCCCCGATGCGGCCGTTCCCGATACCGCCGCCCCCGGTGTCGCCGCCCCCGCTTCCATCGTCCGCGCGCCCGTGGCCGACGTGACCTCATAGGCGACCTGGGCGGGAACGGCGGGCTGAGTGCCCCGTCCCGCCGGGGGCGCGGCCGGACCGCCGATGCCGGCCGGGGCCCCGGAGGGAGCCGTACCGGCGCCGACGCCGCCCGGCGCGCCGATTCCGGTGGCCGGACCGACCACCGCCTTCCCGGAGCGCCGGCCCAGCCACCCCGGCCACCCCTTCCGCGCCGTACGCCCGGCCGCCACCGCGCGGGCGCCCAGCAGGGACGTGTCACCCGTCGCCCGCGCCACCACGTCCGTGTCCACGACGCGCAGCTCCGGCCCGAACAGCGTGGACAGCGCGGGCCGCTGCTCGCCCGTCTGCAACGCCACGACCTCCCGCAGCACCCCCGTCAGCTGCTCCGCCATCTCCTCCGCCGAGGAGAAGCGCCGCGCCGGGTCGGGGTCGGTGGCCCGTACCAGGAGGCGGTAGAAGGACTCGTACGTACGGAAGACCTCGATGTTGTCGGGGTCGGGCAGCGAGTCCACGAAGACGTTCGTGTAGCCCTGGAAGTCGAAGGTGAGCACGGCGAGGGTGCGCGCGACCGTGTAGAGGTCCGAGGCGACGGACGGGCCCGACTCGGCGACCTCGGGCGCCTGGTAGCCGATCGTGCCGTAGATCGCGCTCTCGTGGTCGTCCATCCGGCGGACCGCGCCCATGTCGATCAGCTTGAGCTGGTCGTGCTGCTGGATGGCGTTGTCGACCTTGAAGTCGCAGTACAGGAGGTTGCGGCTGTGCAGGTGGCCGAGCGCCTCCAGGGCCTCGATGCCGTACGCGCACGCCTGCTCGACCGGCAGCGGGTCGCGCCGCCCGTTCGCCGTGCGCCGCTCGTTGGCGATGTCCTTGAGGGACTTGCCGCCGACGTACTCCATGACGATGTAGCCGTCCAGGCTGCCGGTCGTCCGGTCCAGGTGCTCGACGAAGTTGTAGATGCGGACGATGTTGGAGTGTTCGATCTCGGCCAGGAAGCGGCGCTCGGACGCGGCTGCCGCCAGCGCCTCCTCGTCGCCGGTGTCCAGCAGGCCCTTGAGCACCACCCAGCGGTCGGAGACGGCACGGTCGATGGCCAGGTAGATCCAGCCCAGGCCGCCGTGCGCCAGACAGCCGACGACCTCGTAGCTGCCGTGCACCACGTCGCCGGGGCGCAGCTTGGGCACGAAGCTGTACGGGTGGCCGCACTTGGTGCAGAAACCTTCCGTACGGCCCGGCCGGTCGCCGCGCGCCCGACCCACCGGGGCACCGCAGTCGCTCCGGCTGCAGAACCGCTTGCGCTCGGGGACCTCCGGGTTCTTCAGGACGGCCGTACGCGGGTCCGGACGCGGTACCTCCGGGACCGTCACCAGCCCGGCCCCCAGCCGCCCGCGTGCCGGTCCGGAACCGGTGCCGCGGCCGGCGCTGCGTACGGAGACGGACATCGAGCGCGTCGAGGCGCCCGGCAGGGAGCGGGAGAGCCGGCCGGAGACGGAGCGCCGCGAGGTCGCGGAACGGGCGGAGGCGGCGGACGTCCGGCCCTCACCGGAACCGGAACCGGCGCCTCCTGAGCCTCCGGATCCCGCGCCTCCGGAGCCGCCGGAACGGGCACCCCCCGAGGCTCCGGACCCCGCGCCTCCCGATCCTCCGGAACCGGCGCCTCCGGAGCCGCTCGGGCCGGCGCCTCCCGATCCCTCGGAACGGGCACCTCCCGAGCCCCCGGAACCCGATCCGATCGCGGTCCCGGCCCCCGTCCCGGCCCCGCCCCCGAGTCCGCCCCTGACCCCGGCCCCGCCCCGCCGCACCGCCGTGACCCCCGTGGGCGGTGAGCCCACCAGCCCGTCCGGTGACACGACCGGCGCCAGTCCGCAGGTGTCGCAGTACAGTTCGCCGCCGCCCACGTCCTCGTACGTGCCGGGGCAGTCGCGCCGCTGGCACGCGCCGCCGGTGTGCTCCTCGGTCATGCTTCCCCCTGTGGTCCGTCCGCCGGCCCCCGGCCCGGCCCCGGTGGCACCAACGCCTCGGCCACCGCCTGCTGGTAGCGCAGTACCGCCTGCTCGGCCGCCCGCAGGTCGCACGGCGCGCTCCACAGCATCCGCCGGGCGACGTCGTACCGCTCGGTCAACAGTGGGTCCTCGGCCAGGCCGTGCCGCGCGGCCTTCACCTTGTACGCGTCCAGGCGCCCGCGTAGTTCGGCCCGTACCGCCAGCGGTGCCGTGACCGCCGTCAACGACTCGCGGGCGCGGTGCAGTTCGTCCTCGGCCCGCTGCTCCAGGCTGTCCAGCAGGGGTGAGAGCCGGTGCCACTGGGCGTGCCGGCGGTATTCGGCGGCGGTGGCCAGCTGCTCGTGCAACGCCGTGGGCGGGCCGCTGACGGCGGGCACCTCCGAGGCGGCGATCTTCGCGAGCACCTCGCCGCGCGCCTGCCGCGCCTCGGTGAGCGTACGGTCCGCCCGGGACAGCACGTCGCGCAGCTGCATCAGCCGCCGCTCGGCGTCCTGCCGCACGTCCAGCACCGCTTCGATCTCCCGGCGGGCGTCCTCCAGGGCGAGCGCCGCACGGTCGTAGCGGGCGGTGTCCGGGCGGCCGCCGCCGGGCGCGGCGCTGCGGTCGGCGTCCGGCACCCAGAAGGCCAGCGGGTCGGACACCACTTGGGCGCGCAGCTGCGTCAGCTCGTACGTGATCCGTTCCAGGTCGTCGCCGGCCGGGTGCTCACCGGGGCGTACGCCGACCGACCGCGCCAGGGACAGCGTGCGCCGCAGCTCGGCGGCGAGCAGGTCTATCCGTGCGGGCAGCGCGGACCACACGGCGTCGGCGGCGACGATGACGTCGAGCGCCGCCGCGTACAGTCCGTTCATCCGCTCGACCAGTTCCTCCAGGCTGAACTGCTCGCTCAGCCGGGCGGGGCCGGTGAACTGTGCCGCGCCCCCGGTGGCCGCGCCGGAGACCGTGACGCGGGCGCCGCGGAGCAGTTCGGTCAGTTCGGCCAGGTCGTCGGGGGACGGCCAGCGGCGCCGGGCGCGCAGCTCGCGGGCGGTGGTGAGCGCTGCCGTGTACGCGTCGAAGTGCGCCCACAGGACGGTGATGGACTGTTCGGTGGCGGCCCAGCGGTCCTTGGTGACGCCGGTGAGTTCGGCGCCCTCCAGGAGCCGGCGGCCCGCGTGGTCCTGGAGGGCGAGCAGCGAGGTCTCGATCGCCTCGTACTCGGCACCGAGCCGGCCCAGGGCACGGTCCACCTCCTCCCGGTCCATCACCGGGGCTTGGGGCTTCCCCGGCGAGCCGGGGAAGGATCCGGGGACCCCCATCGATCACCTCTCCAAAGTGCGTGTGGTGCACGGCGGTTGTCATGGCGGTTGTCATGGCCGCCGCGGCTGGTGCGTTCGGCGGTACGGCGGTGCGGCGGTACGACTGCGGCCACGGCTCCGACGGTGCCGGGACCACGCCACGGCGGGGCCGCGGTCGCGCTGCCGACGGTGCCGCGGTGGTGCGGTACGGCTCCGACGGTGCCGCGGTGTTCCGGTGCGGCCCCCGATGGTGCCGCGGTGGTGCGGTACGGCTCCGACGACGCCGCGGTGCTGCGGTGGTACGACCCGACGGTGCCGCGGTGCGGTGGCGACGTACCGCGGTATCGCAGCCGTACAGCCGCCGGGCCGGTGCCGGGCCGAAGCCGGACCGATCCCGCCCCGTCGCCGTCCCCCGGCGCCGCCTGTCCTCCCTCCCGTCCTCTCCTCCCCTCCTCTTCTCCCTCTCCCGGTCCCGCGCCCGCGGGCTCCTTCCATGGTGACTCCACCGGCGGGCGAACGCCGGTCCACGGCGGGCCGCCCGGCTCCGCCACCGGCCGGCCGGTCCCGCCACGCGCCGCCCGTACGCGGCGCATCGCCCGGCCCCGCACGGTCAGTCGCTGTACTGGGGCTCGGGCGCCTTGGATATGCCGGGCAGGTCCGCCTGCAACCACTTCCGGTAGGCGGCCATCCAGCGGCTCTCACCGCCGCCGTCGCGGTAGTCCTCCAGCACCTGGTTGACCCGGCGCACCAGGTCGGTGTCGGCGCGGTTGACCGCGACGCCGTACGGCTCGTCGGTGAACGGCTTCCCCTTCAGCTGCACCGTCGGGTCCTGCGCGGCCTGCGCGGCGGCCAGCGCGTTGTCCGTCACCACCGCGTCGGCCTCACCGAGCTGGAGCCGCACCAGGCAGTCGAGCTGGTTCGGCACGGTCACGACCCGGGCGCCGTGCCGCTCCTCGGCCAGCCGGGCCTCGCCCGTGGAACCGGCCGCCGTACAGACCCGCTTGCCCCGCAGCGAGTCGTCGAAGGCTCTGATCGGCGAGTCCTTGGGCGCCAGCACCTGCTGGCCGCCCTGGAAGTACGCGGTCGAGAAGGCGACCTGCCGCTTGCGGGCGCAGTTGATCGTCATGGTCCGTACGACCAGGTCGACGGTGCGCTTCTGGAGGGCGGGGATGCGCTGGCTGGTCGGGATCGCCCGGAACGTGATCTTCGGGTCGGGGCCGAGGATGTCCTCGGCGATCGCCCGCACCAGGTCGATGTCGAAGCCCTCCAGGTCGCCGGTGGCCGGATTGCGGTAGCCCCAGCGGTACGTGTTCTGGTCGACGCCGACGATCAGCCGCCCCCGGGCCTTGATCCGTTCCACCGCCGGGCCGTCCTCCGGGGAGGGCCGCAGGCTCGCGGCGGCGTTGGCGGGCGTGCAGTCCGCCGCCGCGGCGTCGGCCCGCGCGCTGCCCGTCCCGTACGGCGCGGGGCGGGGCACCGGGCTGTCGCCGCCCAGGACCGGGACGAGCACCGCGGCCGTCGCCGCCATCACGCACACACCGGCCGCCACCGGGGCCAGCGCGGCCCGCAGGTTCCGCAGACCCCTCGCGCGCATCGTCATGTCGCCATCACCAGGCCGCCCCATCACCGGTACTCCGAAAGCCTGCGCCCGATGCCCAGCACCGCGCCCGTCGCGCCCAGGAGGGCCAGCACCACGGCGCCCGTCACCAGCCCGTCCAGGGCCCCGCGCCCGTCGTCGGCCGCCCGCCGGAGCTGCCGCTGCTCGTGGTCCAGCGCCTTGGCCAGCTGCGTGTCCACCCGGTCGAAGGACTGCCCGGTCGCCGCGCCGCCGCCGATCACCTTGGCCAGCGCCAGGTCGTAGTCGCCCTGGTCGTCGGCGGTGCGGGCCTCGGCGTGCCGTGCCTGCCACTGCCGTACGGTCGCGACCGCCTCCTCCACCGGGCGCCGGCCCGCGTCGTCGTCCGCGAGCGTCAGCGCCGTGCCCAGCCTGCTGTCCGCCGCCGCGGCGCCGCTGTGACCCGCGCCCGCCAGGTCCTTCATGCCGGTGCGGTAGCCGGCCTCGTAGAAGTCCTGCTGGTCCTTGGTCACCACGGCACCGCGCGCGACCAGGGTCAGGTTCTCGTCGCCGCGGGCCTGGAGCGCGTCGATCCGGGCCTCGTTGAGGACGTTCAGCGACTTGGCGCCGCTCTCGTACGACGTGTTCAGGCCCGAGCGGGCGACGGAGTGGCCGACCGCCAGCCACAGCAGGACGACGGCCGAGGCGGTCGTCGCCGCGAGCAGGCCGTAGTTGAACACCCGGTTCGTCCGGCGGTAGTTGCGGCGCTGGGCCCAGGCCAGGGCGCCGAGCGCCAGCACTCCGGCGGAGAGCGCCAGCCAGGGCCACGCCTTCGCGGCGTCGTAGTCCTCGCCGAGCCGCGCCGTCTCGGCGACGTACAACCCGCGCGCCGCCGGGAGGAGTTCGTCGCGCATCTGCGCGTTGGCATAGCGCAGGTAGGCGCCGCCGAGGGGGAGTCCCTGCCGGTTGTTGGTGCGGGCCGTCTCGATCAGGCCCGTGTACCGGGGGAGGAGGCTGTTGAGCGTCGCTATCTGGCGGGCCGCGGTGTCCGAACCACGGGTGTTCGACGAGGCTTTGGCCAGCAGTCGGGCGGCCATCGCGATGTCGTCCTCGTAGCGGTCGCGGGTGGCCTGGGTCTCCTTGCCGCCCGCCAGGAAGCCGCTCGCGGCGGTGGTGTCGGCGTCGGCGAGGGAGCGGTAGATGTCCGCGGCGTCCGCGCTCAGCGGCTGGCTGCGCTCGACCACGTCGCGCGCGGCGGTGGCCCGGTCGGTGACCTGCCAGGCCGTCGCGGCACCGAACGCCATCACGAGGAAGGCCAGTACGGCGCCGATGATCCGCAGCCGGCCGGGCTCGGTCGTGGCGGCGGCCCGCAACTGGTCCACGCCGTCGGCCCATGCCGTACGCCGCCGGGCGACGCCGGAACCCGTACCCGCAGCGGAGCCCGTACCTGAGAATGCTCCCGCGCCCGAAGCGGGGCCCGCACCGGAAGAAGGGCCCGCGCCCGAAGAGAGACCGGAAACGGCCGGGGAGCCGGCTCCCGCGAACGTGCCCGCGCCGGAGGAGGTGCCGGGGGCGGCGGCGCGGCCGGGCGGCGGCACAGCGCCGGTCTGCGGGTTGGACACGGAACCTCCCCCTGGTCGCGGACGGCGGCCCCGGACCCGTGCGGCGGGCGCACGGGAACAGATGCACGGCCAGCAGTCAGTATGGCCGCAGGGACTGACAACCACACCGTTCTTGCCTGGATCATGTGCGGATCGGGCCCCGCCGAATCCTTCCGCCCGGCGGGTATCCGTGTTCCCCCACCCTCCAACACGCGCGGCCCGCCGGGCACGGTTCCCGAAGAGGCCCCAAAAGCGCACGGGTGTACGGGATTCGACAGGATTCCGGCATCCGGCGGGAGGTCGGACGGAGGTCCTGGCAGAAAACCGTGGCGGCAGGCCCGGCCGGTTCCCGGAGGAACGGTTCCGGCCGGGGAAACGATCCGGCCGGTGGCACCTCTGCTGGCCACAACGATCTGGCCGGGGGAAGGGAGCCCGCGTCGGGGAACGGAGCCCGCCCGGCCGGCGAGACCGCACCGGCCGGAGAGGGGCCGTTCCGGCCGAGGAGGACCACCCCCGCCGGGGCAGGACCATCCAGCCGGGCAGCACCACTCCGGCCGACGATCCCTACCTCCCCCGGACGAACTCCCTCCGCAACCGTTCGTACGCTTCCGGGCCCGCCCCGGCCCGGTCCAGTGCGTGCAGGGCCGCGCCGAGCACCGGCGGTTCCGTGACCACGCGCGGCTCCGCCTTCGGGGCGCGTTCCGACAGCAGGCGGAGCAGCTCGTCGTACAGCAGCGGGGGCCGGGCGGCCAGTACGCCGCCGCCCAGGACCAGCGGCGTCGGCTCGTCCAGCAGGCCCAGCCGCTCCAGTGCCACCGACGCCAGCAGCGCGATCTCCTCCGCCTGCCGGTGCACCAGGGCCCGCGCCACCGCGTCCCCGGACGCGGCCACCGCGAACAGCAGCGGCGTCAGCCCGTAACGCCGCTCCCGCGGGATGCGCCCCAGGTGGAGCGCCTCGATCAGCTCCGGCATGGTGGCCAGCCCGAAGTGGGCCGGCACCTCGCGGGCCAGCGCGCTCGGTTCGCCGCGCCCGTCGTCGGCCCGCGCCGCCCACCACAGAGCCTCTTCGGCCAGGTGCCCGCCGCCGCCCCAGTCACCGGAGATCCGCCCGACGGACGGGAACCGGGCGGTACGGCCGTCGTGCCCCAGGCCCGCGCAGTTGATGCCGGCGCCGCACACCACCGCGACGCCGACCGGTTCGCCGGCGTCCGGCAGCCCGGCACGCAGCAGCGCGAAGGTGTCGTTGGCGACGGTGACCGTACGGGCCCAGCCGTACGAGGTGATCTCCGCGGCCAGCTCCGCCTCCTCGGTGGGCAGATCGGCGTTGGCCAGGTAGGCGGACACCTGGTCCAACGGGCCGGTCACGCCGGCCCGTTCCCGTACCGCGTCCACCAGCGCCGCCAGGTCGCCGACCGCCCGCGCGACACCGGCCACGGGCGGCTGGAAACCGCCGCCGCGGGCCGTCGCGAGCACCGACCCGTCCGTGCCGACCAGCGCCACGTCGGTCTTGCTGTTGCCCGCGTCGACGGCCAGCGCCAGCCCTTCGGCCCCCGGCCCCGCCGCGGCGGGACCGGCTTCCCCGTACGGCACCCCGCCGTGCCCAGGCACCGCCCCGCCCCCCTCGCCTCCGCTCACACCCACGTGAGGTGCTCCCGGTTGTGCGCGATCAGATCGTCGGTCAGCCGGTCCGCGTACGCGATCTGGCCGATGAGCGGGTGGGCGAGCAGGGCCTCGAAGACCCGGTTCCGGCCGCCTTTCAGGGCCGCCTCCAGCGCCAGGTGCTCGTACGCGGTGACGTTGGCGATCAGCCCCGAGTACAGCGGTTCCAGCGGCCGTACGGGCAGTGGCTTCGCCCCGCCGGCGCCCACCGTCGCCGGCACCTCGATCACCGCGTCGTCGGGCAGGAACGGCAGCGTGCCGTTGTTGAGCGTGTTGACGATCTGCACGTCACCGGTCTCGCCCAGCAGCGCCGAGGTCAGCGCCACCGCCGCCTCCGAGTAGAACGCGCCGCCCCGCTTGGCCAGCAGCTCCGGCTTCTCGTCCAGCGACGGGTCGCCGTACATCTCCAGCAGCTGCTTCTCGATGGCCGCCACCTCCGCCGCCCGCGACGGCTTGCTGCGCAGCTCCCGCACCACCTCGTCGTGCTGGTAGTAGTAGCGCAGGTAGTACGACGGTACGACGCCGAGGCGGTCCACGAGGGAGCGCGGCATGTGCAGGTCCTCGGCGATGGCCGCGCCGTGCTCGGCGATCAGCCGGGGCAGCACGTCCTCGCCGTCCACCCGTACGGCCCGCTCCCACGTCAGGTGGTTCAGCCCGACGTGCTCCAGCTCCACCCGCTCCGGCGCGATGCCGAGCAGCCGCGCGAACTTCCGCTGGAAGCCGATGGCCACGTTGCACAGGCCGACGGCCTTGTGGCCGTGCGAGAGCAGCGCGCGGGTGACGATGCCGACGGGGTTGGTGAAGTCCACGATCCACGCGTCGGGGTTGCGGCGGCGGATGCGCTCGGCGATGTCCAGGACGACCGGGACGGTGCGCAGCGCCTTGGCCAGCCCGCCCGCGCCGGTCGTCTCCTGCCCGACGCAGCCGCACTCCAGGGGCCAGGTCTCGTCCTGGTTGCGGGCCGCCTGCCCGCCGACGCGCAGCTGGAGCAGCACCGCGTCCGCGCCGTCCACACCGGCGTCCACGTCGGAGGTCCAGGAGATCCGGCCCGGGTGATCCTGCCGGGCGAAGATCCGCCGGGCCAGGCCGCCGACCAGCTCCAGCCGGTCGGCCGCCGGGTCGATCAGGACCAGCTCCGCCAGCGGCAGCGCGTCCCGCAGCCGGGCGAAGCCGTCGATGAGTTCGGGGGTGTAGGTCGAGCCTCCGCCGACCACGGCGATCTTGAGGTGGGGGCGCGGGGGCGTTCCCCCGGACGGAGGCGTTCCCTGGGGAAGCGGGGGCGTTCCCCCGGCGGACGACAGCATGAGATCGATCAGCCCTTCACTCCGGTGAGCGTGACGCCTTCGACGAAGGCCTTCTGTGCGAAGAAGAAGACGATGATGACCGGCGCCATGACGAGCAGCGTCGCGGCCATGGTCAGGTTCCAGTTGACGTTGTGCGCGCTCTTGAACGATTCGAGTCCGTAACTCAGCGTCCAGGCAGCGGGATTCTGCGCGGCGTAGATCTGCGGCCCGAAGTAGTCGTTCCAGCAATAGAAGAACTGGAACAGCGCGACGGCCGCGATGCCCGGCTTCGCCATCGGCACGATGACGCGCAGCAGTGTACGGACCTCGCCGCAGCCGTCCACCTTCGCCGACTCGATGTATTCCTGCGGAATGGTGAGCAGGAACTGCCGCAGCAGGAAGATGGAGTACGCGTCGCCGAAGGCCATCGGGATGATGAGCGGCCAGAGCGAGCCGGACAGGTGCAGCTGCTGCGCCCAGACCAGGTACATGGGAATCACGATGACCTGCGGCGGCAGCATCATCGTCGAGATCACCAGGAGCATGGCGGTACGCCGGCCCCGGAAACGGAACTTGGCGAGGGCGTACGCCACCGGTATCGCCGAGCAGACGGTGAACAGCGTGCCCAGCCCCGCGTACAGCAGCGAGTTGCGCCACCAGTCCAGGAAACCCGGTGTCCGGAAAACCGTCGCGTAATTCGACCAGTTCCATTCGTGCGGCCACAGTTCGCCGCTCATCGCCTGGTCGTCGTTCATGACGGAGGTCAGGAAGACGAACACGAACGGCAGGACGAAGAACAGCGCGGCGGCGATGGCGACGGAGTGCACCGCTGTCCAGTGCAGCAGCCGCTTGCGGCGGGCGCGGGCCGCCGCGGGCCCCCGGTCGGTGGAGCCGGTGCGGGCCGGCGCGCGGCCCGCCCTCAGGAACGTCGTGGTCATGTCGGTTCAGTCCTCCGCCGGGAGCAGGCCGGCGCGCTTGCGCATCAGCAGGGTGGTGACGGCCATGGCGATCACGAAGAGCACGAGCGAGAGCACGCACGCCGCGCCCGTGTTGAAGTTCTGGAAGCCGAGCGAGTAGACGAGCTGCGGCACCGTGAGGGTGGAGTGGTCCGGGTAACCGGGCTGGATCACCGAGCCGGGGCCGATGTTCACACCGGAGGCCAGCTTCCCGGCGACCAGCGCCTGCGTGTAGTACTGCATGGTCTGCACCACCCCGGTGACCACCGCGAACAGCACGATCGGCGTGATCGACGGCCAGGTCACGTACCGGAACCTCGCCCAGGCGCCCGCCCCGTCCAGCTCGGCCGCCTCGTACTGCTCCTTCGGCACGTCCAGCAGCGCCGCCATGAAGATCACCATCAGGTCGCCGATGCCCCACAGGGACAGCAGGACCAGCGACGGCTTCGCCCAGGACGGATCGCTGAACCAGCCGGGCGCAGGGATGCCGGCCGCCTCCAGGATCGCGTTGACCGGCCCGGTGCCGGGGTTGAGCAGGAAGACGAACGCGACCGTCGCGGCGACCGGCGGCGCGAGATACGGCAGGTAGAAGGCGGTACGGAAGAAGCCGACCCCCGACTTGATCTTCGTGACGAGCAGGCCGATGCCCAGCCCGAAGACCACCCGCAGCGCGACCATCACCACGACCAGCCACAGCGTGTTCCACAGCGCGGGCCCGAAGAGCGGCATCTGCGTGAAGACGTATTTCCAGTTCCGCAGCCCGACGAAGGACGGCTGCTGGATCTGGTTGTAGTGCACGAACGAGAAATAGACGGTGGCCAGGAGCGGATAGCCGAAGAAGACGCTGAAACCGACCAGCCAGGGGGAGAGGAAACCGAGGGTGCGCAGCTGCTGCCGGGTGTGCTTACGGCGCAGCGCGGGAGCGTTCGGGCGCGGCGCGGTGGCCGCCGGACGTTCGGGGGATTCGACCAGGGACATGGCAGGCTCCGTCAGTTCACGGACTGAAGATTGTCGGCGTCTATCTGGGCATCGAGCTCACGCAGCCCCTTGTCGAGATCCGGCACCTTCCCGGCCTCGACGTCGTACGAGAAGTCCTGGAGCGCCGTCACGTACTGCCCGCCGTTGATGGACGGCGGCATGGCCTGACTGTGCGGGTTCCGCGCGATGTCGAGGAATGTACGGAACGACGGATCGGCGTCCAGTTTCGGCGACTTGAGCGCCGAAAACGTCGACGGCACATTGTGGATGGCGTTGGCGAACCGCACCACCTGGTCCGTGTCCACCGTCAGGAACCTCACCAGTTCCCACGCCGCGTTCTGGTGCTTGCTGCCGTGCGCTATGCCCGCGACCGTGCCGGTCAGATAGCCGCGCCCGTACGTGTCCGCCTGGTCGTCCGGCACCGGCAGCGGCGCCGTACCCCAGTCGAAACCCGCCTTGCCCTCCTTCAGCATCAGCCCACGCCATTCGCCGTCCAGATGCATCGCCGCCTTCTGCGTCATGAAGGAACTCTGCGACGACATCTCGTCACCGAACGTCGCACGGAACTTCTCCAGCGCGGCATAACCGCCCTGCGCGTCCAGCAGCTCCCGCTGCGTGGCGAAGAACTGCTTGCTGCGCGGGTCCTTCGCCAGCCGCGCCTTCCCCCGCGCGTCGAAATACTTCGGGCCCCACTGCGCGAAGAGCCGGTCCGGACTGTTCTGGTACAGCCGGAAGTTGGGTACGAACCCGGCGCGCTCGTACGACCCGTCCGGCTTCCGCTTCGTGAGCTTGGCCGCGTCCCGCTTGAACTCGGACATGGTCCGCGGCGGCCGTTCGATACCGGCCTCCTTGAACGCGTCCTTGTTGTAGTACAGCCCGTACGCGTCCGCGAGCAGCGGCAAGGCGCACTGCGTGCCCCGGTAGCTCGTGTAATCGAGCAGCGTCTTGGGGAAGACCTTCTCCTTTTCGACCCCCGTCTTCTTCATGAAGGGGTCGAGATCCACCCACATGCCGGACGAGCAGTACTGCCCCACATTGTTGGTGGTGAACGACGACACGACATCCGGCGCGTCGTCCCCGCCGGCCCGCAGCGCCTGGTTCGCGGTCTCGTCGCTGACGTTGTTGACCGTCTCCACCGTGATGTTCGGATGCAGCTTCTCGAAACGGGCGATGCTGTCGTCGACCGCCTTCACCTCGGCCGGATTGGACCAGCCGTGCCAGAACTTCAGCGTGACGGGCTGGGTCGGGTCGTCGCGATCGCTGCCGACGCTCGGATTGGCACAGCCCGAAAGAATCAGACCGGCCCCGGCGAGCGCCGCTGACAGGCAGATGCGCATGCGCGGACGCGGCATGGCGAACTTCCTTTACGGCAGGGGTGATGACGGGGGAAATGGCAGGGGTGGTGACAGGGAAAGTGGGAGGGGGGACAGCAGGACGTGGCGCTGCTGACGCCGCGTACGCGGCATTGACCGCAGGTGGCGACGTGGACGGCGTGTCCGGCACGCGGGGAGCCCTTCGGGCTCGTGGTGCTTTTGGCCTTTCGGCGGAGGCGGCCGGTGAATAATCGGTCCGCGATGGGGCCGCTCGGCCGGGCTGGGGCTGGGCCGCTTAATCGGTACGCGACCGATCCGCTCGGACGGTCCGCGCTTGAGCCGCTCGGCCCGCCCAGGACTGGGCCGCTTGACCGGCCCGGGGTTGGGCCGCTGCCCCCGACCGCCTGCGGCGGACCACCCTCCCGTCCCATCACGCCGTGTCGAACACGGCGTTGCGCGCCTCGGCGAGTGCCGTTTGCAACGCGCCGGTGAGAATGGGATTCCCCTCGATATCGCTGATGTGCAACTCCGGCCGAGGCAGCGCCAGCCCGGTGAATTCTTCCTCGATCAGCACCCGCAGCGGCTCCCCGCCCGCCTGGGCGACCTCGCCGGAGAGCACCACCAGCCGCGGGTCCACGACGGCGACCACGGCCGCCAGCCCGGTCGCCAGGCGCCGCGCCACCTCGGCGCGTACCCGGTCGTCGGCCAGCGCCTCGTGGACCGTACGCACATCCGGCACGCCGTACTCCCGCGCCAGCTCCACCACGCTCGGCGAGCCGACCAGGCGCTGGAAGCCACCGCCGCCGTCCGGCCGGGCCGCGTCGCGGTCGCCGCCGCGGGCGAGCGGCGCGCCCGGCAGCGGCATGTAGCCGATTTCGCCGGCGCCGCCCGTGGCCCCGCGCAGCAACTGCCCGCCGAGCACGATGGCCGCGCCGACCCCTTCGTCGGCCCACACCAGCACAAAGTCGTCGAAGTCCTGCGCAGCACCGTCGTGCTGCTCGGCGACCGCCGCCAGGTTCACGTCGTTCTCGATCACGATCGGTACGCCCAGCACCCCGGCCAGCTCTTCCTTGAGGGCCCGCGAGTGCCAGCCGGGCAGGTGGGGGGCGTACCGCAGCACACCGGTCCGCGGGTCGAGCGCACCGGGTGTCCCGATCACCGCCCCGTGCAACCGGTCGCGCGTCAGCCCGGCCTTGGCCAGCGCCCCGTCCACGGCCGAGGCGACCAACTGGGCCGTCCGACGCGGCGCGTCCTCCTCCACGGCGTCCGTACCGACCCGCTCCTCACCGAGCACCCGCCCGGTGACATCGGCGACCGCGGCAGTGATCCCGCCCTGGTCGACGGCGAGCGCGGCCACGTGGGCGGCGTCCGGGTTCACCTCGTACAACTGGGCGTTCGGACCCGGCCGCCCGGTCACGTTGCCGGTCGTACGCACCAGCCCGGCCGCCTCCAGCCGCCCGAGCAGCTGCGACGCGGTGGGCTTGGACAGCCCGGTCAGCGCGCCGAGCTGCGTCCGCGTCAACGGCCCCTGCGCCACGAGCAGGTCGAGCGCGGCCCGGTCGTTCATGGCCCGCAACACCCGCGGCGTCCCAGGGGCCCCCTGCCCGCCCTGCCCTCCGGCCATGACGCCCGCCCCACCTCTCGCTGCGCGATCTGTTAGGAAAGTTTCCAATC
Source organism: Streptomyces sp. NPDC018019 (assembly GCF_044327805.1). Classification (NCBI taxonomy): domain Bacteria; kingdom Bacillati; phylum Actinomycetota; class Actinomycetes; order Kitasatosporales; family Streptomycetaceae; genus Streptomyces; species Streptomyces sp. NPDC018019. The sequence goes on along the minus strand of NZ_JBIRGD010000004.1, from coordinate 295,130 downwards.
GATGCACAGGAAAGTAAGCGCCCCGTCAGCACGCCGTCAATGGGTCTGGACCACTGAGTTTGAGCGTGACGCAGACGGTCTTGCCCGGGCCCGCTCGACCCGTCACCCACCAATCGTCGGCGAGCGCATCGACGAGCACCATGCCGCGTCCGTGTTCATCGAGCGGCTTGGGCGACCGCACGACGGGAGTGCCGTCACCGGCGTCCGACACCTCGACCTGCAATGTGCCGTCGTCCAGCGTGCACCGGACCTCGATCTGCCGCCCGGGCCCGGTGGCGGCGAAGACGGCATTGGCGGCCAGCTCGCCGACGAGTACTTCTCCGGTCTCCATGGTCGCGGGACTGATGCCCTGAGCGGCAGCCCAGTCCCGGAAGGCTGTACGTGCTCGGCCGGGGCTCCGTCGGCTTCGTGGGAAGCGGTGGGTGACGGAGGCAGGGCGGAGCGAACTCTCGATCATGCGAACCCCTCAGAGGGTACGAGGGCGGACCCTAAGCAGACTGCACCCATTCAATTACTCCAAGCAACGTTTCTTGCTGTCACGAAAGAGTGAAGTCGCGTTGCGGCCCTCATGGCGCCTTCGTCAAACTGGCCGTTCTCCAGGGGAGGTTGAATGTCCGTACGCAGTGCCACCGTTCAGCCGTCCACCGTTCTGGGCCGACAACTGGGCGACGAGCTGAGGCGGTACAGAGAAGCCGCCGGGTTGTCCACGTCGGTGGCAGCCGAAGCTCTCGACTGCACCAAGGCGAAGATCAGCCGGATCGAGAACGGCCGTGTTCCGGTCCGCGTACCCGACCTGATGGCTCTGCTGCAGACGTACGGGATCGGAGACGAAGCGGTCCTGGGGCGACTCACCACCCTGGCCCGCTCCGCGAACCGCCGGCGTCGGGAGGGCTGGTGGAACCAGTACGGGCCCGTGCTGGAGGACACGTACCGGGACTACATCGCTCTGGAGGCTGTATCCGAGAGCATCAGGACCTACCAGAGCCAGCTGATCCCGGGCCTGCTGCAAACACCCGCCTACGCGAGGGCCGTGACCGTGGCCTCGAAAGCCTGGAAGACGCCGGACGAGATCGAGCAGTTCGTCAAGGTGAGGGCTGCCCGCCAGGAACGGTTGACCGCTGAGCAGCCCTTGTCCGTCTGGGCTGTCATGGCGGAGGGTGCGCTGCATCAACGGGTGGGCGGCGCTGACGTGATGCGTTCGCAGCTGAAACACCTCATCGCCATGTCCGAGCTGGCAAACGTGACGGTGCAGATCCTCCCGTTCTCGCGTGGCGCGCATGGAGGTATGTTCGGCCCGTACTTGCTGCTGAGCTTTCCGCAGGTGTCGGCTCTGGACGTTGTACTCATGGAGCACCCCACCGGCCATATCTGGCTGGAGCAGGAGCCGGAGGTTGCGCGCTACCGTGATCTCTTCGATGACGCCCGTACGTCGGCTCTCTCGCCGGCGGAGTCCGTGGCCAGGATGGAACGCCTGATCTCCGAGGAGTACCGAGTATGAACGGCACAGGCGTCACGTGGCGCAAGAGCACCTACAGCGGCGGCCAAGGCGAATGCCTGGAGATGGCCACCGGCCTCCCGGCCCGCTCTCCCGTCCCCATACGCGACAGCAAACGCCCGGAGGGGCCGCACCTGCTGTTCCCCGCCCCGGCCTGGGCGCACTTCATCGCGTCGGTGAAGGCCGCTCGCGGCTAACGGCCGCTACTCCTGCCGTAGTTCGGGGCGGCGCGCGGGGAAGGGTAGGGGCATGTCTGCATACGAGACGATGGCGTTCCACCTTCAGACCGAGCGGTTGATACTGCGGCCGTGGGCCGAGTCGGACGCCGCTGACTTCTGCGCCCTTCTCTCCGAACGCGGCGACGGGACACCCACCGTTGAGCGCATCCGGACGTCCATCGCGGAGCTGCTCAGCGCAACGGAGACCACGGGGATCGCTCTGCTGCCCATCCAGCGCCGTGCTGAAGGCGACTTCATCGGCTATTGCGGGTTGATCATCGGCCGCTCCACCCTGGAGGAGCCCGAAATCGCGTATGAGCTATTCCAGCGCGCGCATGGGCTTGGTTACGCCACCGAGGCGGCCGGCGCGGTGCTTGACGCTGCTGTCGCGACTGGGCGGAAACGGCTCTGGGCGACCGTCGGCGCGTGGAACACACCGTCGTTCCGTGTCCTTGAGAAGCTCGGGTTCGAGCGGGATCACGTTTCCATGGAGGACAGTGGTGAAGTGGTGTGGCTCACCCGCTCGTTGCCGTGACACCGGCTCGCGCCCGGGTGTTTCCTGCTTACGTGATCGTGTGTGTTCAGGCAGAGCAGGCCGCCGGCCGTACGGCTTCGTCCGCCGCCTTGTTTCCGTTTCCGTCGCGCTCATCGGTCAGCCCCCGTGCTTCCCTCGCCCGTCACCGGTCCATCGTGCTGTGACCAGTGAACCGCACGGCACTGACAACCGATCTCGGTGAGGATGGCACCGCCCCGGTACGGAGTGCCGCCTACGTGCCGCCCCGCGCCCGGACCGGTCCCGGCCGCTCGCCTGACGCCATCCCGCCCAGCACCTTGTCCAACGTCACCGGTACCTCCCGCACCCGGACCCCCGTCGCATGCCGGACCGCGTTGACGACCGCTGCTGCCGTGCCCGTGATGCCGATCTCGCCGATGCCCTTGATGCCGAGGGGGTTGACGTACGGGTCGTCCTCGTCGATCCAGTGGGCCTCGATGTTCCGGACGTCCGCGTTGGCCGTGACATGGTAGTTGGCCAGGTCGTGGTTGACGAGGAGGCCGTAGCGCGGGTCGGTGACGGTTTCCTCGTGGAGGGCCATGGACAGGCCCATCGTCATGCCGCCGACCAGCTGGGAACGGGCGGTGCGCGGGTTGAGGATGCGGCCCGCCGCGAAGACGCCCAGGAGGCGCGGGACGCGGACCTCGCCGGTGTCGGCGTCCACCCGGACCTCGGCGAACTGCGCTCCGAAGGCGTGCATCGCGAAGCGTTCGGCGTGCGGGTTGCCGGGGGTCTCGGCCTGGGCGTGGTCGCCGGGTGCCGGGTCGTGTCCGTGACGTTTGCGGAACGCCCGCGCCGCCGCCACGATCGCCGAACCCCACATCGCCGTACCGGAGGAACCGCCCGCGACGGTCGCCCTGGGGAGGGCGGTGTCGCCGAGGCGCAGTTCGACGGCGTCGAGGGGGATGTCCAGCCGGTCCGCGGCGACCTGGGCCAGTACGGTCCAGGCGCCGGTGCCCAGGTCCGCGGCGCCGATGTCCACCTGGTACCGCCCGTCGCCCACGTACTGGACCGCGGCGACCGAGCCGGGCATGCGGTTGACCGGATAGGCGGACGAGGCGACGCCCGTACCGATCAGCCAGCGGCCGTCCCGCCGTACACCGGGGCGCGGGTCGCGGTCCTGCCAGCCGAACCGGCGGGCGCCTTCACTCAGGCACGCCACCAGGTTGCGGCTGGAGAACGGCTTGCCGGACTCCGGGTCCACCGGCGCGTCGTTGCGGATGCGCAGCTCGACCGGGTCCATGCCGAGGCGTTCGGCGAGTTCGTCCATGGCCACCTCGGGCCCGAACATTCCCGGGCACTCGCCGGGCGCCCGCATCCAGGACGGCACCGGCACGTCGAGCGCGGCCAGCCGGTGGGTGGTCCGCCGGTGTTCCGCCGCGTACATCACGCGTGTCGGATTGGCGGACTGTTCCGCGTACTCCTTGATGCGCGAGGTCTGCTCGACGGCGTCCATGCCGATGCCGGTCAGCCGCCCGTCGGCACCGGCCGCGAGCCGTACCCGCTGGTACGTCGGGGTGCGATAGCCCACAAGGGTGAACATCTGCTGCCGGGTCAACGCGAACTTGACCGCGCGTCCGGGCAGCGCACGGGCCGCCAGCGCCGCGAGTACGGCGTGGGCGTGCGGTTCGCCCTTCGAGCCGAAGCCGCCGCCGACGTACGGGCAGATCATGTGGACCCGGCCGCGGTCGATGCCGAACACCTTCGCCAGTGTGTCGCGGTGCCCGTGCACGCTCTGGCTGGAGTCGTACAGCGTCAGCTCGTCGCCCTGCCACACGGCGATCGTCGCGTGCGGCTCCATCGGGTGGCAGTGGGTCATCGCCGTCACGTACGTCTCGTCCAGCGCCACCCCGTCGGGGTCCGCCGCGGCCCTCTCCATGGCGGCGTCCAGATCTCCCAGCACGCTGTCCGTGTCGGCACCGCCGTTGGCCGACTCCGGCCGGTACAGCTCGCTCTCGCCCGGTTTCAGTTCGGATTCGTGCGGTTCGGTGGCGTACGAGACCCGTACGAGCGAGGCCGCGTGCCGGGCCGTCTCCGGCGTCTCGGCAACCACAGCAGCCACGACCTGCCCCCGGAACGCCACCTCGGGGCCCTGGAGGATCGCCAGCTCCGCGTCCTCCGTGGACGCCAGCCGCTCGGCGTTCTCGTGCGTCAGTACGGTGAGGACGCCGTCCTCCTGGCGCGCGGCCCCGGTGTCGACGGCCGTGACGCGGCCACGGGGGATGGAGGACAGCACGGCGTGCGCGTAGCAGGGACGTTCCACCGGGTGCTCGAAGGCGTACGGGGCCCGGCCGGCCACCTTGGCCCGGGCGTCCGCGCGCTCCACGTCCGCGCCGACGACGCGCGGGTGGGCCGGGGCGCCGGCCGGGCCGTTTCCGGTCGGGCCGTCCGGGGCCGGATCGTTTCCGACCGGATCGTTCCTGACCGGTCCGTTCCCGGCCGGACCGTTCCCGGGCAGGCTCCCGCTCCGGCTCCCGCTTCCGGCGCGGCTCTCGGGCGTGCTCGTCATCGTGCGTCCTCCAGGCTGCCCGGCGTCTCCCTGCCCGGCGTCTCCGGTACGAGGTCGCGGACGACGGCGACCAGCGTGTTCTGGAGCAGCGGGACCTTGAACGCGTTGTCCCGCAGCGGATGCGCGTCGGCCGTCTCGGCGTCCGCCGCCGTACGGCAGCTCTCCTCGGTGGCCGGCCGCCCGCGCAGGGCCTGCTCGGCGCGCTCGGCCCGCCACGGCTTGTGCGCGACCCCGCCCAGCGCGATCCGGGCCTCCCGCACGGTGCGCCCGTCGTCCTCCAGGTCCAGCGCCACCGCCACGGAGACCAGCGCGAAGGCGTACGAGGCGCGGTCGCGCACCTTGCGGTAGCGGGAGCGGGCCGCGTACGGCAGGGGCGGCAGCTCGACGGCGGTGATCAGCTCGCCGTGCCGCAGGACCGTGTCCCGGTGGGGCGCGTCGCCGGGCAGCCGGTGGAAGTCGGTGACCGGGACGCGGCGCTCGCCGTCCGGGCCCAGGGTCACGACCACGGCGTCCAGGGCGGCCATCGCCACGGCCATGTCGGAGGGGTGCACGGCCACGCAGTGCGAGGAGGCCCCGAGGATGGCGTGGTAGCGGGTCCACCCCTCCAGGGCGGCGCATCCGGAGCCGGGCTCGCGCTTGTTGCAGGGGGTGCTGGAGTCCTGGAAGTAGGCGCACCGGGTGCGTTGGAGGAGGTTGCCGCCGGTGGTGGCGAGGTTGCGCAGCTGCCCGGACGCGCCGGACAGCAGGGCCTGGGAGAGCACCGGGTAGCGCGACCGTACGGCGGGGTGCGCGGCCAGATCGGCGTTGCGGACGTTCGCCCCCACGCGGAGCCCGCCGCCGTCCAGCTCCTCCACCTGGTCCAAGGGGAGGCGGCTGACGTCGACCAGCAGGTCGGGAGAGGTGATGCCGAGCTTCAGGTGGTCGACGAGGTTGGTGCCGGCGCCGAGGAACGCGGCCCCGGGGTGCGCCGCGACGGTGGCGACGGCCCCAGCGGCGTCCACGGCCCGCTCGTACCGGAACGGCTTCACCGGTCCGCCGCCTCGGCCGCGGCCGCGACGGCCGGAACGATGTTCACGTACGCGCCGCAGCGGCACAGATTGCCGCTCATCCGCTCGGCGATCTCCTCGTGGTCCAAGGAGATGCCGCCTTCCGCGCCCACCTCGGTGACCGCGCTCGGCCACCCCTGCGCCGCCTCCCGCAGCACGCCCACCGCGGAACACACCTGGCCCGGCGTGCAGTATCCGCACTGGAGCGCGTCGTACGCGACGAAGGCTTCCTGCACGGGGTGGAGTTCGCCGTCCCGCCCCAGCCCCTCGGCCGTGGTGATCTCCGACCCGTCGTACGCCACGGCCAGCGCCAGACAGGTCGTCGCCCGCCGCCCGTCGAGCAGTACGGTGCACGACCCGCACTGCCCGTGGTCGCACCCCTTCTTCGGACTGGTGATCCCCAGCCGCTCCCGCAACGCGTCCAGCACGGTGGTCCGCGTATCCACCGTCACCTCGTACTCCTGCCCGTCGACGCGCAGCTTGATCTCGGTCTCCATGCTCAGGCGAGTCACCCGGGAACGGGGTGGTAAACGACTGCATGTGGGTGACGGGGGAGAGGCGAGTCGGCGTCGGGGGGCCGGGAACCTGCCGAAGAAGTCGGCGCATTCCCCCCTTGAAGAACCGTTCATGCTGGTGACAACGTCCTCCGGACTGTTGACGGCGTGAACGGGTGTGCTCAACGGGGGGCGTGTTCTGCATGGGTGTGGTGCTGCCGGGGTGGGCGGATGAGCTGCTCGATCTGATCGGGGTGTCGTGGCCGAATGTCGACGAGGACGACTACCGCGAGATGGCGACGGCCATGCGGGAGTTCGCCGGTGACATCAAGGACGGGGCCGGCCAGGCCCATGAGGCGGTTCAGGCGCTGGTCTCCTCGGCGGGCGGCGGCCAGGCGGCGGAGGCGCTGAACGCCCACTGGAGCAAGATCAACGGTACGCATCTGGCGAAGCTGGCCCAGTGCGGTGAGCTGGCCGCGACCGCGCTGGACGGTGTCGCCGTGCTCATCGAGGGCGCCAAGCTCGGCGCGATCGTGCAGCTGGGCATCCTGGCCGCCGAGGTCATCGCCGCCCAGGCCGCCGCGCCCTTCACCTTCGGCCTGTCCGAACTGGGGGCGCTGGGGGCGACGCAGGCCACCCGCGTGATCGTCAAGCGCCTGTTCAAGGAGGTCTGCCGGCAGGTCGCCGAACAGGTCGTCAGCGTCGCCCTGACGCCGGTGGAGGAGGCGCTGGCCGCGATGGTCGGCGACCTGGTCGTCCAGCTCGGCGCCAACGCGCTGGGCGTCAAGGACGGTGTCGACCTGGGCCGGACCGCCAAGGCGGGCAAGGAGGGCTTCGGCCAGGGCGTGCAGGGGGCGAAGGAGGCCGCCGGCAGCTCGATGCAGCTGCTGAGCGCGGGCGGCGGCGGGGGCGGTGCCGGGGGTGGCTCCGGCAGTGGGGGGTTCACCTTCGACCACGACGCCCACGACAAGGCCGTCACCGGTCTCCAGAGCGCCGGCGGCCACTTCCGCACCACCGCCGGCGGCAAGATCGGCCGTGCCAAGAGCCACCACGGCCGCACCCGTGGCAAGGACGCGATCGCGGATGCGGCGAACACGATGCTCGACAAGGTCATCGACGGCATCGAGGACGCGGTCAAGAAGTCCGCCAAACACCTCGACGACAACATGACCCGCGGCGTCAAACAGATGGCCAAGAACCACAAGGAGAACGACCAGAAACTTTCCAGCCACTTCACGGACCTCGGCAAGAACGGAAAGAAGGACCCGAAGGGACCGAAGGGGGCGAACGGGGGTGGGGGTGGTCGTCCGCCGGGGAAAGGGAAGACCGGTGGCAGCGGAGACGGCGCGCGCGATCCGTGGTGGCACGGGCACAGCGCCGATCAGATGCGGCATCACCGAAGGGATCCGCTCGACGTTTCAGGAATGGATCAGCGAACTCAGCTCAATCATCTGGAAAGCGAAGCGCGAGCGCTTGCGGACGACGCCCGCGCCGCCGACCCCAACAAGTCCGTTCCCGGTAAGGACTACCGCAAGGACGGCTGTTCCGGCAGTTTTCTGCACGACGGGGTCATCACATCCCACACCAGCTCGGTGCGGAGAAAAGTCTCACAAACCCAGAAGGAGATCGACTCGGGTGCGCCCGCGCCGCAACCGCAAACCGAGCCGAGGGCGCATCCGGCGATCCGGGACGTGCTGGACGAGGTGAAAAGAGATCTGAAGGCCAGAGGGGAGCCCATCGGTTCCGGGCATGGCAAATGCGCTGAAGTCTCCCTCATCTCGGACCGTCTGCATCAAATGGATCCGGACGGTACTAGGATCAAGACCCCCGAGGATGCTCGCAGAGCACTCGAAGGCGGCGTCATTCACACCCGCCAGATAGGGGACCTGGTGGTCAAGGACAAGGAGACCGGCGAGAAGGTCACCCAGTTGAGGCACGGGGACTACAAGCCCCCGTGCGCCTCGTGCGGCCCCATGCTGGACGCGCTCGGGGTTGCCGCGCACAAATGACTGTGAGAGGGGTAGGACGCATGGCTGACGGTTTCTCGCGGGACGATGTGCAGGCATGGCTGGAGGGGAGCGGATGGTTTCCCGGGAGGGATGTGACGGAGAAGGTAACGGAATTCATCGACGACGCCGTCAGGCAATCGGAGGACCAGGGATTCCCGACACCCCCGGTGTCCGTAGCCGTCGAATTTCTGCGCTCCTACGGCCTGCTCGACCTCACGCATCCGCGTAATGACGAGAAGTCGCTTTCCATGAACCCGACCGGCGGTTACGAAGGTGATTTCGAGGAGATCGCCGAGCTTGCCGATGAGGTGGGCGGCAGGCTTTTCCGTGTCGGATACGACCTGCCGGAAGGCGGCATCGTCCTCATGGGCGAGAACGGTCGCTTCTATTATCATCACTGGTCCGGTACCTACCTGATGGGCGACGATGTCCACGAAGCCTTGGGGAACTGGCTCACGGGCGATTTCCAGGAGTTGAATTAACGTCATGTCCAATGCTGTTCCCGGTGTGGCATCATCGCTGCTCGTGCAGGGGAAGATCTACAGCCACACCAACCTCAGTGGCGATGGAGAGCCGAATCTTCACCCGGCTGTCCGGGAATTCTTCGAGCGTATTCCAGCGGAAGCACGGGAACCCTTCCTCGGACGCTGCGCCGAATCCGCCCTCATCTCCGATCAGCTGTGGAGCCTCGACGCGGAGCGTCCTGGGCGGACACCGGTTTCTCTGGAGGAGGCGGTGCCCCACTTCGCGGGAGCCGCCATGGTGTCCAAGATGATCCGTGACGAAGGGGACCCCGACCACGGCCAGCCGACGACACCATGTGCTGCCTGTCAGGCGCTGCTGGATCGTCTGGCGGTCGACTTCATCGGCGGCTGACGCATGGAAGGACAGGTGGTGGGGGCGGCGCGTAGCGCGGACGAGGTGCTGAGAGCTGCGGGCTGGTCGCCAGGCCGGGACGCGGGGCCCAACGCGCTGCTGGCCGTATTGGAAACCGTCAGCACCGTCTCTCCTGGCAGCGACGCGGTGTGGGAGGTATTTCCCGCAGCGGAGCGGGCGGTGCGTCAGTTCCACGGGCTGGAAATGTCCCTGCACGGACCTGGCATGGAAGTCGCCCTGCGGGGGGTTGTGCTCGATCCTCGGGAGGGGCGTTATGCCGCTGCCACCATGCGGCGTTTCGCCGCCCTGCTCGGCAGTCGGCTCTTTCCTCTCGGCGTGCACGGGGACGCTTCTCTGCTGGCAGTCGATGAGGAGAGTCGGCTGTTCATGGTCAACCACGGCGGCTGGTGGTTCCTCGGGGGCACCGTGCTCGCGGGGCTGGCCGTGTTGTTAGAAGGGCGCCGTCCGCTTCGGGTGCGGGACGACGGGACGTGGGAGGACGACGCGGAGGCCGCGCAGGAACCGGAGGCCGGAGAGAATTCCGAGACCCCGGCGGATGAGGGACCGGAGAGTCGGCCGGTGAACCGGGCGGCCGACGCCGACGAGGTGCGGAGCGTCTTCGGCTGAGCCGCCGAACGCCCTGGTCCGGCGAGCAGGCGAACGCCCTGGTCCGGAACGGTCCGGACCAGGGCGGTGAACACTGGTGCGCCGGTTCGGCCGGCGCCTTACTTGCTCAAATTCGGCGGCGGAATGGGCGTAGTCGCCAGTGACTGGGGGGACGTCGGGCTGGCCAGGGCCGAGGGGGCGGCCATGGTGGCGGTGGGGTCGGGGGACGGGGGGGCTTCGGGGGTGGCCGGGAGGGGGCGGGGGGCCAGGGTGATGCCGGCGGTGTCCAGGGCCTTCTTGATGCGCCAGCGGAGTTCGCGTTCGATGCCGAGGGCCTTGCCGGGCATGGTCTTGGCGGAGACGCTGATCGTGACGGAGTCGAGGTGGACCTCGCTCAGGCCGAGGACGTCGACCGGTTCCCAGAGCTGTTCGTTCCAGGGTTCGGCCGCGGACATCTCCTCGCCGACGGCGGTGATGATGTCACGGGCGCGGTCCAGGTCCTGGTCCGGGGCGATCATGACGTCGACGGTGGCGGTGGACCAGCCCTGGCTGAGGTTGCCGATGCGCTTGACCTCGCCGTTGCGGATGTACCAGATGGCGCCGTTGGGGCCGCGCAGCTTGGTGACGCGCAGGCCGACCTCGACGACCGTACCGGTGGCCACGCCCGCGTCGATCTCGTCGCCGACGCCGTACTGGTCCTCCAGGATCATGAAGACGCCGGAGAGGAAGTCGGTGACCAGGTTGCGGGCGCCGAAGCCGATGGCGACGCCCGCGACGCCGGCGCTGGCCAGCAGCGGCGCCAGGTTGATCTTGAGGACGGACAGCACCGTCAGCGCGGCGGTGCCCATGATGACGAAGGAGGCGACGCTGCGGAGCACCGAGCCGATGGCCTCGGAGCGCTGCCGGCGGCGCTCGGCGTTGACCAGCAGCCCGCCCAGCGCGGTGCCTTGGGCGGCCGTCGCGGTGCGGTTCATCCGCTCTATGAGCTTGGTGATCGTGCGCCGGATCACATGCCGCAGGATGACGGCGATGACGATGATCAGCGCGATCTGCAGGGCGGCCGTGAGCCAGGTCGCCCAGTTCTCCTCCACCCATCCGGCGGCGTTGGTGGCCTTCTCCGTGGCGTCGTCGAGCGACGCCCGGCGGTGTGGGCCGGGCGACGCGGCGGCTGGGGAAGCGGACCAGAACACAGCAGGGACCTCCGTGTGGGACAGCAGACCCGGGTCGGGACGGACCGTGACCCGGGCAGACCAACCACACTAACGGGGCAACGGGGGCGGTCCGCGCCGGTGTTCGAGAGTGACCGGACCAATTGCGGGACTTTTTGGGGGGAAGTAAAGGCGTGTGGTCGAAAACACCTCGGACCCGTTACCCGGTGATGGTGGCGCCGCGACCAGGCACCGGGGGACACTGTGGAGAGATCGTCCCGGCGCGAGCCACGCGCCGCCGGCGTACAAGGAGGCACCCGTGCCGCATGTCCTGGTCCTCAACGCGTCGTACGAGCCGCTCGGCGTCGTACCGCTCCGCCGCGCGCTCATCCTCGTCCTCAACGAAAAGGCCGTGAGCCTTGAGGAGTCCGGCGCCCTGATGCACAGCGCGACCCGTGTGATGCCCGCCCCGAGTGTGGTCCGCCTCAAGCGGTTCGTGCGGGTGCCTTTTCGCGGTCCCGTCCCCCTGACCCGCCGGGCCCTCTTCGCCCGTGACGGCGGGCGGTGCATGTACTGCGGTGGCGTCGCAACCAGCGTCGACCACGTCGTTCCGCGCAGCCGCGGCGGTCAGCACACCTGGGAGAACGTGGTCGCCGCCTGCCGCCGCTGCAACCACGTCAAGGCCGACCGGCACGTCGCCGAGATCGGCTGGCGGCTGCGGCACCAGCCCGCCCCGCCGTCCGGCCTGGCCTGGCGGATCATCGGTACGGGGCATAGGGACCCCCGTTGGCTGCCCTACCTGCAGCCGTACGGGGCGGACGACGCGCTGGCCCGGATCGATGCCGTTTCGGCATAGGTCCGGGTTTTTGCATGACGGAGGGCGGGTGGGGGCGAAGCGGGGGCGTGCGTCCCGGGCGGGCGCCGCCCGGGACGCGGGCGTTCACCCCGTGCCGGCGGCCCCTGCCGCGCCGCCCGCCGGCGTGCCGGGCGCCTTCTCCGCGGCCTCCGGCCGGTGCTGCGTGCCCGGGTGGGAAGCGCCCGGCGGCCGGGCCGGGTCCGGCGCCGGCCGGTCCGGCCCCTTCACCGCGTACGCCTCCACGCTCCACAGCGAGTAACCGAAGCGGGTCGCGCGCTTGTCGCCCTGGATGCGGACGAAGCGGGTGTCCTTGGCGTCCATGCGGACGGTTTCGCGGCCGCCCTTTCCGTCGCGGACGGTGGCGGCCGTGCGCCAGGTGACGCCGTCCGCGGAGACCTGTACGCGGTAGGCGGCGGCGTGGGCCTCCTGCCAGGTGAGGACGAGGCGGCCGAGGCGGACCGGGCGCGGCAGTTCGAGCTGCAGCCAGGCGTCGTCCTGGGCGGGGGAGGACCAGCGGGTCTCGGGGTCGCCGTCGGTGGCGGCGGCGGCCGGGAAATCGGGGGTCTCGTCGCCGGACGAGGTGGCGGTGGCGCCGCGGGCGAGGTCGGGCCCGGCGGTGGGCGGAAAGGTCCGGACGGTCAGCGTCCGCTTCTGGTCGCCGTAGGTCACCGGGATCGCGTACGTGCCGGAGCGGGCGTCCTCGGGAACGGTGATCTCGATACGGGCGGTGGCGGTGCCGCCGCGCGGGGCCGTGACGTGCTCCGGCGCCCGTACGGTGAAGCCCTTGGGGGCCCGGGCGGTGAGCTTGCCCTCCACGTCGGCGGGGCGGCGGGAGAAGATCCGGGCGTCCACGGAGACGGTGCCGCCGGTGTCGGCGTCGACGGTGTCCCGGGAGAGCTCCAGGCCCGCCGCCGGGGTGTCGGCGAACCACGGGGTGAAGGAGTGCACGGACGGCGCGGTGGTGCCGTCCTTCCAGGCGAGCCGGACCGCGTCGGCCTTCAGCCCGCGCGCCTCGGTCTGCGTCCAGCCGGTGGGGGACAGGCCGCCGAGGCGGCGCCAGCCCTCGCCGGGGACGTGTGCCTCCACGGAGACCGCGGCCGAGGACGGGCTCGGCTCGGTGAGCGCGGTGACCGCGGTCAGCGGGCGGGGGCGGCCGAAGGGGACCGACAGGGACGTGGGGCCGGCGCCCTCGTCGGGCCGCGGGGTGTCGGAGCGGGCACCGGTCCAGGCATCGGACTCGGTCATCGCGCGGTCGAGGAAAGGCCCGAGAACGCCCTTTCCGACCGTGACCGGACTCTTGTTGATCTTCTTGCGCAGATCCTGCACGGCGCGCTGCGCGGACCAGGCCGCGGCGCCGTCCCCGCGGGCCTGCGCCACCAGCATGTCCACGGCGCGCTCACCCGCCGAGCCGTACCGGGCCAACTGCCGGGCCCAGGGCCGTACTTCGTCGGCGAGGTCGGGGGTGAGCCGCTCCGGGGCGCCGCTCATCGTGTGGAAGGCGGCCCGCAGCCGGGCGGCGGCCTTGGTGTAGCGCTCGTCGTCGTCCCGGTCGCCGGTGTTGATGGCGGCGGCGCGGGCCTTCCAGAACGTCTCGATCAGCGGCTTCAGATACGCGGACTCGTCGGTGCCGAGGACCGAGGAGGCGTCGTTGCCGGCCAGGGCGTGCAGGGCGGCGCGGGAGCCGGCGTCGCCGCCGGACAGGTCGTCGATGGCGGCCTGCCAGGACGCGCCGGGCCGGTAGCCGCGCGGGTTCCAGGCGAAGTCGGCGGCCGTGAACAGCGCGATGCGGGACGCCGTGGGCTGGGCCATCGCGTTGGCCAGCAGCGCGTGGGAGCCGGTGGCGACGCCGGGTTCGCGGCCGGTGTAGGGGCCGAGGAAGATACGGTCCTGCGCGTAGTCGTTGACCGGGTAGTTGTCCATCGTGACCAGCGGGTGGCCGAACACCTCGCGTGCCTCGGCCAGTTCGGCGCCGGTGATGGTACGGGGGACGACGCCGACGCCGGTCCACGCGACCTCGACCCGGTCCGGCAGGGCGGCGGCGAGCGCCTCCCGGTAGGCGGTCGAGCCGTCCTGGTAGTACTCGGTCGGCATGAGCGAGAGCGGCACCGCTCCGGGGTACTTCCCGGCGAGGTGCTCGGCGAGCGCGCCCGCCACCTTCGCGTGCGCCCTGGCGGCGGCCTCCGGGCCGGAGCCGAAGGCGTCGGCGTCCGCGTCGCAGTGCCACTCGCTGTAGCTGACGTCCTGGAACTGGAGCTGGAAGGCGCGCACGCCCAGCGCCCACATCGCGTCCACCTTGCGGCGCAGCGCCCTCAGGTCGTCCTCGGAGGACATGCACATGGCCTGGCCGGGGGAGACGGCCCAGGCCAGCGTCACGTGGTTGGCGCGGGCCCGTTCGGCCAGCGCCCGGAATTCCTCGCGCTGCGCGGCGGGGTAGGGCTCGCGCCACCGGAACTGGCGGTACGGGTCGTCGCCGGGCGCGTAGAGGTAGCGGTTCTGCTTCGTACGGCCCATGAAGTCGAGCTGGTCCAGGCGCTGCTGCGCGGTCCAGGGCTGGCCGAAGAAGCCCTCGGTCATGCCGCGGACGGCGGTGCCGGGCCAGTCGCGTACGACCACCGGGGCCAGCTCCTTGCCGCCGCCCTTCTTGTCACCGGAGCTCTCGGAGCCCTCGGAGCGTTCCACGACGAGCTGCCGCAGGGTCTGCACGGCGTGGAAGAGGCCGTCCGGGCCGACGCCGTCCAGGGCGACGGTGTCCCGGCCCGCGGCCTCGCCGACCGCCAGGCGGTAGCCGCCGGACGGCAGGTCACCGCGGGCGGGCGCGCGCAGGGCGCGCAGCGCGGACTCGGCCTCCGGGCCGCCGACCCGGAAGACCGGGCCCTTGCCGGGCGGCGTCCGCCCCGGGGCGACGTCGTGGACGGTACGGGCCCCGGCGTCACGCAGCAGGGCGCGCAGCGCCTCCAGGGCGTACGGATCGGACTCCGGCGCGGCGACGACGGCGGCCTCGTCACCCAGCCGTACGGGAGTGCCGCCCGCCCGCATCGACTGCGGGCGCGGCCACACGGCGGGCGGCTGCCCGGCGGACGCGGTCCGGCCGGAACCGTCGGCCTGTCCGGGCAGGTCAGGGGTGCCGAGGGCCGGGTCGGCGGGCGCCGCGTGGGCGGGTGCGGTGCCGCCGAGCAGTCCGCCGATGACGGCGGCGGCCAGGGCGGTGGCCCCGGCGACGCGTGCCCGGGCCCCGGCCCGTACGGAGGCGAAGCGGCCGATGCTGCCGGTACCGATGCTGGTGGGGCCGTTCAGGTACGGCGTCACGGGCGCGCGCGTGCCGTCGTCCCCGGCCCCGTCCGGGCGCACCGCGCCGCCCCCCTCGCCCTGCCTGCCGACCTTTCCGACGCCCCGAACGCCGCTCCGGACTCGCACGGTCTCTCCTCAGTCCCCGTCGTCCTTCTCACCGGTCGACCGGTGTCCGCACCGGCCGGCCGCTGCCCGGCCGCCCCGCGGCCGCGCGCCCCTGAGCCGACTGCCGCGACGGGGCCCTGCCACCCCGTGGAACCCCGCCGGACAAGCCTTCGGCAGTGAGCCCACCACTGTGGCGGTGAGGGTGTCAACGGCAGGAGGTGAAGTGCCGGGTTTGCCCTGTGTGACCGGCGTGTCGCGGCGCGTCGAGGCGGAGTGAAGGGTTCCGTACGGTGTGCCGCGCGGGCCGGTGGAAGCCGCGCGGCCACCCCGAAGGACTTCCTCCGGAACGCCCGTCCGAGGGGCATCCCTGCGCCGCCACCCGTCCGCCACCGGCGAATCGCCTGCACGAGGGATGTGTGACCTGGGCCACGTTGATTGAATGGGTACGTCTGCGACCGCCCGGACTGGGTAGGGCAGGTCGTGTCCCACTACCGACGAACGGGAGGCCCTCCGTGGCCGCGTCCGCTCAGCTCCTCCTCGACGCACTGTCCGCCGCCCCCGAGTACCCCGCACAGCGCGGTGAACCCGCCGGACCGCGGAAATCCCGGCCGGAGAAACCCGCCGAGCCGGATCTGTTCGACGGGGTGTCCGGCCCCGACTCCGGCCTGGACGGCTCCGGCTCGCTCTGCTTCTGTGAACCGCCCCTGACCAGCGAGCCCCCGCTCGCCGACGCCGCCCCGCTCACCAGCGAGTCCCCGATCGCCGCCGAGCTGCCGCTGACCAGCGAGCCCACCGCGGCCGGCCTGGGCACGGAGCCCATGGAGGTCTGATGGGCCGACCGCGGCTCGCCGGTCTGCACGGCGTGTGCACGTCCTACGAGCCCGCGCCGGGCCGCACCGTCCACGTCGGTGACGACACCGTCGTCGCCGTTCTCGCCGCGCTCGGGGTCGACGCCTCGACGCCGCAGTCCGTCCGCGCCGCGCTGGAGGACCACGAGCACGGCGCCGCGCGCGCCCTGCTCCCGCCCACCGTCGTGGTGCGCCCGGGACACACCCCGAAGCTGTCCCGGCTGCCCGCGGGCACCGCCCTGCGGGTGGAGACCGAGTCGGGCGAGATGCTGGACTGGGGACCGGACCCCGGCGGTCGTACGGAGTACGCGTACGAGCCCTCCGGCCGGAGCCCGGACCGCGCCGGTGCCCGGACGCCGAACCCCGGCCGCGACCAGGGCCGGATCCGCGCCCGCGGGCCCGACGGCCACGTGGGCCGCCTCCCCCTGGGCGTCCACACCCTGCGGGCCCACACCCCCGACGGCCGCTCCGCCCGCGCGCACCTGATCGTCGCCCCCGACCGCATGCCCGCGCCCCCCGGCCGCACCCACGGCTTCATGGTGCAGCTCTACTCGCTGCTCTCCGGCCGGTCCTGGGGCATGGGGGACCTGGGCGACCTCGCCGACCTGGCCGCCTGGTCCGGGCGCGCGCTCGGCACCGGCTTCCTACAGATCAACCCGTTGCACGCGGCCGTCCCCGGAGCGCCCACCGACCCCTCCCCGTACCGCCCCTCCTCCCGCCGCTTCCCCGACCCCGTCCACCTGCGGATCGAGGCCATCCCCGAGTTCGCCCACCTCGACGGCGCCGCCCGCGGCCGGATCGACGCGCTGCTCGTCCGCGCCCGGAAGCTGCGCGAAGGCGTGCTCCGCGAGGGCGCGCTGATCGACCGGGACGCCGTGTGGGAGCTGAAGAAGGAAGCGCTGGAGCTGATCTGGAAGGTGCCGCTGAGCCCCGGCCGGCGCGCCGCGTACGGCGACTTCCTCGCCGAGCAGGGCACGAGCCTGGAGGACCACGCCACCTGGTGCGCGCTGGCCGAGCGCTACGGGCCCGACTGGCGCGGCTGGCCGGCCGGTCTGGACGACCCGCGGTCCGCCCGTACGGCCCGGATGCGCGGCTGTCTGCTGGACCGGATCGACTTCCACAGCCGGCTCGCGTGGTTCACCGACCAGCAGCTCGCCGCCGCGCAGCGGGCCGCCCGCGAGGCCGGGATGGGCCTCGGGCTGGTGCACGACCTGGCCGTCGGCGTCCACCCCTCCGGTTCCGACACCTGGGCCCGGCAGGACGCCTTCGCGGCCGGGATGTCCGTCGGCGCGCCGCCCGACGCCTTCAACTCGCGCGGCCAGGACTGGGGCCTGCCGCCCTGGCGGCCGGACGCGCTGGCCGCCCAGGGCTACGCCCCGTACCGGGACCTGCTGCGGGGCATGCTGCGGCACGCCGGCGGGCTGCGCATCGACCACGTCATGGGCCTGTTCCGGCTGTGGTGGGTGCCCGAGGGCCGCCCGCCGACGGAGGGCGCGTACGTGCGGTACGACGCCGAGGCGATGCTCTCCGTCCTGGCCCTGGAGGCGCACCGCGCGGGCGCCGCCGTCATCGGCGAGGACCTGGGGACGGTCGAGCCGGTGGTGCGTACGGAGCTGGCCGAGCGCGGGGTGCTGGGGACGTCCGTGCTGTGGTTCGAGCGCGACTACGCGAAGGAGCCCGCCCGGCCGCTGCCGCCCGGGGACTGGCGGGCCGGCTGTCTGGCCACCGTCACCACGCACGACCTGCCCAGTACGGCGGCCCGGCTGACCGGACAGCACGCCGAACTCCGCCACCGCCTGGGACTGCTGGACCGCCCCCTCCAGGAGGAGCGGGCGGCGGAGGCGGTCGAGGTCGGCGAGTGGCTGGCGGTGCTGAGCCGGCTGGGGCTGCTGCCGGAGGGGCGGGGCGACGAGGAGGCCGCGGTCAAAGCGCTGCACCGCTACCTGCTGCGTACCCCGGCCCGAATGGTCGGGGTGTGGCTGCCGGACGCGGTGGGCGACCGGCGTCCGCAGAACCTCCCGGGTACATCGGATGAATACCCCAACTGGCGCCTGCCGATCGCCGGTCCGGAAGGGCGTCCGCTGTCCCTGGAGGAGATCGCCGCGTCCCCCCGGCTGCATGCGCTGATGCGCGAACTGCGCGTGATGCCATGCTAGTTGGGGCCCTGGCCGGGGCTGTGCGGTTACCGGTCGATCGTCTCCACCGGTCTTCCGGTCCGTCCGGCCGTACGGCACCATGCCGTGGACGCCATCCAAGAGATCCGACCCCTCCCGGTCGGGGAGTTGGAGGGAACCATGGCAGGACGCCGGCCGCGCGCCCGCCTCCGTACCGTTCTCGCGCTCACCGCCGCCACCGCCCTCGCCCCACTGGCCCCGCTCCAGGCCACCGCCGCCGACGGGCAGCCGGCCCGCGCACGGCAGCCGGCCCCCGCGCACCGGCCCGCCGCGAGCCCCTGCCACGGCCCCGTGCGCCCCGCCTCCCAGATGACGGTCGAGCCCTGCGACACCCCGGCCCGGATCATCGATAAGGCCGCCCACACGGTGCCGACCGCCGCCCAGCACGCCTGGCAGCAGCGGGAGGTCACCGCGTTCACCCACTTCGGCATGAACACCTTCACCGGCCGGGAGTGGGGCTCCGGTACCGAGGACCCGAAGTGGTTCGCGCCGCCCCGCGCCGACATGGACCAGTGGATGCGCGCGTACAAGGCGGCGGGCGCCGAGCAGGTCATGCTGACCGTGAAGCACCACGACGGCTTCGTGCTCTACCCCAGCCGCTACACGCCGCACACGGTCCGGGCCAGCCCCGGGCGCCCGGACATCGTCGGCGCGTACGTACGGGCCGCCCGCGCGGCCGGGCTCAAGGTGGGCCTCTACCTCTCCCCGTCCGACGGCGCCGAACTGCCGCACGCCTGGCACGCGCGCTGGGTCGAGGAGATCCGGCGCAAGCACGCCGAGGGGAAGCCGCTGAGCCTGCCCGAGCGGGTCGCCCTGGCGGACCGCGGCCGGGCGCCCGCCGGGCTGGGCCGCTTCGGCAACGGCAGCCCCGTCACCGAGCGCACCATCCCCACCCTCGTCCCCGGCGACGACCGCGCCGACGCCGTACGCGACGGCCGGCTGCCCTCCTTCACCGTCCGCGCCGACGACTACGACGCGTACTACCTCAACCAGGTCTACGAACTGCTCACCCAGTACGGCCCCGTCGAGGAGCTGTGGCTGGACGGCGCGAACCCGTGGGCGGACGCCGGGATCACCCAGAAGTACGCCGTGCGCCAGTGGTTCGAGACGATCCGCCGCCTCTCGCCGCGCACCGTCGTGTTCCAGGGGCCGCAGGGGGTGCGCTGGGTCGGCAACGAGCAGGGCGTGGCGCGCGAGACGGAGTGGAGCGTCACCCCGTCCGCCGTCGATCCCTGGTCGGTGCTCTCCGGCGGCCTGCCGAACGACTCCACCGACGCCGACATCGGCTCCCGCGCCAAGCTCCTCGCCCCCACCACCAGGTACCTCCAGTGGTACCCGGCGGAGGCGGACGTCTCGATCCGCCCCGGCTGGTTCCACCATCCCTGGGAGCGGCCCAAGACGCCCGCACAGCTGCTGGACCTGTACGAGAAGAGCGTGGGCCGCAACGCGTCGCTGCTGCTCAACGTGCCGCCGGGGCGCAGCGGCCGGATCGGCGCGGCCGACGTCGCCTCGCTGACCGCCTTCGGGCGGGCCGTACGGGAGACGTACGGCCGCGATCTCCTGGCGGGCGGACGGGGTACCGGCGCGCGGGACCGGAACGTCACATTCGACCGGGTCGGGCTCGGCGAGGACCTGCGCCACGGCCAGCGGGTGGAACGGTTCGCCGTCGAGGCGCGGACCGGCGGGACGTGGCGGCGGATCGCCGCGGGGACGACCGTCGGCCACCGGCGCGTCCTGGCGCTGCCCGCGCCGGTGACCGCCGACGCCGTACGCGTACGGGTCCTGGCCGCCCGCGCCGCCCCGCGCCTGAAGCCGGTGACCGCGCATCTGAGCCGGTGGTGAGGGGCCCGGCACGGCTCCGGGGCGGCCCGCCACGGTCCGCGCGCGCCCCCGGACCGCACCGGTCAGCCGTTAGGCGACCCCGGGCGCGCGAGGGTGAGCGGCGTCCGATACGTTGACCTCGTGAGCAATCTGGTCAAGAAGAACGCCCTGCGCGCCGGAACCATCACGGCCGGCACCGCGCTGATGCTGCTGATGTCGTCCCCCGCGTTCGCGCTCACCCGCGACGATGGTGACGACCCGGGTCCGGGCCTGAGTGTCGCCCAGACGCTCGGCCTCTATGTCGCCGCTCCCATCGTCCTGTTCCTGGTCATCGCCGGTCTGGTCATGGCCGGTGACAAGTCCCGCAAGCAGTCCAAGGGCTGATCCAGGGCTCGTTCCACGCCTCTTCGAGGGCGCCCGCAGGTTCGCGAGAACCGGCGGGCGCCCTTTTTTGCGTTGCGCGGGGGAGCGGGCGGGGCCGCGGCCCCGGAGGGCCGGATTCCGTCTGGTGGACGGTCTTCACCCCGCCCTAACCTACGATGGCGTAACCTACGGAGCCGTAGGTACCCCGTCCCCCAGGAGGCTTCGTGACCATCGCCCCCGACCGTCACGCCCAGGAACGCGGCCAGGCCGCGTGGAGCGACACCCGGCTGCTGTTCGCGCTCGAAGAGGTCGTCGAGAAGGAACTCAACCGGCATCTGAAGGCCGCCAAGGACTGGATGCCGCACGAGTACGTGCCCTGGAGCGACGGCCGGAACTTCGACGGCGTCATGGGCGGCGAACCCTGGTCCCCCGAGCAGTCGAAGGTCTCCGGCATAGGCCGTATCGCGCTGGTGGTCAACCTGCTGACCGAGGACAACCTGCCCAGCTACCACCATGAGATCGCCAGCCTCTTCGGGCGCGACGGCGCCTGGGGCACCTGGGTGCACCGCTGGACGGCGGAGGAGGGCCGGCACGGCATCGTCATGCGCGACTACCTGCTCACCAGCCGGGCCGTGGACCCGGTCGAGCTGGAGAACTTCCGCATGGCGCACATGTCGGCCGGATTCGAGTCCGACAACGCGCACAGCATGCTGCACTCCGTCGCGTACGTCGCCTTCCAGGAACTGGCCACCCGCATCTCGCACCGCAACACCGGCCACCACTCCGGCGACCCGGTCTGCGACCGGATGCTGGCCCGCATCGCCACCGACGAGAACCTGCACATGGTCTTCTACCGGAACCTGCTCGCCGCCGCCTTCGAGCTGGCGCCCGACCAGACCATGTGCGCCGTACGGGACGTCGTCACCGGCTTCCGCATGCCCGGGCACGGCATGCCCGGCTTCGAGCGCGCCGCGGCCCGGATGGCGCTCGGCGGCATCTACAACCTGCGCATCCACCACGACGACGTGCTCCAGCCGGTGCTGCGCTACCTGAAGGTCCTGGAGATCGGCGGCCTCGGCCCGGCCGGGCTGCGCGCCCAGGAGGAGCTGGGGCTGTTCATGGGCGGGCTGGACGACCAGGCCCGCAAGTTCGACGAGCGGCTGGCCGCCCGGGATGCCCGCCGGGCGGCGCGGGGGTAGCGCGGGGGCGGCGCCGCACCGCGGCGCCCGCCGTTCCGCCCGTACGCTGCCCGCATGGCCGACTGGGACATCAAGAAGCTGCGCATCCTGCGCACCCTCCACGAGCTGGGCACGGTCACCGCTGCCGCCGAGGCACTGCACCTGACGCCGTCGGCGGTCTCCCAGCAGCTGACCGCGCTGTCCAGGCAGCTCGGGGTGCGGCTCCTGGAGGCGCACGGCCGGCGGGTGCGCCTGACGGACGCCGCGCACCTCGTCCTGCGGCACGCCGAAGCCGTCTTCGCGCAACTGGAGCGCGCCGACGCGGAGTTGCTCGGCTATCTCCAGGGCGAGGCGGGCGAGGTGCGGGTCGGCGCGTTCTCCACCTCGATCCCCGCGCTGGTGGTCCCCGCCGTACGGGACCTGCGCCGCTCGCACCCGGGCCTCCACGTGTCCGTACGGGAGGCGGAGGCGGCCGAGGCGTACGAACTGCTCGCCGAGGGCAGTGTGGACCTCGCCCTGTCGCTGGCCGCGCACGCGCCGACGCCGCGCGACCCGAAGTTCACCCGGCTCTCGCTGCTCGCCGACCCGCTGGACGTGGCGCTGCCCGCCGGGCACCCGCTGGCGGACGAGCCCGGGCTGCGGCTGGCCGACCTGTCGGGCGAACAGTGGATCTTCGGGAGCAGCGGCCCCTGGTCGCAGATCACCACCACCGCCTGTGAGCACGCCGGTTTTGTACCGGAACGGGCGCACGCCGCCGCCGACTGGGACGCGATCCTGGCGATGGTCGGCGCGGGCATGGGGGTCGCGCTGGTGCCGCGGATGGCGATGTCGGGGGCACGGGGCCGGTCCGGACCGGGACGCGGCGACGGCGAGGTGCCGGGAGCGGCGGTCGCGGTGCGGGTGCTGCGCGCCGACCAGCCGCGCCGGCACGTCGTGGCGGCGGTACGGCGCGGGGCGGAGGGGGCGCCGGGCCTGGCGCGGGTGCTGGCGGCACTCCGGGAGGCGGCCGAGGGGCCGGCCGCGTGGCCGGAAGCGGACGCCGGACCCTAGCTCGGCCGACACGCCGATCATTCAGTTCCTCTGAACGTAACCTCCAGAAACTTTCGATAGACCTGGAGTAATCGTTCCTGCGAAGGTCGAAGGGTTCGCGTCACCGCCGCACCGAAAGGCAGAGATGACCACCACCCCGGCCGCCGCCTCCTCCGCCGACCCGCACGCCAACGACGCCGCCCCGTACGGCGGCGGCGACCCGTACGCGGACTACCGCGGCGGGGACTTCCCCTTCACCTCGCTCGTGGACCTCGCCGACCGCCGCCTGGGCGCCGGCGTCATCGCCGCGAACGACGAGTTCTTCGCCGAGCGCGAGAACCTGCTGACGCCCGGCCCCGCGGTCTTCGACCCGGAGCGCTTCGGCCACAAGGGCAAGATCATGGACGGCTGGGAGACGCGGCGGCGGCGCGGGGCCGACGGCGCGCACCCCTTCCCCACCGACGACGAGCACGACTGGGCGCTGATCCGCCTCGCCGCCCCCGGCGTCATCCGGGGTGTCATCGTCGACACCGCCCACTTCCGCGGCAACTACCCGCAGCAGATCACCGTCGAGGCCACCGCGCTGCCCGGCAGCCCGAGCCCCGAGGACCTGCTCGCCCCCGGCGTGAAGTGGGAGGAGATCGTCCCGCGTACGCCGGTCCGCGGCCACGCCGCCAACGGCTTCGCGGTCACCGTCGAGCGCCGCTTCACCCACCTGCGCCTCAAGCAGCACCCCGACGGCGGCATCGCCCGGCTGCGGGTGCACGGCGAGGTCGTGCCCGACCCGGCGTGGCTGGACGTGCTCGGCACCATCGACCTGGCGTCCGTCCTGCACGGCGGCGCCGTCGAGGACGCCTCGGACCGCTTCTACTCCTCGCCCACGCAGATCATCCGGCCCGACCTGTCCCGCAAGATGGACGACGGCTGGGAGAACCGCCGCCGCCGGGTCCGCGGCACCAACGACTGGGTACGGTTCCGCCTCGCCGCGCAGGGCGAGATACGCGCCGTCGAGATCGACACCGCGTACCTGAAGGGCAACGCGGCGGGCTGGGCGGCCCTCCACGGCTGCGACGCCCGGACCGCCGACCCGGCCGACGACGCGTCCTGGTTCGAGATCCTGCCGCAGACCAGGCTCCAGCCCGACACCCCGCACCGCTTCGCGCTCCCGCGCCCGGTGACCGCCACACACGTACGGCTGGACGTCTTCCCCGACGGCGGCGTGGCCCGGATGCGCCTCCACGGCGACCTCACCGACGAGGGCCGCGCCGAACTCGTCCGCCACTTCGACGAACTGAACGGCTGACCCCCGCCGGCCCCGGGCCCGGCCGGAGGGGAGCCGGGCCCGGCGGCCCCGCCGCCCGCCCGGCAGACGGCAGCCCGACGACGCGCCGTCTGCCGGGCGTCACCATGCCCGTACCCGTACACGCACAGGCGCCCCGGACCACCGGCCCGGGGCGCCTTCCGCGCATGCGGCGATCCGTTACGCCGCCGCCTCATCCGCCCGCTGGGCCTTCAGGGCGCGCTCGATGCCGGAGCGGGACTCCGACACCAGGCGGCGCAGGGCCGCGCTCGGCTCGGCCGAGGCGAACCAGGCGTCCGTCGCGTCCAGGGTCTCCTGGGAGACCTGGAGGGCCGGGTACAGGCCGACGGCGATCTGCTGCGCCATCTCGTGGCTGCGCGCGTCCCAGACGCCCTTGACCGCGGCGAAGTACTTCTCCGCGTACGGGGCGAGCAGCTCGCGCTGGTCGGTCTGGACGAAGCCGCCGATGACGGCCTCCTGCACCGCGTTGGGCAGCTTGTCGCTCTCCACGACCGAGGCCCACGCCTCCGCCTTGGCCTCGGCCGTCGGGCGGGACGCCCGCGCCGCCGCGGCGTGCCGCTCGCCCGCCGAGGTGCGGTCGCGCTCCAGCTCGGCCTCGATGGCCTTCTCGTCCGCGCGGCCGGCAGCGGCCAGCCGCTGCACGAACGACCAGCGCAGCTCGGTGTCCACGGCCAGGCCGGGGATCTCCTGCGTACCGTCCAGCAGGCCCTGGAGCAGGTCCAGCTGCGCGTCGGTACGGGCCGCGACGGCGAACGCGCGGGCCCAGGCGAGCTGGTGGTCGCTGCCGGGGGCCGCGGCCCGCAGCTGCTCCAGCGTCGCCTCGGTCCACTTGGCCAGACCGGTCTCCCGCCAGGCCGGGGCCGCGTACAGGTCCAGCGCCAGCTTCACCTGCCGCTGGAGCGACTGGACGACGCCGATGTCGGACTCCTTGGTGATGCCCGACAGCACCAGCTCCAGGTACTCGCGGGCGGGCAGCTCGCCGTCCCGCGTCATGTCCCAGGCCGAGGCCCAGCACAGCGCGCGCGGCAGCGACTCGGTGAAGTCGCCCAGGTGCTCGGTGACGACGCGCAGCGAGTCCTCGTCCAGGCGGACCTTCGCGTACGACAGGTCGTCGTCGTTGAGGAGGACGACGTCCGGGCGGCGGGTGTCCGCCGGGAACGGCACCTCGGTGCGCTCGCCGTCCACGTCCAGCTCGATGCGGTCGGTACGGACCAGCTTGCCGTCCTTGAGGTCGTAGCAGCCGATCGCGATGCGGTGCGGGCGCAGCACCGGCTCGCCCTTGGCGCCGGCCGGCAGCGCCGGGGCCTCCTGGCGTACGACGAAGGAGGTGACCGTGCCGTCCTCGGCGACCGTCAGCTCCGGGCGCAGGACGTTGATGCCGGCCGTCTCCAGCCACGCCTTCGACCAGGTCTTCAGGTCCCGGCCGCTGGTCTCCTCCAGCGCGCCGAGCAGGTCGGACAGCCGGGTGTTCTTGAAGGCGTGCGCCTTGAAGTACGCCTGGACGCCCTGGAAGAACTCGTCCATGCCGACGTAGGCGACGAGCTGCTTGAGGACGGACGCGCCCTTGGCGTACGTGATGCCGTCGAAGTTGACGAGCACGTCGTCCAGGTCGCGGATCTCGGCCATGATCGGGTGCGTGGAGGGCAGCTGGTCCTGCCGGTACGCCCAGGTCTTCATCGAGTTCGCGAAGGTGGTCCAGGCGTGCGGCCAGCGGCTGCCCGGCGCGTGCGCCTGGCAGGCGATGGAGGTGTAGGTGGCGAACGACTCGTTCAGCCACAGGTCATTCCACCACTCCATGGTGACCAGGTCGCCGAACCACATGTGCGCCAGCTCGTGCAGGATGGTCTCGGCACGCGCCTCGTACGCGGCGTCCGTCACCTTCGAGCGGAAGACGTACTGGTCGCGGATGGTCACCGCGCCCGCGTTCTCCATCGCGCCGGCGTTGAACTCCGGCACGAACAGCTGGTCGTACTTGGCGAACGGGTACGCGTAGTCGAACTTCTCCTCGAACCAGTCGAAGCCCTGCCGGGTGACCTCGAAGATCGCGTCCGCGTCGAGGTGCTCGGCCAGCGACGGACGGCAGTAGATGCCCAGCGGCACCGAGCGGCCGTCGCCCTCCCAGGTGCTGTGCACGCTGTGGTACGGGCCGGCGATCAGCGCGGTGATGTACGTGGAGATCCGCGGCGTCGGCGCGAAGCGCCACACGTTGTCCCGGGGCTCCGGGGCCGGCGAGTTGGAGATCACCTTCCAGCCCTCGGGGGCCTTGACGGTGAAGGTGAACGTCGCCTTCAGGTCGGGCTGCTCGAAGCTGGCGAACACCCGGCGGGCGTCCGGCACCTCGAACTGCGTGTAGAGGTACGCCTGCTGGTCGACCGGGTCGACGAAGCGGTGCAGGCCCTCACCGGTGTTGGTGTACGCGCAGTCCGCGACGACCGTCAGCTCGTTGCGGCCCGCGCGCAGCCCCGGCAGCGCGATCCGGGAGTCCTGGAACACCGTGCCCGGGTCCAGCGCCTCACCGTTGAGCACCACCTCGTGCACGGTCGGCGCCACCAGGTCGATGAACGATTCCGCACCCGCCTCGGCGGCGTCGAACCGCACCCTGGTCACCGACCGGTAGGTGCCGCCCTCACCCGCCTCCTGCGCGCCGGAGAGGTCCAGATCGATCTCGTACGCGTCCACACTCAGCAGCCGCGCCCGCTGCTGCGCCTCGTCGCGGGTCAGATTCGTGCCAGGCACCCGTTCATCTCCTTCGCTTCGGACTTTGGGCCATCTTTCCACGCGGCGCGGGATCACCCGATAGAGGGCATCGACGGATATCGTGCCTTCCAGAGCGGTCGCCGACCTTACGCTCCGGCTGGAAGGAGGCGCCGCGATGACCCTGATGCATCACGACACTGCTGAGGACATCATGCGGGGCGAGAAAGGCCACGAGCTGCTGCGCTTTCTGGAGAAGATCCCCGAGCTGGATCAGCTCAAGATCGAGCTCATCGACGGAAAGATCGTTATGCAGGCGTCGGCAGCACCGTTCCACAACTACATCGTTGCTCTGCTCACCGCGCAGATGATCAGCAAGGGGAGAATGGTGCTGCCGGAGCAGGCGCTCATCTCCGACATCTCCAGTTTTGAGCCCAAGGCCGATCTCACGGTCACCACCGAGGAAGCGATCCGGGCCAACCCGAATCCCCTTCCCGCCGACCGCGTCGACCTTGTCGTGGAAGTCGTCTCCTCCGACCGGGACAGCGACTACATCAAGAAGCGCTTCTGGTACGCGATGAGCCGCATCCCGCTCTACCTGCTCATCGACCCCAACGAGTGCATGATCGAGCTGTACTCGGAGCCGGACCGCACGAGCTACCGCCGGGTGGCTCCCTACCGCTTCGGCGACCCGGTGCCGCTCCCCGAGCCGTTCTCCTTCCCGGTCGACACCACACGCTTCAAGCCGTACCCGCCCAAGCTGCCGTAGGCCCGCCCCACCTCCCCGTCCGATTCCCGCCGGAAACCGTCCCGCCGTACGCCCACCCTGTACGTATGACGACGTACACACCTCTCCCCATCCCCGAAGCCGCCCTCAAGGAACTGCGGGTCTCGGACGACTCCGGGCGGCCCATGGAGCCCTGCGCCGCCGGGTCCGCGGGCGACCGGCTGGACAGTGTGGGCAGCCCGCTGCGCTGCTGTCTGCGGCCCGTCGGGGAAGGCGAGCGGATCGCGCTCGTCTCGTACGCGCCGCTGCGGCGGTGGGCCGAGGAGCGGCGGGCCCGGCCGGGGGCGTACGACGAGTGCGGGCCGGTGTTCATCCACGCCGGGGAGTGCGGCGGGCCGGACGAGGGCCGGACCGGGTATCCGTTCGCCCGGCCGGGCGCGCTGCGGACGCTGCGGCGCTACGACGCGGACGGGCACATCGTCGGCGGGCGGTACTTCGAGATCCCGGAGGACGCGGACGCCGGGTTCGACGCGGCGCTCGCGGAGGCGTTCGCGCAGCCGGACGTGGTGCTGGTGCACGTCCGCGCCCTGGAGTACGGGTGCTTCCAGTTCGAGGTGCGGCGGCCGTAGGGCCACGCGCGGATACGGCGCGGGCCCGTACGGCGAAGTTCCGTACGGGCCCGCGGCGCAGGGCGGAAACGTCTCAGCCGCGCAGTTCCGCCGCGACCAGCTCGGCGATCTGGACCGCGTTCAGCGCCGCGCCCTTGCGCAGGTTGTCGTTGGAGAGGAACAGCGCCAGGCCGTGCTCGACCGTCTCGTCCTTGCGGATGCGGCCCACGTACGACGCGTCCTGGCCGGCGGCCTGGAGCGGCGTGGGGATGTGCGAGAGCGTGACACCGGGGGCGCCGGCCAGCAGCTCGTTGGCGCGCTCGGGGGTGATCTCGCGCTCGAAGCGGGCGTTGACCTGGAGCGAGTGGCCGCTGAAGACCGGGACGCGCACGCAGGTGCCGGAGACCTTCAGCTCCGGGATCTCCAGGATCTTGCGGCTCTCGTTGCGGAGCTTCTGCTCCTCGTCGGTCTCGTTGAGCCCGTCGTCCACGATCGAGCCGGCCATCGGCAGCACGTTGAAGGCGATCGGGCGGACGTACTTGTCCGGCTCGGGGAAGTCGACGGCCGAGCCGTCGTGGGTGAGCTTGGTCGCGTCCTGCTCGACGGCCTTGCGGACCTGCTCGTCCAGCTCCGCGACGCCCGCCAGGCCGCTGCCGGACACCGCCTGGTAGGTGGCGACGACCAGCGCGGTCAGCCCGGCCTCGGCGTGCAGCGGGCGCAGCACCGGCATGGCGGCCATGGTCGTGCAGTTCGGGTTGGCGATGATGCCCTTGCGGCGCTCGGAGACCGCCTGCGGGTTGACCTCGGAGACGACCAGCGGGACGTCGGGGTCCATGCGCCAGGCGGAGGAGTTGTCGATCACGACCGGGCCGGCGTCGGCGACCTTCGGCGCCAGCGCCTTGGAGGTGGCGCCGCCCGCGGAGAAGAGCACGATGTCCAGGCCGGAGTAGTCCGCGGTGGCCGCGTCCTCGATCGTGATCTCGGTGTCCTGCCACGGGAGCGTACGCCCGGCGGAGCGGGCCGAGGCGAACAGTCGCAGCTGCTCCACCGGGAAGTTCCGCTCGGCGAGAATGCCCCGCATCACGCCGCCGACCTGACCGGTGGCTCCGACGATTCCGATCCTCATGGCACTCCTTGTTCGGTACGTACAGCAGCGGAACGGGTGCTTTCGAGGGCACCCGCCCCGTTACTGTCCACTATCTCAGGCCGTCACGGCACGACCTTTTCGATGCGCACGCCGCCGCTGCCGGTGACCGTGCCGGAGGCGTTCAGCAGCCGCACCTCGCCGGCGAACGCGCGTCCGGCGGGGGCCGGGCCCGCGACCGATACCTCGGCCGTGACCTGCGTCGATGCTCCGCTACCCAGCTTCACCGGTTTCGATTCGTCCGTCTTGAGCGAGCCGAGCGCGGCGGAGTAATACACATCACGGTAGTCGTAGGCGGTGCTGCCCGCGGGGATCGCGTAGCCGTCCACGACGACGGTGTACGTGCCGGGCGCGGGCCCGGCGATGCCGACCGCCTCGTCCGAGCCGCCGGTGGCCGACGAGGCGACGACCTTGCCGCCGAGCAGGACGCTCAGGTCCAGGTCGGCCTTGGCGTCGGCGGGCGCGCCGATCGCGGCGTCCAGGCGGCTGACCCCGCTGCCCACGACGACCTCGTACCGCTGCGACTCGCCTTCCTTGATCGTCGGGCGCTCGGTGCGGGACGAGCCCAGCTCGCCGCCCTTGAGGGTGCCCTCGAAAGCGGCGAAGGCGTTGCCGACCGTCCATTCCACCGGGACGGGGCGGCCGGCCTTGGCCTCCGGCACCACACGTACGGCCGGGTCGAAGGTGGTGCCGAGCGTGGTCGCGGTGACCGTGTACGGGTTGTCCAGCAGGGGTGAGGTGCGCCGCGCCTCGACCTCGATCTCCCAGACGCCCGGCGCCGGGTTCTTGTACGTGCGCCGCGCCGGGGCGCAGGTGTTGGCCGGGTTCGGGTAGTTGGGGTAGCAGTTCGGGGTGCTGGTCGGGTCGGCCGGCACGCCCTGCGGGGTGATGGCGATCCAGCGCGTCTGGCTGCCCGCGGCGAGCCCGCTCATGGCGACCTGGAGGGCCTGGGCGCCCTTCGGGACGGCGATGAAGTACGAGGTCGTGGCGTTGCGCTGGGCGGTGCCGGACTTGGCGAGGGTGTGCGTGGGCGCGGCCAGCGGCTCGGCGGCCACCACGGTGGCGAGGATCTTGCGGTCCACGCCCTCGGTGCGCGGGGCGTCCAGGTCCAGGGTGACGCTGTGGAGGCCGGCGGTCCGCGGCTTCGCGGTGATCTCGATGGTCACCGGCCGGTTCAGCGGCAGCCACACCGCGCCGTCCTCGTCCGGCAGGTCGAAGGTGCCGTCGTTGTTGATCAGGTCCAGCTCGTGCCGGAGGGGACGGTCGGGGCCGGTGGTACGGGTGAGGGTGATCTCGTACGTACGGGACTGCCGCACCTTCAGGCCGCCCTCGCGGTCGTAGAGGCCGGTGCCGTAGCCGGGCGTCTTCAGGAAGTCGGACAGGGCCGTCTTCACCGGGGCGCGGACCGTGTACTCATGCGCGGCGGCGCCGTGCCGGATCGCGGACCAGGCGGCGCGGATGTCCATCAGGCCGGAGCCCTGCTCGTACGACTGGAAGCCCTTGATCTGCCGGGCGGTGGAGGTGAGCGCGGTGCGCAGCTTCGCCGGCGGCAGCGCGACGTGCTGCTCCTTCGCGGCGGACAGCAGCAGCGCCGACGCGCCGGTGGCCTGCGGGGCGGCCATCGAGGTGCCCTGGAGCATGGCGTAGCCGGGCGGCAGCTCGTAGCCCGCTTCGGCGGTGGGGCCGCCGGGCTCCCAGGTGGGGATGGTGTTGACGGACGCGCCGGGCGCGGTGATGACCGGCGTGAAGCCGCCGTCCTCGCGCGGGCCGCGGGAGGAGAACGGGAGCATGGCGTACGTGCGCGTCACCGCCGAGCCGTAGTTGGCCGCCCAGGTCTCCTTGGAGATGGACGCGCCGACGCTGACGACCTTGTCGGCCAGGCCCGGGTCGCCGATGGTGTTGGCGCCGGGGCCGCTGTTGCCCGCGGAGATGACCAGCTGCACACCGTAGGTGTCGATCAGCCGGGTGTAGAGCTCGGCGCGGGCGTTGTTGCCGTCGTTGAGCGCGGGCAGGCCGCCGACCGACATGTTGACGATGTCCACGCCGCGCTTGGTGACGAGGTCGATCATGCCCTCGGTGAGCGCGATGTTGGTGCAGCCGCCGCTCCAGGTGCAGGCGCGCGAGGAGACCAGCTTGGCGCCGGGGGCCGCGCCGTTCATCTTCCCGCCGAACAGGCCGTGCGCGGCGGTGATGCCCGCGACGTGGGTGCCGTGCTCGGACTCGACGACGCCGATGTTGACGAAGTCGGCCTTCTTGCCCGCCCAGTCGCCGCCGTACGGGTCCATCGGGACGTCCTTGCGGATCTCCACCGTGAACGGGATGCGCTCGGCGATCGGGGTGTCCGGCTTGTCGGTGCCGAAGTAGCCGATGTCGGAACCGTCCTTGTACGGCTTCATGGGCGCGTCGTCGGTGAAGTCGCCGTTGTCGTTCAGGTCCACGCGGACCGTGCCCGCGGCCGGGTCGTACAGCACGCCCCAGCGGTCGGTGGTGTCCCCGTCCCGGTTCAGGTCGCCCTTCATGTCGCCGCCGGTGGTGGCGGCCTCGGCGAAGGTGCTGATCCGGTAGGAGCCTTCGGGCGCCTTCCAGGTCCGGCCGCCGTAGGTGAAGGACGGGCCGGAGACGGCGGTGGTCATCGGGCGCCAGGTCTGGTCGCCGTCGCTGATCGGGTCGGTCGCGGTCACCCAGTCGACGATCTTGCGCTCGCCGGTGGTGGTCTTCTGGAGCGCGGGGTGCGCCAGGTCCACGCCGGAGTCGAGGACGCCGATGGTCACGCCGCGGCCGTCGGCCTCGGGGTGGTCGCGCACGAAGTCCACCGCGCCGGTCTCGAAGGACGGCTGGTACGGGTTCTTCGCCGGGGTGTCCTTGCCGGGCGCCGGGTAATGCCCGGCCTGCGGCCTGCCCTTGGCGGTGCTGCCCCCGCCGGGCCGCGGGTCCGGCAGCTTGATCTCCTGCCGCAGGTCGATGGCGTGCACGTCCGACAGCTTCTGCAGCTTCGCGATGGCGGCGTCGGCCTGGGCGGTGGGCACGGTGGCCCGTACGTATCCGAGCTTGTCGTCGGTACGGCCGACGGAGGCGCCCTTCAGGGAGTCGAGGCCGGCGGCGGCCTGCTCGGTGGCGCCGGGTGCGGTGGCGAGCATCATCGAGACGAACCGGGCGCCGCCGGCCTTGGCGCGGGCGAGCAGTTCGGCGTCCTGCGCACCGAGCTTGGCCCGCGGGGCCTTCGGTACGGGTGTGGTGCCGGCGGATATTCGGGCGCCGTCACCGTCCGCGGCGAGCGCGGGTCCGGCGGCGAGCAGGGGCCCGGCCGCGGTCGCGACGGCGACGGCCGCGACGGCCGCGAGCCGGGCCGTGCGTCTCGCCCGGTGCGCGGGCGGACGTGCTGGGTCGAGGGTCATGTCGTACCTCGTCAAAAGTGAAGGGTCCGGAAATCGGACCTGTATGACCGCTC
Organism: Streptomyces sp. NPDC018019; assembly: GCF_044327805.1. Taxonomy (NCBI): domain Bacteria; kingdom Bacillati; phylum Actinomycetota; class Actinomycetes; order Kitasatosporales; family Streptomycetaceae; genus Streptomyces; species Streptomyces sp. NPDC018019. The sequence goes on along the minus strand of NZ_JBIRGD010000004.1, from coordinate 262,572 downwards.
AATATGACGTAAGGGGACCGTGTTTGGGGAGGGGGGAGCGTACATGTGTGCGGTACGCGGGGCGCGCGACCGGTGCCGGCGGCCGGGACCGGGGCGGGCGGGCCCGCCGCCCGCCTACCCCGTGAAGTGAACCTCCGGTGACCGCGGCCCGCCCCCGGCCCGGGGGGCCGGTAACCATCGTCGGTCGCTGTGATCCCTGTCCGGCGATCGGCGGCCGGCGTTGCCGCGCGGTTCACCCATGGGCCATACCGGCTGCCAACGCTCCCTGGTGAGAAGGCGGTTGCGGGCGTTTCGCACTGCCCTCGCCGCCGCCCGTCCGTACCAGGGAGCTTGCGCATGTCCCGTACACGGTCCGCCGCCCCCACCGTCTCGCCCACCCCCACCGCCTCGCCCGCGCCCCTCGTGGACCGCCGTGCCTTCCTCGCCGCCGCCGGTGCCGTCGGCGCCTCGACCGCTCTCGCGCTGGCGTACGGGGCCGGTGCCGCCCCGACCGCCGCGCCCGGCGGAACCGCCCCGCCCCTCGTCGCCCCGGAACCGGTCGTCGCGCCGCCCGTTCCCCGGGTGCCCTACGCCGAGGGCACCACCCTCGCCTCGGTGGCCACCCCGCGCGGCGCGCCGGCCGGTTACCGCAGACTCGCCGAGGGGCCCGGCTGGGACCGCGTCGTGCGCCGCGATCTCGCCGCCGCTCACCCCGGGCGGGACGACCGGCGTACCGTCCTGGCCGCCTTCGCGCAGCTCACCGATCTGCACCTGGTCGACGTGCAGAATCCTTTGCGCCATGAGTACCTGCGGGTACGGGCGGCCGGTGCCTGGCGCCCGCAGGAGGCGCTGTCCGTGGCCGGCGCGGTCTCCCTCGTCGCACGCGTCAACAGCCTGCCCGGCGGGCCCGCCACCGGCGCGCCGCTGTCCTTCGCGATGACCACCGGCGACAACACGGACAACAACTCCAGCATCGAACTGGACTGGTTCCTGACCGCGCTGAGCGGCGGCCGGATCACCCCGAACTCCGGCGACCCCCGGCACTACGAAGGCGTCCAGAACAGCGGCCACCCGCTCTACTGGCAGCCGGACAGCGCCCTGCGCGACGCCGACAAGCTGCGCGGCTTCCCCGGCGTCCCCGGATTCCTGGAGGCGGCGACCCGTACGGTCACCAGCCCCGGGCTGCACCTGCCCTGGTACTCGACCGTCGGCAACCACGACTCGCTGCCCGGCGGCTGCTGCACCCCCGACGACCCGTTCCTGGCCGAGATCGCCACCGGCGGGCGCAAGCTGGAACTGCTGCCCGCCGACGAGGCGATCCGCGCCTACCTGGCGGTGCTCGGCGGGCCGGGCCCAGGGCGGCGGGAGTTCGCCGACCTGCTCAAGGCGCACGGGAGACGGGCGCGTTCGGTCACTCCCGACGAGCGCCGGGTGCCCTTCACCCGCGCCGGCTACCTGCGCGCGCACCTGGACCCCCGGCACACCGGCCCGGGACCGCACGGCCACGGCTACACGGCCGCCGACCTCGACGCGGACCGGCTGTACTACACGTTCCGCATCGCGGAGGACGTGGTCGGCGTCAGCCTCGACACCACCGACCCCGGCGGCCACCACACCGGTTCCGTCGGCTCCGGACAGCTGCGCTGGCTCGACCGCACCCTGCGGGCCCACCGCTATGAGCACGTCCTGGTCTTCAGCCACCACACCAGTACGTCCATGGACAACACGCTGCCCGATCCGGCCCGCCCGGCCGAGCGGCGGCACGGCGGGGCCGAACTGGCCGCCCTGCTCGCCCGGCACCGCAACGTGCGGGCATGGATCAACGGCCACAGCCACCGCAACCGCATCACCCCGCACGGCACGTTCTGGGAGGTCACCACGGCTTCGCACGTCGACTTCCCGCAGCTGGCCCGGGTCGTGGAGGTGACGGACAACCGCGACGGCACGCTGTCCCTGTTCACCACCCTCGTGGAGTCGGACGCGCCGTACCGCACGGACTTCGGCGATCTCTCGCAGCGGGGCCTGGCGGCGCTCTACCGCGAACTGGCGTGCAATGCCCCCGGAGCCCGCAGTGATCTCGCCGGCGGCCCGGGTGACCGCAACACCGAACTGCTGCTGAAGCGGTGCTGAGCGGCGCGCCCGCACACAGCCCCGGCCGGCGTCAGCGTGGCAGCACCACCACGTACGAGCCCGGCTCCTCGTCGTCCGCCGCCATCAGGGCCGTACGGATCACCGCCGCCTGCTGCTCCGGGGAGTCCCGCAGTTTGCGCGGGGTGATGTGGACGACCGTGATGCCCAGCCGCTCCAGGTGTTCCCGCTTGCGCGCGTACTGCGACCAGAGCGCGTCCTCCTCCTGGCGCGGTACCCGCGCGTCGATCTCCACGGCCACCGCCTGGTCCGGCCAGTACGCGTCCACCCCGCCCAGGTGCGGGCCGCCGGGCAGTCGCAGGTCCACGTTCCACAGCGGGTCCGGCAGGCCGTACTCCCGCACCAGGTCGTACAGCCGGCCTTCGGCCATCGCGCGGCCCTCGGCCAGCAGTGCGTCCACCGCGTCCACCACATGCGGCTGGTTCAGCAGCCGGGCCTGGCTGAACTCCCGTACCACCGCGGTCGCTTCGCAGTGGCCGCCGCGCACCGCCTCGGTCAGCAGCCGGCGGACCGTGCAGGCGTCGGAGAGACCGCCGACGGCGTCCGCCAGGGCCCGGGGGACGGGCGCGACCGGCACGCCGGTGATCTGCTGCGGGTGCGGCATGACCTGCGCCCGGACGATGTGCGCGAAGCCGGCGGTGCGCAGCCGGCGGGTGCGCGGCACCAGGACCTCGATCCGGTCCAGGGACAGCAGCGGGGGAGCGGACGCGAAGCGGTGCAGGGCCAGCGCCGCCAGCCCGGTGATCATCGGCTCCCCGGCGGGCGCGGCGCCGCCCTGCGGGGGGACGGCGGGCGGCCGGTTCGCCGCGTAGAGCAGCACCGCGTGCAGCCGCTCCTCGCTGGTGGGCGGCCCGGGGTGGAGCAGGTGCACGCCCGGCAGCACCTGCTGCCAGGGGCCGCCGGGGCGGCACCGCTCGGCGGTCTCCGCCGTGTCGACGCCGTGTTCCCGCAACTGGCGGGTCGTCAGTACGCGCGGCCCGCCGCCGGAGCGGTCGTGCAGCGGACGGGGGGAGAGCGGGGTGGGGGACTCCCCGCCGGAGGTAGGGGAAGTGTGGTTCATGCCCGGGCCATTCCCGCCCCCGTCCCGCCTCCTAACGCTTGTTACACGCCCGTCGACAAACCCGGACAACGCCGTCCTAAAGTACGGGCGTTCGACTGCCGAAACGAGCGGGTCCGGCCCGCGCCGGCGCCGGTGTGCGCCCCGCGCGTCCAGGCGCGCACACCGGCGGCCCGGCTACCGCGCGGCCTGCGCGTCGCAGGTCTGCGCCCGCAGCGCCCGCGCCAGGTCGTCCCGCGCCTCGGACACCAGCCGCCGCAGCGCGGGCGGCGCCGACGGGTGCCCGGCCAGCCAGGCGTCCGCCGCCTCCAGCGTCTCCCGGTCCCCCTGGAGCATCGGGAACAGCCCGCGCACCACGGCCATCCCGATCTCGATCGACCGCTCCCGCCACACCCGCTCGATCGCGGTGAAGTACTTCGGCGCGTACGGGGCCAGCAGCTCCCGCTGGTTCGGCTGCACCAGGCCGGAGATCGTCGCCTCGACGAGGGCGTTGGACAGCTCGTCGGACTCCACCACGTCCGCCCAGGCCCGCGCGTTGACCTCGGGGGAGGGGCGGGCGGCCAGGCACCGGACGTGGTGCCGGCGGCCGGATGCGGTGTCGTCGCGCCGCAGTTCGGCGTCGACGGCGGCCTCGTCGGCGGCGCCGTGCGCGGCCAGCGGCTCCAGGAACGTCCAGCGCAGCTCCTGGTCCACCGCCAGCCCGTCGATCTTCGCCGTACCGTCCAGCAGGCCCTGGAGCAGCTGGAGGTCGGCCGCCGTGGTGGCCACCGAGGCGAAGAACCGCGCCCAGGACAGCTGGTGCCCGCTGCCCGGCTCGGCAAGCCGCAGTTCGTGCAGCGCGCCCTGCGCCAGGTCCTGCGCGGCCCGGTCGCGGTGGTCGGCGGCCGTGTAGTGGGTGAGCGCGTAGCGGGCCTGCGCGTGCAGCGTCTGGAGCACGCCGATGTCCGACTCGCGGCCCGCGAAGGCCAGGACGAGCGCCAGGTAGTCGCGGGCGGGCATCAGGCCGTCGCGGGTCAGGCCCCACACCGCCGACCAGCACAGCGCGCGCGACAGCGGCTCGGTGATCTCGCCGAGGTGGCCGCGCAGCGTGGCCAGCGACCGCTCGTCGAAGCGGACCTTGCAGTATGTGAGGTCGTCGTCGTTGACCAGGATCAGTTCCGGGCGGTCGGCGCCGGTCAGCTCGGTGACGACCGTGCGCGGGCCGGAGACGTCCAGCTCGGCGCGGGCGTAGCGGACCAGCGCGCCGTCCGCGTCCTCCCGCCGGTACAGGCCCACGGCCACCCGGTGCGGCCGCAGTTCGGGCCGCTCGGGGATCGCCTCCTGGAGGATGCTCAGTTCGGTGACGCGGCCTTCGGCGTCGTAGGTGACCTGCGGGGTCAGCGCGTTGACGCCGGCCGTCTCCAGCCAGGCGCGCGACCAGGCGGCCAGATCGCGGCCCGAGGTCTCCTCCAGGACGGACAGCAGGTCGCCCAGGCGGGTGTTCCCGTACGCGTGCCGCTTGAAGTACCGCCGCGCGCCCTCCAGGAACGCGTCCCGCCCCACGTACGCCACCAGCTGCTTGAGGACGGCCGCGCCCTTGGCGTACGTGATGCCGTCGAAGTTGAGCTTGGCGTCCTCCAGGTCGCGGATGTCGGCCGTGACCGGGTGCGTGGACGGCAGCTGGTCGGCGCGGTACGCCCACGCCTTGCGGCCGTTGGCGAAGGTGATCCAGCCGTTGGTGAAGCGGGTCGCCTCCACCAGCGATAGCGCGCCCATGAAGTCGGCGAACGACTCCTTGAGCCAGAGGTCGTCCCACCACCGCATCGTCACCAGGTCGCCGAACCACATGTGCGCCATCTCGTGGAGGATGACGTTGGCGCGGCGCTCGTAGGATGCGTCGGTCACCTTGCCGCGGAAGACGAACTCCTCGCGGAAGGTCACACAGCCCGGGTTCTCCATCGCGCCGATGTTGTACTCGGGCACGAAGGCCTGGTCGTACTTCCCGAACGGGTACGGGTAGTCGAAGTGGTCGTGGAAGAAGTCCAGGCCCTGCTTGGTGACGGTGAAGATGTCCTCGGGATCGAAGTGCCGCGCCAGCCCCTTGCGGCACAGCGCGCCCAGCGGAATCACCAGCTCGGTGCCGTCGTCGAGGGTGCGGCGGTAGGTGTCCGAGACGTAGTGGTACGGGCCGGCGACGACGGCCGTGATGTACGTGGAGATCGGCCGCGTCTCGGCGAAGCGGTACGTTCCCGCCTCCGCCTCGCCCACCTGGGCGCCGTTGCTGAGCACCACCCAGCCCTCGGGCGCGGTCACCGCGAAGCGGAACGGTGCCTTCAGGTCGGGCTGCTCGAAGTTCGCGAATACCCGGCGGGCGTCGGCCGGCTCGTACTGCGTGTAGAGGTAGACCTCGCCGTCCTCCGGGTCGACGAAGCGGTGCAGGCCCTCACCGGTCCGGCTGTACGCGCACTGCGCGTCCACGACCAGGGTGTTCTCCGCCGCGAGGTCCGCCAGGGCGATACGGGTGCCGTCGAAGACGGCGGCCGGGTCCAGCTCCCGGCCGTTGAGGGTGACGGCGGTGACGGACGGCGCCACCAGGTCCGCGAAGCTCGCGGCACCGGGCTCGGCGCACCGGAAGCGCACGGTGGTGCGCGAGCGGAAGGTCCGGGCCGCCTCGCCCTCCAGGACGGCGGACCGCAGGTCCAGCGCCACCTCGTACCCGTCGACGCTCAGCAGTCCGGCCCGCTCGCGGGCCTCGTCTCGGGTCAGATTCTCACCGGGCACGACGCGGCTCCCTCGTCCTCGTCTCGTCTATCGAACACTGGGAATCATGGCACGCCGCGCCCCGGTTGAAGCGGTCACCGAACCGCCGGTCCGCGGATCGGCCACCGACCCGAACATCCGAGGAGCAACCGTGTCCGAGACCGCCGCCGCAACCGCGAGGACCCCGGCCGACTTCTGGTTCGACCCGTCCTGCCCGTGGGCCTGGCTGACCTCCCGCTGGATGCTGGAGGTGGAGAAGGTGCGCCCGGTGCACGTGCGCTGGCACGTGATGAGCCTGGGCGTGCTGAACGAGGACAAGCTCGACCAGCTGCCCGAGGAGTACCGCGAGAGGAACCGCCCCGGAGGCGCCGTGTGGGGCCCGGTACGGGTGTGCATTGCCGCCGAGCGGCAGTACGGTCCCGCGGCCCTCGCCCGCCTCTACACGGCGCTCGGCACCCGCTTCCACAACCAGGGCCTGCCGCGCACCAAGGAGACGGTCGCCGCCGCCCTGGAGGAGGCCGGGCTGCCCGCCGCGCTGGCCGACGCGGCGGACACCGACGCGTACGACGCGGAACTGCGCGCCTCCCACCAGGCGGGCATCGACCTGGTGGGCCAGGAGGTGGGCACCCCGGTCATCGCGGTCCCGGGCGCCGACGGCTCGCGGATCGCCTTCTTCGGGCCGGTCGTCACCCCCGCCCCGAAGGGCGAGGAGGCCGCCAGGCTGTGGGACGGCACGCTGATGGTCGCGTCCATCCCCGGCTTCTACGAGATCAAGCGGACGCGGACGCGGGGACCGGTGTTCGGATGAGCCGTGCGCCGGCGACCGCCGCCCTCAGCCGAAGACCGGCATCCTGGCCGGCGGGTCGAAGGTGTCGCCCTTGAAGTAGTGGCGGACGTTCCGGCACCCGGGGCGCGTGCAGATCCAGTAGTCCGCGACGTAGCCCTTGCCGGTGAGGTCGCGCAGCCACTGGACCTCCCGTTCGCCCTCGGGGGACCGGTGCGGCTCGTCCCTCTTGCACGTGGAGCAGTAGAGGTTCTGTTCGCCCGACATGGTTCCACCGTGCGGCACGCCGCCGCGCACAGAAAGACCCCCTTGAGTCACGTCCTCGCGGGGGTCTTTCCGTTATCCGCCTGCCGGGTGAAGGTTGAGAAGACGATCACGAGGCAGGACGACCGGTGGCGCCGGAGCGGCGCTTACGGGGCGAGCAGCAGGTTGTTGGCGCGCTCCTTGGCGGCGGTGTAGCGCTTGGCCACGTCCTGCCAGTTGACGACCTTCCACATCGCCTCGATGAAGTCCACCTTCTGGTTCTTGTACTGCAGGTAGAAGGCGTGCTCCCAGGCGTCGAAGACCAGGATCGGGACCGAGCCCTGGCCGACGTTGCCCTGGTGGTCGTAGACCTGCTCGACGATGAGGCGGCCGGTGACCGGCTCGTAGGCGAGCACGCCCCAGCCGGAGCCCTGCGTGGTGGCGGCGGCCTTGGACAGCTGCGTCTTGAACTTGGCGAAGGAGCCGAAGCTCTCCGCGATGGCGTCCGCCAGCTCGCCCACGCCGTCCTTCTCCAGCGGCTCGCCGCCGCCGTCGCCGGTCATGTTGTGCCAGTAGATGCTGTGCAGGATGTGGCCGGAGAGGTGGAACGCGAGGTTCTTCTCCAGGCCGTTGATCGAGCCCCACTGGTCCTTGTCGCGCGCCTCGGCGAGCTGCTCCAGGGTGTCGTTGGCGCCCTTGACGTACGCGGCGTGGTGCTTGTCGTGGTGCAGCTCGATGATCTCGGGGCTGATGACGGGCGCGAGCGCCGAGTAGTCGTACGGAAGTTCCGGAAGTGTGTAGGTGGCCATGTCGAGCCCTCCAGCTGCTTACGACCTTTAATTGCAACCGACTTGCAGCTGCACGTTATCAGCATGAGTGATCACTGACCCGCCATGGGGCGGGGTCTGGGCCAAAAGAAGGAGGCGGCGCCCGACCTCGGTCCGAGGTCCGGCGCCGCCTCCGAAAAGGACCGCGCTATTAGTGAGGTAAGCCTTACCGAACTAAAGGGAATTCGGCGCGTCCACGCGTTCCGCGTCCGGGCCGGCCGGCTTTTGCGCCGCCATTCGCTGCCGGATCAGGCCGACGGCGATGAGCACCACCGCGAACCCGCCGGTGAAGTACAGCTGCACGCGCTGGTTCTCGTCCCGCAGCATCAGCGCCAGCACCGCCACCACGCCGGCCAGCGCCACCCACGTCAGGACGGGGAAGAGCCACATCCGGACGACCAGCTTCTCCGGCGCCTCGCGCTCCAGCCGGCGGCGCATCCGCAGCTGCGCCACGGCGATGAATCCCCACACGACGAGGATCGCCGCGCCCACCATGTTCAGCAGCCACTGGAAGACGGTCTCCGGCCACCAGTAGCTGAACAGCACCGCGAGGAAGCCGAAGGCCGAGCAGAGGACCACCGCGCGGCGCGGCACACCGCCGCTGACCGTGCGCAGGAAGCGCGGGCCCTGGCCGCGGGCGGACAGGGAGTGCGCCATCCGGGAGGAGCCGTAGATGTTGGCGTTCATCGCGGACAGCAGCGCGATCAGGATGACCACGTTCATGATCTGGCCGGCCGCGGGGATGTGCAGGTAGTCCAGGACCGCCACGTACGGGCCGTTCTTGGCGATGTCCGCGTTGTTCCAGGGGATGACGGTGACGATGACGGCCATGGAGCCGACGTAGAACAGCGCGATGCGCCACATCGCGGTGCGCACGGCCCGCGCCACGCCGCGCACCGGGTCCTTGGACTCGGCGGCGGCGATCGTCACGGTCTCCAGGCCCCCGTACGCGAAGACGGAGGCCAGCAGGCCGATCACCAGGCCGTCCGAGCCGTTGGGCAGGAAGCCGCCGTCGCCGGTCAGGTGGGCGGCGCCGGGCGCGGAGGTGCCGGGCAGCACGCCGAAGATGGCGAGCAGGCCGAGGACCAGGAAGATGCCGATCGCGGTGATCTTCAGGGCCGCGAACCAGAACTCGAACTCGCCGAAGTTGCTGACCGCCGCCAGGTTCGCGCCGCAGAAGACCACCATGAACAGCAGCACCCACATCCAGGGCTGGGTGTCCGGGAACCAGCCGGTCATGATCCCGGCGGCGCCGATCGCCTCGGCGGCCACCGCGACGCACAGCTGGGCGGTGAACATCCAGCCCGTCGTGAAGCCTGCCCACGGGCCGATCGAGCGCCCGGCGTGCACGGAGAACGAACCGGAGGCGGGCCGGGCCGCCGCCATCTCGCCGAGCATCCGCATCACCAGCATGACCAGGCAGCCGGAGACGGCGTAGGCGAGCACGATCGACGGGCCGGCCGCCGCGATGCCCTCCTTGGAGCCGACGAACAGCCCGGCGCCGATCACGCCGCCGAGGGCGATCATCGACAGATGCCGCTGCTTGAGCCCGTTGGACAGCGGGGCGCCGGCGTCCGGGCCCGCCGCTGCCGGGCCGGTGCCGTCCGGGGTCCGCCCGGCGCCCCGGACCCGGCCGGTCCGCTCGCGCTCGGGCGTGGTGGACGAAGGTGTCCGATTCATGGTCGTACCTGTCCCATTAAGTGAGAGCGGAGCGAGACGATCGACGGAAAACGCGCTCAGTTTGAGTGTCCGTGTCCGCTGAGGGCAACAGTCGTGCAGCAGTTGTTCGGTATTCAGACGAGATCGTGACCGGCCGCATTCACACCGTTGTGACACGTGACCCTGGGTGAGCCGGGAGCGGAAGTGGGGCGACCGGTTCCGGCCGCGCCCATGCGGTCAGCCGCCGGTCCGCCGCCGCGCCCGCAGCTCCCGTACGCCCGCGACCAGCAGCACCGCGCCGGTCGCGCCGGCCGACCACAGCAGCTGCGGCCGCGCCCCGTCGTCGGTCAGCATCAGCACCAGCACCGCCACCATGGCCGCCAGCGCCGTCCAGGTCAGATACGGGAACGCCCACATGCGCAGGGTCAGCTTCTCCGGCGCCGTGCGCTCGATCTGCCGCCGCAGCCGCAGCTGCGACACCGCGATCAGGCCCCAGACGAACAGCAGCACCGCGCCGACCGCGTTGAGCATGTAGAGGAAGACCGTGTCCGGCCAGAGCAGGTTCAGCAGCACCGACACGAAGCCGAAGGCCACCGAGGACAGCACCGCCCGGCGCGGCACCCCGCCCGCCGTCACCTTCAGCAGCGAACGCGGCGCCTCGCCCCGCTCGGCCAGCGAGAAGACCATCCGCGAGGAGCCGTAGAGGTTGGCGTTGAGCGCCGACAGCAGCGCCACGAAGACCACCACGTTCATGATCTGGCCCGCGCCCGGTACGCCGATGCTGTCCAGCACCGCCACGTACGGGCTCTTGCCCGGCTGCATCGACGACCAGGGCAGCAGGGTCACCACGACCAGCATCGAGCCCACATAGAAGAAGAGGATGCGCCACACCGCGCTGCGCACCGCGCGCGCCACATTGCGCGCCGGGTCGTCGGACTCGGCCGCGGCGATGGTGACGACCTCCAGGCCGCCGAAGGCGAACGCGACGGCGAGCACGCCGGAGACCACGCCCTGCCAGCCGTTGGGCAGGAAGCCGCCCTGCCCGGTCAGATTGGTCAGCCCCACCGGGTCGGTGTCCGGCAGCACACCGAAGATCGCGAGCAGGCTGAGCGCCAGGAACAGCACGATCGCGGCGACCTTCAGCGTCGCGAACCAGAACTCGAACTCACCGAAGCTCTTGACCGCCGTGAGGTTGGCCGCGGTGAACACCAGCATGAAGATCAGCACCCAGCCCCACTGCGGGACCGCGGGCACCCACCCGTTCGCGATCTGCGCCGCGCCGGTGGCCTCCACCGCCAGCACCACCACCAGCAGGAACCAGTACAGCCAGCCCACGCTGAAGCCCGCCCAGCGGCCCAGCGCGCGCTCCGCGTGCACCGAGAAGGCACCGGACGCGGGCATGGCCGAGGACATCTCGCCCAGCATCCGCATGATCAGCATGGCCAGCGCGCCCGCGATCAGATACGACAGCACGATGCCGGGGCCGGCCACCGCGATCCCGGCGCCGGAGCCCACGAACAGGCCCGCGCCGATCACCCCGCCCAGCCCGAGCATGGTCAGATGGCGCTGTTTGAGCCCGGCGGACAGCGGTTCGCGCTCCCCCGTGCCATCGCTGGGCGGCGGCGTTCCGGCGGCGGTGGGTGCGTCGTGCATGGGCTCGTACTCTCGCAAAAGGTCTTTGGGGGAACTCCACAGGGCCCCGCGTTGTCCCCTCAGTTTCCCCGCCCGCCGCGCGCTACCACAAAATGCACGCCCGTCCGTGCCGTGCGCCGTGATGAGCATCACGTGACCTGCGAAGACCGCTGACGAGCCGGTACGGCCCGGCGGTCCGGGCGTTGTTCGGAACCTTCCAAGGAGACCATTGCGCCTTTGTCGCCGCCACACGATGATCGGCCGTAAGGCGCTCGGCTAACGTCAGGGCGTCCTTGGTCTGTCCCCGCTCCACCTCACACCCCGCGGAGTTCCGATGAGCACTGCCGACGCAACCACCAGGCCCGGTGCGGTCCTGGCCGATCTGCTGCCCGCAGCCGGCGCCACCCGCGCCCGTGTCCGCGACGCCGCGCTGGTCGTCGGCGGCGCCGCGCTCACCGGCATCGCCGCGCAGATCGCCGTCCCGGTCCCCGGCTCGCCCGTCCCGGTCACCGGCCAGACCTTCGCCGCCCTGCTCGTCGGCGTCTCGCTCGGCGCCGGCCGCGGCTTCCTGTCGCTCGGCCTGTACGCGCTGCTGGGCATGGCCGGCCTGCCGTGGTTCGCGGGCGGCGCCTCCGGCGCGGGCGGCGCGACGTTCGGCTACGTCCTCGGCATGCTGCTCGCCGTCACCGCGGTCGGCGCGCTGGCCCGCCGCGGCGGCGACCGCGGCGCGCTGCGCACGGCCGGCACGATGGCCGCCGGCACGGCCCTGATCTACGCGGTCGGCGTGCCCTTCCTCGCCCTGAGCACCGGCATGCCGTTCGGCCAGGCGGTCGCGGCCGGCCTGGTCCCCTTCCTGGTCGGCGACGCCCTCAAGGCCGCGCTGGCGATGGGCGCGCTGCCCACCGCCTGGAAGCTGCTCGGCCGCCGCGGCTGAACCCCGCGCGCCCCGCACCGTACGGCCCGGGCCCCGCACCACCACCTCATGTGGCGGCGCGGGGCCCGGCCGCGTTCCGGGCCCGTACGGCCCGTGCCCGGAGCCTGCGCGCCTACGACCGGGTCAGGGAGTCCTTCCGAACGTCCCCGTGACCCGCCGGGCCGCCGTCGCCGCCGACCGCGGCGGCATCCGCCGCGCCGCCCGCGGCCCGGCGCCGGCGGTCCAGCACCAGCCCGACGGCCAGCACGACCACGGCCGCGACCACCGACAGCACCATCTGCTTGCGCCCGTCGGGGTTGTAGAACATGTAGCCGACGACGAAGAGGATCAGCGCGATCGTCGCGTACGTCAGGTACGGGTACAGCCACATCCGTACGGTCAGCCGCTCCGGCATCTCCCGCTCGATGACCTTGCGCATCCGCAGCTGCGAGAAGCAGATGACCAGCCAGACGAAGAGCGCCACCGCGCCGGAGGAGTTCAGCAGGAACTCGAAGACGGTGTCCTTCGAGGTGTAGCTGAAGATCGTCGCGACGAAGCCGAAGGCGACCGACGCCCAGATGGCGGTCGCCGGGACGCCGCCCTTGTTCACCCGCGCGAAGGACTTCGGCGCGTCGCCGCGCTCGCCGAGCGAGAACGCCATCCGGGAAGCGGTGTAGAGGCCGGAGTTCAGGCAGGACAGCACGGCGGTGAGCACCACGACGTCCATCACGGTGCCGGCCGCCGGGATGTCCAGCGACTTCAGGACGGCCACGTACGGGCTCTTGTCGAGCGCCGGATCGTCCCACGGCAGCAGTGTCACGATCACCGCGATCGAGCCGAGGTAGAAGAGCGCGATCCGCCAGATGACGCTGTTGACGGCCTTGCGCACGGCCTGCACCGGGTTGGGCGACTCGCTCGCCGCCAGGGTGACGATCTCGCTGCCCATGAAGGAGAAGACCACCAGCAGCATGCCGGAGAGGATCGCGCCGGGCCCGTTCGGCAGGAACCCGCCGTGGCCGGTCAGGTTGGACAGGCCCACCGCGTGGTCGCCGGGCGGCAGCCCGAAGATCGCCAGCGCGCCGACCAGGATGAACACCACGATCGCCACGACCTTGATACCGGCGAACCAGAACTCGAACTCGCCGAACGAGCCCACCGAGATCAGGTTGGTGCCGGTCAGCACGATCATCACCAGCAGCGCCCACGCCCACTGCGGGACGGCGGGGACCCAGCCGGTCAGGATCGAGGCGGCGGCGGTCGCCTCCACGGCCAGCACGACCGACCAGAAGAACCAGTACAGCCAGCCGATGGTGAAGCCCGCCCAGCGGCCCAGCGCCCGGTCCGCGTAGGCGGAGAACGAGCCGGAGGTGGGGGAGGCGGCGGCCATCTCGCCCAGCATCCGCATCACCAGGACGACCAGCAGGCCGGTGAGCGCGTACGAGATCAGGATGCCGGGGCCGGCGGCCGCGATGCCGGCCCCGGAGCCCACGAACAGACCCGCGCCGATCACGCCGCCGATGGCGATCATCGACAGATGGCGGTTCTTGAGACCTGCCTGAAGACCGCCGGGAGACCGGCCTCCGCCGGGGCCGCCGGGGTCACCGGTCGCGTTGCCCGCGTTCATGGTCGGCGGATGCGCGCCCATGTGCACCGTCCTTCTGTGGTTCTCGGTGTCGAGTCCCCGCATTAGAACTGCGTTAACGGGCGTTTTGGAAGATCTGAATCCGGATCGTTGTACGGATCTCATTTCCGCACGTCATCGCGTGTATACCGCATGTACGGCGGCGGGGAACCCCGGCGGCGCCTACCCCGGGCCCGGCGGGCCACACACTCGTGCAACACTCAGCACATGCGCGTGTATCTCGGCTCCGACCATGCCGGTTTCGAACTGAAGAACCACCTCGTCGAGTGGCTCACGGCCCACGGCCACGAGCCCGTCGACTGCGGTCCGCACATCTACGACGCCCAGGACGACTACCCGCCGTTCTGCCTGCGGGCCGCCGAGCGGACCGCCGCCGACCCGGAGAGCCTCGGCGTCGTCATCGGCGGCTCCGGCAACGGCGAGCAGATCGCCGCCAACAAGGTCAAGGGCGTCCGCGCGGTGCTCGCCTGGAGCGAGGAGACCGCCAAGCTGGGCCGCGAGCACAACAACGCCAACGTGATCTCGGTCGGCGGCCGGATGCACACCCGGGACGAGGCGACGAAGTTCATCGAGGCGTTCCTCGCCACGCCGTACTCCCACGAGGAGCGGCACACCCGCCGCATCGACATGCTCTCCCGCTACGAGACCACCGGCGAGCTCCCCGAGATCCCGGCCCACCACCCGCAGCAGGGCTGAGCCCGCCTTCGCGTACCGCCCGCGCCGCCGACGGCGCGGGCGGCCGCCGTCCGTTCCGTACCACCCGCCGAGGAGGCACCGGCCGATGCCCGAGGGGCACACGATCCACCGCCTCGCGCTGGACCACCGTGCGCTCTTCGAGGGCGCGCCGGTGCGCGCGAGCAGCCCCCAGGGCAAGTTCTCCGACAGCGCGGCGCTGATCGACGGCCAGGTCATGACCACCGCCGAGGCGCACGGCAAGCACCTCTTCCTCGGCTTCGGCCCCGCCGGGTGGGTCCACGTCCACCTCGGCCTCTTCGGCAAGCTCGCCTTCGGCGACGCCCCCGCGCCGCCGCCCACCGACACCGTCCGGCTGCGGCTGGCCAACGACACGGCCTACGCGGACCTGCGCGGGCCCACCGCCTGCGCGCTGCTCACCGACGCCGGGAAGCAGGCGATACACGACCGGCTCGGCCCCGACCCGCTGCGTCCCGGCGACGACGGCGAGCGCGCCTGGGCCCGGATCTCGCGCAGCCGTACGTCGCTCGCCGCGCTGCTGATGGACCAGAAGGTGATCGCGGGCGTCGGCAACGTCTACCGGGCCGAGGTGCTCTTCCGGCTCGGCATCGACCCGTACCGGGCCGGACGCGATCTGCTCCGGTCCGAATGGGACGCGATCTGGGCGGACCTGGTCGCCCTGATGCGTGAGGGCGTCCGGCACAACCGCATCGACACGGTGCGCCCCGAACACCTCCCCGAGGCCATGGGCCGCCCGCCGCGCGTCGACGACCACGGCGGCGAGGTCTACGTCTACCGCCGTGCCCGCCAGGAGTGCCACATCTGCCGCTCCGAGATCCGCACCGCTTCCCTGGCCAACCGCAACCTCTTCTGGTGCCCCACCTGCCAGCCGAAGTGACGGAACGGGCGCCGGCCGAAGTGACGGACCGGCCGCCGGCCACCGCGGGCGCCCGGCCGCGCCCTCCTCAGAATCCGTGCGGCAGCCACGGCTTCACGTGCCACCCGAAGGCCGCCGATGCCGCCCGCAGCGCGCCGGGCCGCAGTTCCCGCACCCGGCCCGCCGCCGCCAGCGCCCCCAGCGTGAAGCCGCCCAGGTACGCCGAGCCCAGTTCCCGCACGGACAGCGCCAGGTCGGCCGGGGCCGTGGTCCGTTCACAGGAGGCGCCCCGTTCGTCGCCGGTGAGCCGCCACCGGCCCTCGTTCCAGGGGCAGAACGTGTCGGTCACGTCCAGGACCACGTCCAGCGGCGTCGCGTATGTCCGCGCCGCGAGCGCCCCGCCGACCTCCACCGGGCGGACGAACAGCGACTCGCGCACCCTGACCTGGCAGCGCCGGATGTCGGGGACGAGGTGCAGCAGCGGATCGTCGGCCGGCCGGTTGCGCACCGTCAGCCGGGACGTCAGGTCGATGGAGAACAGGTAGCGCCACAGCGCCGCGCAGACGACGGGGTCCAGCGCCTCCATGTCGCGCAGCACCACCGTGCCGTCCGGACCGGCCCCGTCCCAGCCCGCCTTGACCGCGTAGCGCGCGTAGCCGCGCGCCTCCCCGGCCACCTCGGCCAGCACGCACAGCAGCGGCCCGGCCCCGTCGCGGTCGGCCTCCGGGTCGAGGAGCGGCAGCCGCTCCCAGCCGGGCTGCCGGGCGAGCATCCCGGGGCGGCCGGTGACCACCTGTTCGTAGACCTTCTCGCAGTCCGCCAGCGCGGCTTCCGGATCGACCAGCCGCAGCCGTACGCCGTCGGCGCCGGCCGGCGCGGTGACGGACAGCCGCAGCGTGTCGGGCGTCATGCTCACCGCCTCGGTCGCCGGGCCGTAGCCGAAGCGCCCGTAGATGGCCGGTTCCGAGGCGGTCAGCACGGCCAGCGGCTCGCGCCGGTCCCGGATGTCCGCGAGCTGGTGGCGCATCATCGCGCGCAGGAGGCCGCGCCGCCGGTGGGTCGGCTGCACGCTGACCATCGTCACGCCGGCCGCCGGGACGAGGGCGCCGCCGGGCACCGAGAGCCGGAAGGTGAACGCCCCCGCCGTGCCGACGACGTCGTTCCCGTCCCGGACGGTGAGGCTGCGTTCGAGCTCGCCGAGGCGCTGCCAGAGGTTCCGTTCCTCAGGGGTCTCGGGGGTGCCGCCGAACGCCCGTTCCAGCGTTGCGTACCAGTCGGCCCACTCGCCCGCACGCAGCGGCCGTAACTCTGTCGTCATACGCCATGGGTAGCAGGGCGCCTCGCGCCCGCGCGACCGTTTTTCGAACGCCGTTTCCCGGCGATTGCGCCAGGCGGCGCGCCGCGAATCGACGCGCCGCCGAACGGGTGGATAAGGTCCCAGAACAATGGCGAGCAGCTCGGGAGCGGAGTCCCTGACGGCCCGGTGGCGCAAGGCGGTGCACCGGGCCCGCATCCGCGTGCGCAAGGCCGGGGTCGACTACTTCCGCGGTGACGGCTCGGACTGGATCGCCCTGGTCGCCCTGCTGATCGCCATCCCCGCCATCGCCTGCGGCACCATCTGGCGGCCCGACTGGATCGCGCCCACCGCGCTGGTCCTGCCGGTCATCGCGGGCGGCCTGCTGCTGCGCCCGGCCAACCTGCTCGCTCTGTACGGCACGTCGGCCGCCGCGCTGATCGTCGAGGCGTCGCTGCTCGGCCCGTACGACCAGGGCCGGGACCGGATCACCCCGGGCACGGTCCTGGTGGTCGCCGCGGTCGGCCTGTCCGGGCTGCTGATCGCACAGTTCCGCAGCCGGGTCGGCGTTCCGTGGCGGCGGGGCGGGACGATGCTCTTCGACCTGCGCGAACGCATCCGCGTCCAGAGCAAGCTGCCCAAGCTGCCGAGCGGCTGGCACCGCGAGATGGCGCTGCGGCCGGCCGGCGGGCAGTCCTTCTCCGGCGACTTCGTCGTCGCCTCCCGCACCCACGGAGGCAACATCCTCGAAGTCGTGCTGACCGACGTGTCCGGCAAGGGCATGGACGCGGCCTCCCGCGCGCTGCTGCTGTCCGGCGCCTTCGGCGGCCTGCTCGGCTCGCTGCCGCCGCACGGCTTCCTGCCCGCCGCCAACGGCTATCTGCTGCGCCAGGACTGGGACGAGGGCTTCGCCACCTCCATCCACCTGGTGCTGGATCTGGAGTCCGGCGACTACGAGCTGCTGTCCGCCGGACACCTGCCCGCCCTCCAGCTCTGCGCCGGCACCGGCCGCTGGGAGGAGAAGGCGGCGGAAGGGCCGCTGCTCGGGGTGTACGACGGGGCGCAGTTCGACCCCGTGAAGGGGACGCTGCGCCCCGGCGACGTGCTGATGCTCTTCACGGACGGGCTGGTCGAGGCCGCCGACCGGGACATCGCCGAGGGCATCGACCGGCTGACCGGCGAGGCCGACCGCTATGTGGCCTGCGGCTTCGCGGGGGCCGCCTGGCACCTGATCGAGGCGGTGGCCAAGGACGTGAACGACGACCGCGCGCTGCTGCTGATCTGCCGCGACTGATCCGCCGTGCGGAGCGGCCCGGCCACGCGGCCGGAGCCCCCGGGCGGTGCGGTCCGCCCCCGGCCGCGTGCCCGTCAGCCCGGTCCGGCGGCCGTGGCCGCGGGCCGCCCGCCGTCCGCCGGCGCGTCCGGATCCGGCCGTCCGCCGCCCGGCAGGAGCCGCGCCAGCCACTGCGACCGGCCGGCCGCCAGCGGCCCCAGCACGGCGAGGATCAGCACGTACCCGGCGATGAACGGCGCCAGCCGGTCGTCCAGCCCGGCCCCCGCCGCCATCGTCGCCAGGATCAGGGCGAACTCGCCGCGGGCGAGCAGAGCGGTGGCGATGTTCGCGGCCGGGCGCGGCCCGAAGCCGTAGATCCGGGCCGCGACCAGCCCCGCGACCACGTTCATCAGCAGGGTGAGCGCGACCGCGACCAGCACCGGCCAGACCACCGACGGCAGGTCGCCGGGGTCGATGGACAGGCCGAACGCGAAGAAGAAGATCGCGCCGAAGGCGTCCCGCAGCGGGTGCACCAGCTCCATGATCCGCTTGCCGGAACCGGTGCTGCCGAGCATCAGGCCGACCATGAACGCGCCGATCGCGTCGGCCACGCCGAACCACTCCGAGACGCCCGCCACCAGCACGGCGGCCCCGAGGAAGGAGACGACCAGCAGCTCGTTGTCCTTGGTGGCGATCAGCTTGCCGATCACCGTCGTACCCCAGCGGGCGACCACGGCGAGCAGCAGCAGGAAGCCGAACGCCTTGCCCGCGTCGAGCGCGGCCGAGGCGAGCGAGTCGGCGCCGGAGATCACCGGCTGGAGGGCGGCCAGGTAGAGCGCGAGGAAGATGTCCTCGACCACGATGATGCCGAGGACCGGCTTGGTCTCGGGGTTGCCCAGCCGGCCGGTGTCCATCAGGACCTTGGTGACGATCGCCGACGAGGAGATGCCGAGCACCCCGGCCAGGACGAGCGCCTCGGAGGTGCCCCAGCCGACCGCGAAGCCGAAGACCAGGCCGGCGCCGACGTTCAGCGCCAGGTAGGCGGCCCCGGCGGTGGCCATCTTCCGGCCGCCCTCCTTGAGGTCGTCCATATGGAATTCGAGGCCGAGGTAGAAGAGCAGCAGCACCAGGCCGAGCAGGGAGAGCATCTCCAGCTCGTGCGGGTCGTCGACCAGCGAGAGGCCGGGTGTGTGCGGGCCGAGCAGTATCCCGGCCAGGATGAACAGGGGGATCGTGGGGAGCCCGATGCGGCCGCCCAGGCGGGCGAGGACGGCGGCGGCGAGGAAGGCCCCGCCCATCGCGAGGAGGGTGTCTGCGTGTCCGATGGCTCCTCCAGAGGTTCGGCCGGACGATGTTCGGTCAAGGGGGAGTCAAGAAATCGTTAGTAGTTAGTTTACCAAACGACTTTTCCGGTCCGGCGCACCCGCCCGCTCCGCACACCTCGCCGGCTCCTGCCCACTCCTCCACCGACCCGCTCCCGGATCCTTCCGGGCCTCCCGTCGAGAGCCCCGCCTGGGGTTTTCCCCACCCCCAAGCCACCGGCAGCCGTCATGGCCCAGGTTCACCCCGGCTCCGTACGGTCGAGGGGTGGAGCGGACGTACGAGACGGGGGACGGCGCGATGGGCCTGCGCGACAAGCACCGGAACGGGCCGGGGCGGGACGGCGGCTGCGCCGTGGAACTGCGCGGGGTCCGGCGGCAGTACGGCCGCGGCGCGGGCGCCGTGCACGCGCTGCGCGGCATCGACCTCGCTCTGCCGCACGGCACCTTCACCGCCGTGATGGGGCCCTCCGGCTCCGGCAAGTCCACGTTCCTGCAGTGCGCCGCGGGCCTGGACCGGCCGACCGGCGGCACGGTCCGCGTCGGCGGTACGGACATCACCCGCATGCGGGAGAACCGGCTCACCGCGCTGCGCCGCGAACGCCTCGGCTTCGTCTTCCAGGCGTTCAACCTGCTGCCGTCGCTGACCGTCGAGCAGAACGTCGCCCTGCCGATGCGCCTCGCCGGGCAGCGCGCCGACCGGCGGCGGACGGCCGAGGCGCTGGCCCGGGTCGGCCTCGCGGAGCACGCCGGGCGACGCCCCGGCCAGCTCTCCGGCGGCCAGCAGCAACGCGTCGCCATCGCCCGCGCGCTGGTCACCGCGCCCGACGTGGTCTTCGCCGACGAGCCGACCGGCGCGCTCGACGCCGGCACCGCCGCCGAGGTCCTCGGCCTGCTGCGGCACGCGGTCGACGCGCTCGGCGCCACCGTCGTCATGGTCACCCACGACCCGGTGGCCGCCTCCTGGGCCGACCGGGTCCTCTTCCTCGCCGACGGGGCGCTCGCCGGCAGCCTGGACCGGCCCTCGGCCGGGCAGGTCGCCGCCCGGATGGCCGCCCTCACCGGACACGCCCGGCGGGCCCCCGCGGCCTGAGGCGCGCCGGGTGGCCTCAGCGCCGGACCGCCGGCTCCTTCCGGAACGCCCACGTCATCCGGGGCTCCACCACGCAGCGCAGGACCCGGCGGACCGGTGGGGCGCACAGCGCGGTCACCACGGCCGCCGCCGTCAGGCTGACCGTGATCTCGCCGAGCGGCGAGTGCGGCCACGGGTGGTCGTACCAGCCCCAGAAGCGCGCGCCCTTGGTCAGGAAGCCGTGCAGCAGATAGCCGTACAGGGTGCCGGCGCCCAGCACCGTGAAACAGGTACGGCGGGCCGGCACCCAGGCGAGGAAGCACCCGACGAGCACCAGCGAGCAGCCGAACACCGCGAGCGTCATCGCCGCGCCCGCCCACCAGGGCGCCCCCAGCTCCTGCGCGCTCTCGCGGTGGTAGAACCACGCCGACGTCATCCGCGGTGCCGCCCAGTACGCCAGCGCGACGGCGCACCCGAAGACCGGCGCCGCCGCGATCCGCACGGCGCGCCGGCGCAGCAGCGCGAAGTGCTCCGGCCGCAGCTGAAGCCCCAGCACGAAGAACGGCAGGAACTGCAGCAGCCGTTGCATGTCCAGGTCGTCGCCGATCTCCGGGGACACCGAGGCCAGTACGGCGACGGCCAGCGCCAGCGGAACCGGCCACCGTACGGTCCGCCACAGGGGAG
This sequence comes from Streptomyces sp. NPDC018019, assembly GCF_044327805.1. Taxonomy (NCBI): domain Bacteria; kingdom Bacillati; phylum Actinomycetota; class Actinomycetes; order Kitasatosporales; family Streptomycetaceae; genus Streptomyces; species Streptomyces sp. NPDC018019. Next base: position 241,737 of record NZ_JBIRGD010000004.1, on the reverse strand, counting down.
TGGTGAGCCGCCACACGAACAGCGCCGCCAGGAACCAGGTCAGGTACCAGGGGTCCAGGAGGCTGATGGGCATTCCCGGGTCGTGCGCCGCCCGGCGCGCGAAGAGCGTGTAGGCGGTCTCGAAGACGACGTACGGCACCACGACGCCGGTGATCAGCCGGCGCAGCCGGTCCGGACGCAGGTCGGAACTCCGGGAGAAATACCCGGAGATGATGATGAACGCCGGCATGTGGAAGGCGTACACCGTCATGTAGAGCGCCCCGGCGGCGCGGCTCTGCCCGGTCAGCGGTTCCCAGGAATGCCCCATGGCGACCAGCACGATCGCCAGGTACTTGGCGTTGTCGAAGAAGGCGTCCCGTCCGCCCCCGGCGGCGGTCGTCGGGGCCTCGGCCTCGGTGGCGGCCGGCCCCCGGTCGGGAGCCCGCGCGGTCGGGGGAAGCACACGTCGTGAGGTCGGTGCGGCGGGAAACATCTGGCGCACCCTAGGCCCTGCTGCGGAATGCGTAAAACCCTCGCCGGTAAATGCGTATGACGCGTGACGAGGGCGGTGAATTCCTTTTCGGGTGGCACGTTCCAGGGCGCTACGGACGCACTTCCGGGTGTTTTGCGGAGAGCCGGTGAATACCCGGTTCCGTGCGCCTCGTCCCGTCATGGAAGGGCATATGCCCTCACCGCGGGCCCGGGGGTGATGTCCGCATCGCTACCGGTATGCCGGTGTCGGAAGGCTGCCTTCGGGTGTGTCCGCGGCCGGTGAATTCACGTGCGCACAAAGGGGGGCCGGGCGGTGCGCGGTGGGTCGGTGGGGTCCTGCGAAAGGTTCCGGCCGTCGGCCGGAATGCGCTCGGCGGGGCCGATTCCCGGACCGCGGAGCGCCGTCCGTCCGCGTTCGGCCGCCCGTTCGCGGCGGACCCGCGCAAAGCCTTGGCCGATGATTCGCCACCCGCCTCCACTGGGCAGGGACTTGGTGGCACGATGGTGCCGAGCGGGGGTGTGCGCGGCTGCATGCTTCCGGGGCCGGCCAGGCGTTCCGACCGAGGGTGTGATCAGTTGTGGCTCTTTCGCTGTCCGTCGTGCTGTTGTTGGGCATCATCATGATCGTGTTGATACGCGGCAAGTCGCTCAAGGCGGGACCGGCGATCGTCGCCATCCTCTTCGGGTTCTTCCTCGCCTCCACCGGCATCGCGCCGTCCATCAACCGGTTCCTCACCTCGGTGGCCGACACGATCAACAACATCAGCTTCTAGCGCCTCCCGGGCCCGAGCCCCGGCGCCCGCGGCGCACGGGCCCGCACGGCGCGTCAGCGGTCGTCGCGTCCGCTCCGCGCGACCGCCTCCCGTACGGCCTCCTCGCTGCGCCCCACCAGCGCCGTGCCGTCGTCCGCCGTGATGATCGGCCGCTGGATCAGCTTCGGGTGGCCGGCCAGCGCCTCGATCCACCGCTCGCGTCCGGCGTCCGTGCGCTCCCAGTCGCCGATCCCCAGCTCCTTCGCCTCGGCCTCCTGCGTCCGCGTGATGTCCCACGGCTCCAGGCCCAGCCGCTCCAGGACCGCGCGCAACTCCGCGGCGGTGGGCGGCTCTTCGAGGTACCGGCGCACGGTGTAGTGCGCCCCCTCCTCGTCCAGCAGCCGTACGGCGGAACGGCACTTGGAACACGCGGGATTCAGCCAGATCTCCATGCCGCCACCCTAGTGAGTCACGCCCGGGTGCGGCCGGTCCTGATCGGGTTGTGACAGGAGACGACGGCTGGGGGCGCGGCTGCCGTACGGAGCCGGGAACGGCCGCGGGCCCGGACCGGAGGAGATCCTCACGGCCGGGCCCGGGTGGTGGAGCGGGCGACGGGAATCGAACCCGCGTAGCCAGTTTGGAAGACTGGGGCTCTACCATTGAGCTACGCCCGCGTGCGCCGCCGGTCGGGTGACCACGGCACGCGATGCATCGTAGCGGGTCACCCGGGTCCGCCGCACACCGCGTCCCGTTCCTGCCCGGCGCGCGCCGTTCCGCGCCCGCCGTTCCCGCACGCCGCGCCCCGTGCTCCGGGCGCGTGCCCGTGGATATCCGGCAGCCGTACCGTCCGCGGCCATGTACCCTACGTGTCGCACCGACGGGGTGTGGCGCAGCTTGGTAGCGCGTCCGCTTTGGGAGCGGAAGGTCGTCGGTTCGAATCCGGCCACCCCGACCAGCAGGTTTCTTCTCGATCAGCCGTACGGCGCACCGGCCCGTTGCCCGGCCGGCCGTACGGCGCTCCGGCCCGTTGCCCGGCCGGCCGTACGGCGCTCCGGAACGCCGCGCGCGCCCCGGCCGCGCCGCCGTCCCGGCCCCGGCCGCCCGGCCCCGCCACCGCGGGTCCGTGAAGGCCCCGTCAAGATCACATTGCGGCTGCCAACCCGCTTGCGGTTACTATGCAAGCTGCGTGCCCGTGTGTCCTTCTCCCGGGCGCGATCCGCAGGGCGCCTGGACCCCGGGCGTCGGCAGATCTCAAGCAGAACCCCAGAAGTCAGCCCCAAGGAGACCGAACCGTGAAGAGCGCCGTGGAGACCCTGAACCCGACCCGGGTTCGGCTCACTGTCGAGGTGCCCTTCGAGGAGCTCAAGCCCAGCCTCGACGCGGCGTACAAGAAGATCAACCAGCAGGTCACGGTGAAGGGCTTCCGCCAGGGCAAGGTCCCGGCCCGCGTCATCGACCAGCGGTTCGGTCGCGGCGCCGTGCTGGAGGAGGCCGTCAACGACGCGCTCCCGAAGTTCTACACCGAAGCGGTCAACGAGGGTGAGCTGAACGTCCTCGGCCAGCCCGAGGTCGACATCACCGAGCTGAAGGACGGCGAGCTGCTGGTCTTCACCGCCGAGGTGGACATCCGCCCGGCCCTGGAGATCCCGGACTACTCCGGCATCGAGGTCGAGGTCGACGCCGTCGAGGTGTCGGACGAGGACATCGACAAGTCCGTCGAGCAGCTGCGCGAGCGCTTCGCCTCCACCTCCCCGGTCGAGCGCGCCGCCGAGGACGGCGACGTGCTCACCGTCGACCTGGAGGCCAAGGTCGACGGCGAGGTGCTGGAGGACGGCGTCGCCCAGGGCGTCAGCTACACGATCGGCTCCGGCGAGCTGCTGGACGGCATCGACGACGCGGTCAAGGGCCTGAAGGCCGGTGAGTCGGCCACCTTCACCTCCGAGCTGAAGGGCGGCTCGGCGGCCGGCAAGGAGGCCGAGGTCAAGGTCGACGTCACCGCCGTCGCGGCCCGTGAGCTGCCCGCGCTGGACGACGACTTCGCACAGCTGGCGAGCGAGTTCGACACGCTGGAGGAGCTGCGCTCGGACAGCGCCAAGCGGCTCGCCCAGATGAAGAAGTACGACCAGGCCACCCAGGCCCAGGAGAAGGTCCTCGACGAGCTGCTGAAGCTGGTCGAGGTCCCGATGCCGGAGAAGCTGCTCGCGGACGAGATCGAGACCCGCAAGCACAACCTGGTCAACCACCAGCTCGCCCAGATGGGCCTGGACCTCGCGAAGTACCTGGAGATCCAGGGCAAGACCGAGGAGGAGTTCGACGCCGAGACCAAGGAGCAGGCGGAGAAGGGCATCAAGACCCAGTTCATCCTCGACGAGCTGGTCAACAAGGAGAAGCTGAACGTCAGCCAGGAGGAGCTCACCGAGCACCTCATGCGCCGCGCGCAGTCCTCCGGCATGTCCCCCGACCAGTTCGCCCAGGCCGTCGTCGAGGGCGGCCAGGTGCCGATGCTCGTCGGCGAGGTCGCCCGCGGCAAGGCCCTCGCGGTCGTCGTCGAGGCCGCCACGGTCAAGGACACCAACGGTGAGGTCGTCGACCTGGACGACGAGGACGAGACGGCCGAGACCGTCGAGGCCGCCGAGGCCGAGGGCACCGACGCCGAGAAGGCGGAGAAGACCGAGGGCTGAGCCCCGGCCGCCCCGGTGGCACGGGCGGCCCCGGCCGCCCCGTAGCGCCGACCGGCTCCGTACGGGCCCGAACACGCCACGCCCGCGTGTTCGGGCCCGTACGTCATCAGGGCCCCGCGGCGCCGGTGAGCCTGCGCTCACAGCGAACAGCTGACAATGCGGGATGGCGCCCGCCGACCAGCGCGTTAGGGTCCGTAGATACGAGGGCAGGGGAGTACCCGAATCCGCGCCGGCCGACCACGCCGCGCCCTCCCCGCGCCCCAGAAGACGACGCTGAGACGGCCCCGGGCCGTCCGACAACGAGCAGGTGGACACGTGACGATCCCGATGCCTTCCGCCGCCGCTGAGCCGACCTTCGGTGGCCTCGGCGACCAGGTCTACAACCGGCTGCTCGGCGAGCGGATCATCTTCCTCGGCCAGCCGGTCGACGACGACATCGCCAACAAGATCACGGCGCAGCTGCTGCTCCTCGCCGCTGACCCGGACAAGGACATCTTCCTTTACATCAACAGCCCGGGCGGCTCGATCTCGGCCGGCATGGCGATCTACGACACCATGCAGTACATCAAGAACGACGTGGTCACCATCGCCATGGGCCTCGCCGCCTCGATGGGCCAGTTCCTGCTGAGCGCCGGCGCCCCGGGCAAGCGCTTCGCGCTGCCGAACGCCGAGATCCTCATCCACCAGCCCTCCGCGGGCCTGGCGGGTTCCGCGTCGGACATCAAGATCCACGCCGAGCGGCTGCTGCACACCAAGCGGCGCATGGCCGAGCTCACCGCCCAGCACACGGGCCAGACCGTCGAGCAGATCATCCGCGACTCCGACCGCGACCACTGGTTCGACCCGCAGGAGGCCAAGGAGTACGGCCTCATCGACGAGGTCATGACCAGCGCCTCGGGTGTCCCGGGCGGGGGCGGCACCGGGGCCTGAGCGCCCCGTACGACGCACCCAGCAGCCGACCCAGCCCCCTTCTGACCGCCACCAGGACGGTGAACCTCCAGATGAACAACTTCCCCGGCCGCGGCCTCCACGACCGCCCCGCCGCCCCGCAGGCAGAGTTCCAGGGCCAGCCCGCCGAGGCCCGCTACATCGTCCCGCGCTTCGTCGAGCGCACCTCCCAGGGGGTGCGCGAGTACGACCCGTACGCCAAGCTCTTCGAGGAGCGCGTGATCTTCCTCGGCGTGCAGATCGACGACGCCTCCGCCAACGACGTCATGGCCCAGCTGCTGTGCCTGGAGTCGATGGACCCGGACCGGGACATCTCGATCTACATCAACTCGCCCGGCGGCTCCTTCACGGCGCTGACCGCGATCTACGACACGATGCAGTTCGTCAAGCCGGACATCCAGACCGTCTGCATGGGCCAGGCGGCGTCCGCCGCGGCCGTGCTGCTCGCCGCCGGCACCCCCGGCAAGCGGATGGCGCTGCCCAACGCGCGCGTGCTGATCCACCAGCCGTACAGCGAGACCGGCCGCGGCCAGGTCTCCGACCTGGAGATCGCCGCCAACGAGATCCTGCGGATGCGTACGCAGCTGGAGGAGACGCTGGCCAAGCACTCCACCACGCCGATCGAGAAGATCCGCGACGACATCGAGCGTGACAAGATCCTGACCGCCGAGGAGGCCCTGGCGTACGGTCTGGTCGACCAGATCGTCTCCACCCGTAAGACGGCCGCCTCGGTCTGATCGCGTCCCATCGCGAAGTGAGCCGGAGACACGCCCCCTTGAACCGGGTTGACCGAGTCGGTCCAAGGGGGGCCCGTACGGGGGGCCCGGCAAGGTACCGTCGATAGGCAAGCACCCGGGTCCGCGGAGCAATGCGGATCCCAGGCGAAGGGGAAGCACCTCGTGGCACGCATCGGTGACGGCGGCGACCTGCTCAAGTGCTCGTTCTGCGGGAAGAGTCAGAAGCAGGTGAAGAAGCTCATCGCGGGTCCTGGTGTGTACATCTGCGACGAGTGCATCGACCTCTGCAACGAGATCATCGAGGAGGAGCTCGCCGAGACCTCCGAGGTCCGCTGGGAGGAACTGCCCAAGCCCCGGGAGATCTACGAGTTCCTGGAGAGCTACGTCGTAGGCCAGGAGCCCGCCAAGAAGGCCCTCTCGGTCGCCGTCTACAACCACTACAAGCGGGTCCAGGCGGGTGAGAACGGTGGCGCGCGCGGCGGCGACGACGGCATCGAACTCGGCAAGTCCAACATCCTGCTGCTCGGACCCACCGGCTCCGGCAAGACGCTGCTCGCGCAGACGCTCGCCCGGATGCTCAACGTCCCGTTCGCCTTCGCCGACGCCACGGCGCTGACGGAGGCCGGCTATGTCGGCGAGGACGTGGAGAACATCCTCCTCAAGCTGATCCAGGCCGCGGACTTCGACATCAAGAAGGCCGAGACCGGCATCATCTACATCGACGAGATCGACAAGGTCGCCCGCAAGAGCGAGAACCCGTCGATCACCCGGGACGTCTCCGGCGAGGGCGTCCAGCAGGCCCTGCTGAAGATCCTGGAGGGCACCACCGCCTCGGTCCCCCCGCAGGGCGGCCGCAAGCACCCCCACCAGGAATTCATCCAGATCGACACGACGAACGTGCTGTTCATCGTGGGCGGCGCGTTCGCCGGCCTGGAGAAGATCATCGAGGCCCGGTCCGGTGCCAAGGGCATCGGCTTCGGGGCCAACATCCGCTCCAAGCGCGAGATCGAGTCCAAGGACCAGCTCCAGGACGTGATGCCGGAGGACCTGGTGAAGTTCGGGATGATCCCGGAGTTCATCGGCCGGCTGCCGGTCCTGACCTCGGTGCACAACCTGGACCGCGAGGCGCTCCTCCAGATCCTCCTGGAGCCGCGCAACGCGCTCGTCAAGCAGTACCAGCGCCTGTTCGAACTGGACGGCGTGGAGCTGGACTTCGACCGCCCGGCGCTGGAGGCCATCGCCGACCAGGCGATCCTGCGCGGCACCGGCGCGCGCGGCCTGCGCGCCATCATGGAGGAGGTCCTCCAGTCGGTGATGTACGAGGTCCCGTCCCGCAAGGACGTGGCCCGCGTCGTCATCACCGAGGAGGTCGTTCACTCGAACGTGAACCCGACGCTGGTGCCGCGCAACCGCGGCGGCGAGTCGGGCGAGCACCACGAGAAGAGCGCGTAGCACCGTCCGTTCCCCCCGCACGGACGGCGAGGGCCGCCCCGCGATCGAGATCGCGGGGCGGCCCTTCCGCTTGCCCCCTGTTACGGCTTGCGGGTCTCGCCGCGGACCACGGCGGTGGTGTCCGCGTACTGCGACAGATTGATGTCCGAGGAGGAGCGCAGCGCGCCGTTCATGTAGAGCAGCACCGCGGCGGTCGAGCCGTCGGCCCAGCCGCACACCGGGGCGTAGCCGAACGTCGGGTTGCGGACGACCTCGCAGTCGATCGTGACGTTGCCGCCGGCCTTGCCGGGCCGGAACGTCTCGCGCTGCCGGACGACCTTGGTGCTTGCGTCGGAGACGCCGCTGAACATGCCGTCCACCACGCTGTCCGGGTCGGAGATGGTGCCGTAGCCGCCGGAGATCATCAGGCCGGTGGTGCGGCTGTCGCGGGTGCCCCGGTAGCGGGCGATCTCCTGCGTCATGCCGGGCGGGGGCGCGCCCAGCTTCAGGCCGTCGCGCTGCAGCGCCGCCTTGTCCTTCTCCAGCGTGTACGCGCCGTCGTCGACCGTCCGGGGCGTCGTCAGCCGCATCCGCTGCTCGTCGTCCTCCGCGGCCGGCGACTCCTCGGACGTGCCGTCGGCCGTGGAACCGGTCGTCGGCGCGGCGGAGCTGCTGCCGTCGGCCCGGGTGCGGCCCTCGTCGCCGCCGCCCACGGCGAGCACGACGGCCCCGCCGATGATCGCGCCGATCAGCACGACCCCGGCGGCCACCCCCGCAATGATCTTGCCCGTGTTGTTGCCGCCGGGCGGGCCGGGAGGACCGGGCGGCGGGAACTGCGGCGGGAGCATCGGCTGCTGCGGCGCCCCGAACCCGTATGGATCAGGCTGCTGCTGCGGCGGCCCCGGCGGCGGCCCGAACGCCCCGCCCTGTGGCGGTTGCCCGCTGCTCCCGTACGGTCCCTGCGGCGGCTGTCCACTGCTGCCGTACGGGCCCGGCGGCGGCTGGTCGAAGCTCATGTGTGTCCCCCCTGAGGCGGTCCGGTGCGGACGCGGTGGTTACTTCTCGCGCCGCAGTTCGGAGCGGATCTGGCTGGTCTTCTCGGCGAACTCCTTGGCCGGGAAGGCGGCGCCGGTGGATTTGGCGGGTGCCTCCAGCCCGCTGTTCACGACCACGCCCACCGCGCTGGAGTCGCCCCAGGCGCAGTACGTCACCGTGCCGGTCGCGGTGAGGGCGCCCTTCGACGCGGTGCTCCTGAGCGCCTTGCACTTCATGACCGAGCCGTCGAACCCGTCGGGGGAGAACTCCGTCACCGGGGTGACGGTCTCCACCTTCGCGCCCTTGGTGCCCGCGTCGTCGAGCTTCTTGTCGAACTGGGCGAACATCTTGTTCACCGCGCTCCTGGGGTCGGCGACCTTGCCGTAGACACCCGTGATGAGCAGTTCCTGCTTCCGGTCGTTCTGGTAGGTGCCCTGGACGCCCCGGCCCTCCGTGATGCCCATCGCCTTGCTCTCGGCGTCGTCGGCCAGGTTCTCGTCCTTGTCGGCCTTGCCCGGCACCTTCTTGAACGTACCGTCGAGGACGGCGGTCGTCAGGGCGATCGTGTACGGCTTCACGTCCCCGCCGGGACCGAACGCGTAGTACGCGCCCACGCCCATGCCCGCCACCGCCGCCACCGCGAGGACGCTGAGGGTGATCTTCACGCCCTTGCCCTTGCCGCCGCTCTGCGGCTGCTGCCCGTAACCGGCCTGCTGGCCGTACGGAGCCTGGGGGTACTGCGCGTAACCGGGCTGAGGGGCCTGCTGCGGGTGGCCGTACGGCTGCTGCGGGGGAACCTGGCCGCCCTGCTGCGGGAAGCCGTACCCGGGCTGTCCGACCGGCTGCGGCACCTGCTGCCCGTACGGTCCGGGCTGCTGCGGCGGCTGCCCGTACGGTCCGGGAGGCGGCTGGTTGAAGCTCATGAAGCGGGGTCCCCTCGTGGCAACTGACGGCGTCCGATGACGCCCGTCACAGTTGGTGTCCATGCGTTGCCAACATCCTGTACGACGCCACCGCCGGACGGTCGTCCGGGGGCCAAACCGATTCGAGACCGCGACATCCGCGCCCGTACACTGAGCGTCGTGACCGAGAACACTCAGCAGAGCCCCCGAGACGGCGGGCCGACGAACAGCAGCCCCACTGAACTGCCGACCCAGTACGCGCCGGCCGAGGTAGAGGGGCCGCTGTACGAGCGCTGGGTGGAGCGGGGTTACTTCGAGGCGGACGAGAAGAGCGACAAGCCGCCGTACACGATCGTCATCCCGCCGCCGAACGTCACGGGCAGCCTGCACCTCGGGCACGCCTTCGAGCACACCCTCATCGACGCCCTCACCCGCCGTAAGCGCATGCAGGGCTACGAGACGCTGTGGCAGCCCGGCATGGACCACGCCGGCATCGCCACCCAGAACGTCGTCGAGCGCGAGCTGGCCAAGGAGGGCGTCTCGCGCCACGACCTGGGCCGGGAGGCGTTCGTCGAGCGGGTGTGGCGCTGGAAGGCCGAGTCCGGCGGGCAGATCTCCGGGCAGATGAAGCGCCTGGGCGACGGCGTCGCCTGGTCGCGCGAGCGCTTCACGATGGACGAGGGCCTGTCCGAGGCCGTCCAGACCATCTTCAAGCGGCTCTACGACGACGAGCTGATCTACCGCGCCGAGCGCATCATCAACTGGTGTCCGCGCTGTCTGACCGCCATCTCCGACATCGAGGTGGAGTACCAGGACGACGAGGGCGAGCTGGTCTCGATCCGCTACGGCGAGGGCGAGCAGTCCATTGTCGTCGCCACCACCCGCGCCGAGACGATGCTCGGTGACACCGCCGTCGCGGTCCACCCGGACGACGAGCGCTACAAGCACCTCGTCGGCACGGAGATCGAGCTGCCGCTGACCGGCCGCCGCATCCCGGTCGTGGCCGACGAGCACGTCGACCCGGAGTTCGGCACCGGCGCGGTCAAGGTCACCCCGGCCCACGACCCGAACGACTTCGAGATCGGCCGCCGGCACGACCTGCCCCACCTCGCGGTGCTCGACGAGCGCGGCGTGATCACCGCGCACGGCCCGTTCGAGGGCCTGGACCGCTTCGAGGCCCGGTCCGCGATCGTCGCCGCGCTGCGCGCCGAGGGCCGGATCGTCGCCGAGAAGCGCCCGTACACCCACTCGGTCGGCCACTGCTCGCGCTGCAAGACGACCATCGAGCCCCGGCTGTCCATGCAGTGGTGGGTCAAGGTCGGCCCGCTCGCCAAGGCCGCCGGTGACGCGGTCCGCGACGGCAAGGTGGACATCCACCCCAAGGAGATGGAGTCCCGCTACTTCGGCTGGGTCGACAACCTCCACGACTGGTGCATCTCGCGCCAGCTGTGGTGGGGCCACCGCATCCCGGTCTGGTACGGCCCGAACGGCGAGGTCGTCTGCGTCGGACCGGACGACGAGGTGCCGACCGGCGAGGGCTGGACGCAGGACACGGACGTCCTCGACACCTGGTTTTCCTCGGGCCTGTGGCCGTTCTCCACGCTCGGCTGGCCGGACAAGACCGCCAGCGTCGACAAGTTCTACCCGAACTCGGTCCTGGTCACCGGCTACGACATCCTCTTCTTCTGGGTCGCCCGGATGATGATGTTCGGCCTGTACGCGATGGACGGCACCCCGCCGTTCAAGACCATCGCCCTGCACGGCATGGTCCGCGACGAGCGCGGCAAGAAGATGTCGAAGTCCTTCGGCAACGCGGTCAACCCGCTGGACTGGATGGACAAGTACGGCTCGGACGCCGTCCGCTTCACCCTCGCCCGCGGCGCCAACCCCGGCACCGACGTGCCGATCGGCGAGGACTGGGTCCAGGGCTCGCGCAACTTCGCCAACAAGATCTGGAACGCCACCCGCTTCGCGCTGATGAACGGCGCGACGGTCGAGGGCGCGCTGCCCCCGGCCGAGGAGCTGTCGGCGACCGACCGGTGGATCCTCTCCCGGCTCAACACGGTCGTCGCCGAGGTGGACGCGTACTACGACGACTACCAGTTCGCCAAGCTGTCGGACACCCTCTTCCACTTCGCGTGGGACGAGGTCTTCGACTGGTACGTCGAGCTGTCCAAGACGACCTTCATGGCGGGCGGCCCGGCCGCGGACGCCTCGCGCCGCGTCCTCGGCGAGGTCCTGGACGTCACGCTGCGCCTGCTGCACCCGATCGTGCCGTTCGTCACGGAGACCCTCTGGACGGCGCTGACCGGCGGCGAGTCGGTGGTCGTCGCCGACTGGCCCGCCGACAGCGGCTTCCGCGACGCGGCGGCCGAGCGGGAGATCGAGACGGTCCAGCAGGTCGTCACCGAGGTCCGCCGCTTCCGCTCCGACCAGGGGCTCCAGCCCGGCCAGAAGGTGCCGGCGCGGCTGGAGCTGGCGGGTACGCAGCTCGCGGCCCACGAGGCCGCGATGCGTTCGCTGCTGCGCCTCCAGCCCGCGGGCGAGGAGTTCACCGCCACCGCGTCGCTGCCGGTCGCGGGCGCGACCGTGGCGCTGGACCTGTCGGGCGCCATCGACGTCGAGGCCGAGCGCAAGCGGCTGTCGAAGGACCTGGCCGCCGCCGAGAAGGAGAAGGCGCAGGCCACCGCCAAGCTGGGCAACGAGGCGTTCCTGGGCAAGGCCCCGGAGCACGTCGTCGCCAAGATCCGTACCCGGCTGGAGACGGCCGAGGCCGACATCGTGCGCATCAGCGCCCAGCTGGCGGCCCTGCCCACGGCGTAGCGCCCGGCGCCGGGAACGGTCCCGGCGCGTGCGTCTCCGCAGGCCCCTCGTCCGTACGGGCGGGGGGCCTGCGCCGTCCCCTGCCGCGCCGGTCGCCGCGTTCGCGTACCGGCCACAGCAGGACGTACGCCGTCGACACGGCCACGAACGCCAGCCGGATGAAGCCGCGCGCCGAGTCGTCCGGCACCGCGAAGACGCTGCCGTACAGGATCAGCAGCGCCAGCCAGCTCCACCAGGGCACCAGCCGCCGCTGCCCGATGACGTCCCACAGCAGCGTGCCGAGCAGGACGGACGCGGTGTAGTACGTGTAGACGCTGGGGTCCAGGACGATCCGGGCGTTGGCGCCCAGCAGGACCACCGCCGCCCAGCGCCCCCGCCACACCGCCAGGCAGCCCAGGGCGAGGCCCAGCGCGAACTGTGCGGGCCGGTCCCAGCCCGGCGTCTCGGGGTCGGCCACGCCCAGCCAGCGCAGCGCGGACGCCGGATGGTTGGGGATGGCGAACTTCGCCGCCGAGAACGAATTCATGTCGCCGATGAAGAACGGCAGCCACGCCACCGCGACCAGACCCGCCATCCACAGTCCCGCCCGCAGCCACTTCTCCTTCGGGAGCGCGAGCAGCAGCGGTACGAAGGCCAGCGCGGTCGGTTTGGAGTCCATCGCCAGGGCCAGGAAGACGCCGGTCAGCGCGGCGTTGCCGCGGGTCACCGACCGTACGGCCAGCGCGGTGAAGAACAGCGCGAGCACGTCGTCCAGATGTCCGAAGCGGACCGAGACCTCGATCCACATGGGGATGAACGCCAGCCCGGCTATCAGGACGCGCTGCCGCAGCCGCTGGTGATTGGTGCCCGTACCCAGGAAGTGCCAGGCGGCGCTGCGCCCGGCCAGCACCACGATCACCAGGCCGAGCAGCGACATCAGGGCCGCCGCCAGGAACTGGCCGATGTGCTCGGGGAACGGGTTGAACAGGCCGGCCACCAGGAAGCTGACCGGGCCCATCTGGAGTTCGGGGTGGTGGGCGTAGAGGTTGAGGCCGCCGGTGCCGTCACCGGAGGAGCCCTGGTAGATCAGCTCGCCTCCGGTGCGCAGGTAGTGCCAGGAGAAACCCCCGTTCGGCTCGACCACGACGAACCACAGCACGGTCCACGCGGTGAGCAGCACCAGGTGCATCCGCTGACTGATGGCCGGCATGCGCACGCTTTCTCAGCTCCTGCCCCGCCCGGTGGAGACCGGCGGCCATCCGCCGTCGCCCCCCGAGCTACTGATCTTCTTGTCGGTAAAGGCTCACAGAGCCCGCCGTGGAGGATGACGGCAGGGGGCGGTGCGTTGCCCCGGGGCGGCGATCAGAGGCGTGTGTCACGGTGGGGGCGGTACGCGCCGGGTTCTCATCCGGCTCTCATGGAGACGGTGGACCATGGCCCCGCAAACGGGAGTTTCCGGCGGAAACGCACGATCCGGCCGCACGCGCCGTCCAGCGACGAGGAGCCGCGCCACCCATGAACAAACCTCTGCGCCGTGTCTCGGTGTTCTGCATCCTGCTGATACTCGCGCTGCTGGCGTGGGTCACCTGGATCCAGGGGGCCAAGGCGTCCACGTTCACCGACGATCCGCACAACCCGCGCGTCAACATCGCCAAGTACGCCGAGCCCCTGGGCAACATCCTGGTGGGCGGGCAGCCGGTGACCGGCTCCACCGCCACCGACGGCACGCTCAAGTACCAGCGGACGTACAAGAACGGCCCGCTCTACGCGCCGGTGACCGGCTTCACCTCGCAGATCTTCGGCAGCAACCAGCTGGAGAGCCTGTACGGGGACCTCCTCGACGGCTCGGACAGCCGCCTGCAGAACCCGGCCGACGTGCTGACCCGCCAGCGGCCCAAGGGCGGCGACGTGGCCACCACCATCGACGCCAAGGTGCAGCAGGCCGGGTACCGGGCGCTCGACGGCAAGACCGGTGCCGCGGTCGCCCTGGACCCGGCCACCGGCAAGATCCTCGGCATGGTCAGCACCCCCTCGTACGACCCGGGCAAGTTCGCCGGGTCGGGCAGCGACGACCAGAAGGCGTGGAAGGAGCTGTCGGGAGACAAGGATCACCCCGAGGTCAACCGCGCGCTGCGGCAGCCGCTGCCGCCCGGCTCCACCTTCAAGCTGGTCGTCGCGGCGGCCGCCCTGGAGAACGGCCTGTACTCCTCCGTGGACCAGCCGACCGACAGCCCCGACCCGTACACCCTCCCCAACACCCGTACGGTGCTGAAGAACGAGAGCGCCTCCGCGCCCTGCAAGAACGCCACCATCCGCACCGCGCTCCAGTACTCCTGCAACACCGTCTTCGCGAAGATGGCCGCCGACCTGGGCCAGGACAAGGTCCGAGCGCAGGCGGAGAAGTTCGGCTTCAACGACGGCAAGCTGGACACCCCCGTACGGGCCGGCAAGAGCGTCTACCCGAAGGGCATGGACAAGCCGCAGACCGCGCTGTCCGGCATCGGCCAGTTCGACGACACCGCGACGCCGCTCCAGATGGCCATGGTCTCCTCGGCCATCGCCAACGGCGGCGTCCTCCAGAAGCCGCAGATGGTCGACAAGCTCACCGACGGCGGCGGCAACACGATCCAGCAGTACGCGCCGGAGCAGTACGGCAAGGCGGTGTCGCAGCGCACCGCCGAGCAGCTCCAGTCGTCGATGGAGACCGTGGTCAACGAGGGCACCGGCTCCAACGCCAAGATCGACGGCCGCACCGTCGGCGGCAAGACCGGCACCGCCCAGCACGGCGTGAACAACGAGGGCACCCCGTACGCCTGGTTCGTCTCCTACGCCAAGGACGGCAAGGGCCGTCAGGTGGCCGTCGCGGTCATGGTCGAGGACAGCGACGCGGCCCGCAGCGAGGTCTCCGGCGGCGGCCTGGCGGCCCCGGTGGCGAAGGCGATGATGAAGGCGGCCCTGTCGTAGGGGGCCGGTCCGGGGGCCCGCCGCTGCCCGGCCGCAGGCCGCGCCCCACCGGTCGCGACAGCGGCTCGTAGACTGGACGCGTGAGCGACGACCGCCCCCGAAACGACGACCCCGACCCGACTCCCGGCCCGGACGGCCCGGCCGACCCCTTCGAGGAGATGGTGGAGGCCGAGACCGACCGGGACCCCGACCTCGCGGTGATCGAGGCCGGCAGCCGGACCCTGCGCGCGCAGGCAGGCCCGCCCCAGGGGGACGGCGTTCCCGCCCGTCCCGCCGACCCGGAGGTGGACCGCGCGCTGCGCGAGGTGGAGGCCGAGCTGGCCGGCCGCTGGGGCGAGACCAAGCTGGACCCGTCGGTGCAGCGCATCGAGGCGCTGATGGACGTACTGGGCTCGCCGCAGCGCGCGTACCCGTCCATCCACATCACCGGCACCAACGGCAAGACCAGCACCGCCCGCATGATCGAGGCCCTGCTGACCGCCTTCGACCTGCGCACCGGCCGGTACACGAGCCCGCACGTGCAGTCCGTGACCGAGCGGATCAGCCTGGACGGCGCCCCGGTCTCCGCCGAGCGCTTCATCGAGACGTACCGGGACATCGCCCCGTACGTGGAGATGGTCGACGAGCGCCAGCAGTACCGCCTGTCCTTCTTCGAGGTGCTCACCGCGATGGCGTACGCGGCGTTCGCGGACGCCCCGGTGGACGTCGCGGTCGTCGAGGTCGGCATGGGCGGCACCTGGGACGCGACGAACGTGATCGACGGGGACGTCGCCGTCGTCACGCCCATCTCCCTGGACCACACCGACCGGCTCGGCGATACGCCCGAGAAGATCGCCGGCGAGAAGTCCGGGATCATCAAGAAGGACGCCACCGTCGTGCTGGCGCAGCAGCCGGTGGACGCGGCGTCCGTGATGCTCAAGCACGCGGTCGAGGTGGACGCCACGGTCGCCCGCGAGGGCATGGAGTTCGGCGTGCTCAGCCGCGAGGTGGCGGTCGGCGGCCAGCTGCTGACGCTGCGCGGCCTCGGCGGTGAGTACCCGGACCTCTTCCTGCCGCTGTACGGCGCCCACCAGGCGCACAACGCCGCGGTGGCGCTCGCCGCCGTGGAGGCGTTCTTCGGCATCGGCTCCGAGCACGCCCGCACGCTGGACATCGACACCATCCGCACCGCGTTCGCCGCGGTGGCCTCGCCCGGCCGCCTGGAAGTGGTGCGCAGCAGCCCGACCGTGATCCTGGACGCGGCGCACAACCCGGCGGGCGCGCGGGCCGCGGCCGAGGGCGTCAGCGAGGCGTTCGGCTTCAGCCGGCTCGTCGGGGTCGTCGGCACCAGCGCGGACAAGGACGTACGCGGCGTCCTGGAAGCCTTCGAGCCGATCTTCGCCGAGATCGTGGTGACCCGGAACTCCAGCCACCGCGCCATGGACCCGGACGAGCTGGCGGCCGTCGCGGTGGAGGTCTTCGGCGCCGAGCGGGTGCAGGTCGAGCCCCGGCTCGACGACGCGCTGGAGGCGGCGATCACCCTCGCGGAGGAAGAGGGCGAGTACGCCGGCGCGGGCGTGCTGGTCACCGGCTCCGTGATCACGGTCGGCGAGGCCCGGCTGCTCCTGGGAAGGAACTGACCATGCGCACGCTGTGTGCGTCCACGCTGATCGGCGAGTTCTTCGTGATCGGGTTCGCCGGTCTGGTCGCGATGCAGACCTCCGGCCACTCCACGGCCACGGTCTGGACGGTCAGCGGCATCGCGATGCTGCTGTGCCTGCTGCTGTGCGGCGTGCTCACCCGGCCCGGCGGCGTGCAGCTCGGCTGGGTCCTCCAGGCCGCCCTGATCGCCAGTGGCTTCGTGGTGGGCACGATGTTCTTCCTCGGCGCGGTCTTCGCCGCGCTGTGGTGGGCGTCGGTGCACTTCGGCCGCAAGATCGACGAGGCCAAGGCCCGCTGGGCGGCGCAGGCCGAGGAGGGGCCGCAGCCGGGCACGGCGTAGGCGCGGCTCCCGTAGGCCGCGGGCCGGACGCGCCGGTGGACGTACTTCCGGAGGTACGGACGACGTACCTCAGGAGATGCGGACGGGCCGGGGGGCGCCCCGCCGGCCCGGACCGGCCGGAGCAACGCCCCGGCGGCCCGGACATGCCGGACGTACGGACCCGGACCGGACATCCGCACGAGCCCCCTCCGGACGTCTGTGCGAAACCCTGGCCGGTGTCACCCGTACGGCCCCGCGGCGGCCCCGATACCGCGTACGGCCCAGCGCCGTCACCCATGTAGCCTCAGGGCACCTGCCGGACTGTCATGACCCAAGGAGTCCCTCCCGTGAGCCAGCGCACGCTCGTCCTCCTCAAGCCCGACGCGGTCCGCCGCGGCCTGGTCGGTGAGATTCTCGGCCGTATCGAGCGCAAGGCGGGCTGGACGATCAGCGCGCTGGAACTGCGCACGCTGGACCGCGCGATCCTGGAGCAGCACTACGCCGAGCACGTCGGCCGCGACTTCTACGAGCCGTTGGTGCAGTTCATGTCGTCGGGCCCGGTGGTCAGCCTGGTCGTCGAGGGCGAGCGGGTGATCGAGGGCGTGCGGGCGCTGGCCGGCCCCACCGACCCGATCAAGGCGCCGGGCGGTTCCATCCGCGGCGACTTCGGCACCATCACCCGGGAGAACCTGATCCACGCCTCGGACTCCGAGGAGTCCGCGGAGCGCGAGATCAAGATTTTCTTCCCCGGCCGTTCCTGACCCCGCGTCCGGCACGCCCCCGGTGACCTGGGGCGACCGCGCAGCCGCCGGCCGCCCCGCGGGAACCGCGTGCCGAACGGGGGAACGCTTCGGCGCGACACGACGTCCCCATTGAGGGGGGCGGGTACGTGTTCCGCCGACAATGGCGAAGGAACCCCGCACTGCGTTCGAGCGGTGGGGACTTCGTGACTACGATGGAGTTTCCGCGCCCCGGCGCACCACACCTGCCGACCTCAAGTAAGCATTCGCTCCAGTTGGGAAGGCCAGACGTATCCTCATGGGGAACAACATGTCGTTCATCGGCCGTGACATGGCTGTCGACCTCGGGACCGCCAACACGCTGGTGTACGTCAGGGGTCGCGGGATCGTCCTCAACGAGCCGTCGGTCGTGGCCATCAACACCAACACCGGCGGCATCCTGGCCGTCGGGGCCGAGGCGAAGAAGATGATCGGCCGCACCCCCGGCAACATCGTCGCGGTGCGCCCGCTGAAGGACGGCGTGATCGCCGACTTCGAGATCACCGAGCGGATGCTCCGCTACTTCATCCTCAAGATCCACAAGCGCCGCTACCTCGCCCGCCCGCGTGTCGTCGTCTGTGTCCCCTCCGGCATCACCGGAGTCGAACGCCGCGCGGTCATCGAGGCGTCCACCCAGGCCGGTGCCCGTCAGGTGCACATCATCGAGGAGCCGATGGCCGCCGCGATCGGCTCCGGCCTGCCGGTCCACGAGGCCACCGGCAACATGGTCGTGGACATCGGCGGCGGCACCACCGAGGTCGCGGTGATCTCGCTCGGCGGCATCGTCACGGCCCAGTCCATCCGGGTGGCCGGCGACGAGCTGGACAACGCGATCATCCAGCACATCAAGAAGGAGTACAGCCTTCTGCTGGGCGAGCGCACCGCCGAGAGCATCAAGATCACCATCGGTTCGGCGTACGACCTGGAGCAGGACGAGCACACCGAGATCCGCGGCCGGGACCTGGTCTCCGGCCTGCCCAAGACCGTCGTCATCTCGGCGGCCGAGGTCCGCAAGGCCATCGAGGAACCGGTCAACTCCATTGTCGACGCGGTCAAGACGACGCTCGACAAGTGCCCGCCCGAGCTGTCCGGCGACGTGATGGACCGCGGCATCGTGCTCACCGGCGGCGGCGCCCTGCTGCGCGGCCTCGACGAGCGCCTGCGCCGGGAGACCGGCATGCCGATCCACATCGCCGAGGACCCGCTCGACTCCGTCGCGCTCGGCAGCGGCAAGTGCGTCGAGGAGTTCGAGGCGCTCCAGCAGGTCCTGGACTCCCAGCCGCGCCGCTAGCGGAACGACACGAAACCGACATCCCGTCGTACGGGCGGCTGATCGTCCGTACGGCGGATCGTTGATATACAGGCACCACGCCCCAACAGGCGAGCACTGCGTATAAAGGCACA
Source organism: Streptomyces sp. NPDC018019 (assembly GCF_044327805.1). Classification (NCBI taxonomy): domain Bacteria; kingdom Bacillati; phylum Actinomycetota; class Actinomycetes; order Kitasatosporales; family Streptomycetaceae; genus Streptomyces; species Streptomyces sp. NPDC018019. The sequence goes on along the minus strand of NZ_JBIRGD010000004.1, from coordinate 222,871 downwards.
ACCGCACTCCCCAGCGCGACCGGCGCGGGCCCGCAGCCGGCCGGTCCTACGAGGAAGGACACGGCCGCCGCACGTGAGGGACACACGAGAGAGCCGGCTGCTACTGGTGCTGCTGGTCGCGATCGCGTTCGCGCTGATCACGGTGGACATCCGCGGCGGCGAACGGTCCCCGCTCGCCGGTGCCCGGCAGGCCGCCGCGGCGGTCTTCGGGCCGGTCGAGAGCGGCATCGCCACGGTCGTCGACCCGGTGGGCAACGCGGTCGGCGCGGTACGCGACTCCGGCGAGCGGCACACCCGCATCAGCGCCCTGGAGCGGGAGAACGCCGCGCTCAAGGCCAGGCTGGGCTCCTCCGACCGCAACCGCAACCGCGCCGCCGAGCTGGACAAGCTGCTCAAGTCCGCCGGCACCGGCCAGTACGGCATCAAGGGTGCCCAGGTCATCGCCATCGGCGCGGCGCAGGGCTTCTCCTGGACCGTCACCATCGACGCCGGGGCCCAGGACGGCATCGCCCGCGACATGACGGTCCTCAACGGCGACGGCCTGGTCGGCCGGGTCACCACCGTCGGCCGCACCACCGCGACCGTGCTGCTCGCCAACGACCCCGACTTCACCGTCGGCACCCGCATGGAGAAGACCAACGAGATCGGGTTCGCCACCGGCCAGGGCGGCAACTCGCTGCGTGTGCAGCTCCTCAACGGCAAGGCCGAGGTCAAGAAGGGCGACCGGCTGGTCACCTTCGGCTCCAGCGCCGACAAGCCGTTCGTCCCCGGTGTCCCGGTCGGCCAGGTCGTCAAGGTCGATCCGTCCAACGGCGACCTGACCCGCTCCCTCCAGGTCCGCCCGTTCGTCGGCTTCTCCAAGCTGGACATCGTCGGCGTGGTCGTCCAGCCGCCCCGCGAGGACCCGCGCGACACGGTGCTGCCGCCAAAACCCGCCAAACCGAAGCCCACGCCGACGGTCACCGTCACGGCCACCCCCACCGCGAGCGCCTCCCCCAGGAGCTGACCGATGCGCATCAAGAGGATCCTGCTCTCGGCCGCGCTGGTGGTCGTGGCCCTGCTGGTCCAGGTCAGCGTGCTGGCGCGGCTCCAGCTGCCGGGCGCCGTACCGGACCTGCTGCTCCTGGTCGTCCTCGGCCTCGCCCTGGTCTACGGGCACGTCTCCGGCGCCCTGGTGGGCTTCGGCGCCGGTCTGCTCGCCGACCTGGCGCCCCCTTCCGACCACGCCATCGGCCGGTACGCCCTGGTGCTGTGCGTCATCGGGTACGTGGCCGGGCTGACCAGGCCGGACAGCGGACATCACCGTTCGGCGACCATGCCGCTGGTGGTCGTGGTGGGCGCGGCCCTCGGCTCGACCCTGCTGTACGCGGGCGTCGGCTCGCTCGTCGGCGACTCCGCCGCCGCCCGCGTGGGCCTGGGCTGGCTGCTGTTCACCGCCACGCTCTACGACCTGCTGCTCGCCCCGTTCGCCGTACCCCTGGTCATGGCGCTGGCCCGCCGGACCGAACACGACCCGCTGGCCACCGACGCGGCCGGCGGGCAGGGCGGCTCCGGCAAGGGCCGCAAGAGCGCCTACGGCTGGCTCGGCTCCGGTACCGGCCTCAAGGCGAGCCGCTCGATGCGCACCAACCTCCCGTCCCGGCAGGCCGGGATCGGCGGCCAGCGCGGCGGACTGCTCGGCAGGCCGGCCCGTAACAAGACAGGACGCATCAAGGGGGTCAAGCGACTGTGACCAACATCCCGGAGACCGGCCGCAGCTCACGCGTCACGATCCGGCTGGTCGCCATCCAGATCCTCGTCTTCTCCCTGCTGCTGACCCTCGGCGGCCGGCTGTGGTACCTCCAGATCCGCAACGGCCGCGAATACGCCGACGAGGCCCGCAACAACCACGTCCAGCAGGTCGTCGAACCGGCCACCCGCGGCTCCATCCTCGACGCCCGCGGCATCCCGCTCGCCGACAACCAGACCCGGCTGGTCGTCTCCGCCAGCCGTACCGACCTGCTGAAGATGAAGGACGACGGCAAGGCCGTGCTCGGCCGGCTCGCCAAGGTCCTCGGCATGACGGAGACGGAGATCCGCAACAAGGTCCGGCTGTGCGACGCCAAGACCCCGCAGCCCTGCTGGAACGGCTCGCCCTTCCAGCCCATCCCGATCACCGACGAGGCCACCACCCAGCAGGCCCTCCAGATCCGCGAACGCTCCGAGGACTTCCCCGGCATCTCCGCCGAGCCCACCGCCGTACGCCGCTACGCCGCCCCCGGCAACGCGCAGACCGCCCAGGTCCTCGGCTACCTCTCCCCGGTCACCGACGAGGAGATCCAGAAGGCCAAGGACACCCGCTCGCCGCTGCTGCGCTCCGACCAGATCGGCCGCTCCGGGCTGGAACGCACCTACGACAGCCAGCTGCGTGGCAAGGCGGGGGTGACGCGCTACGAGGTCGACAACCTCGGCCGGGTCATCGGCAAGGCCAAGAGCGACAAGGCGGTTCCCGGGGCCAACGTCGTCACGAGCATAGACGCCCGCGTCCAGGCCATAGCGGAACGGGAACTGGAGCAGGCGATGAAGGACGCCCGTAAGGAGCACGACAAGAACACCGGCACCAACTACAAGGCCGACGCGGGCGCCGTGGTCGTCATGGAGAACAAGACCGGCCGGGTCATCTCCATGGCCTCCAACCCGTCCTACGACCCCAACGCCTGGGTCGGCGGCATCTCCGGCAAGGACTACGCGAAGCTGACCGGCAAGGACTCCAACTACCCGCTGCTCAACCGGGCGATCCAGGGCCAGTCCGCACCCGGCTCGATCTTCAAGGTCATCTCCACCTCGGCCGCGGTCGCCGCCGGGTACGACTTCGACGGCACCTACCCCTGCACCGCCTCGTTCAACATCGGCGGCCAGGTCTTCAAGAACTTCGAGTCCAAGGGCTACGGGCCGATCGACCTCGGCCGCGCGCTGGAGGTCTCCTGCGACACCGTCTTCTACAGCCTCGCGTACCAGCAGTGGCAGAAGGACGGCGGCAACAACCCGAAGAACCCGAAGGACTGGTTCTACAAGACGGCGCACCAGTTCGGTCTCGGCAAGGAGACCGGCATCGACCTGCCCAACGAGGTCACCGGCCGGGTCCCGGACCGCCAGTGGAAGAAGCGGTACTGGGAGGCCAACAAGGACAGCTGGTGCAAGCAGGGCAAGTCCGGCGACGACTACGTCTCCAAGATCGCCAGGGAGAACTGCGAGTCCGGCATGAAGATGCGGGCCGGTGACTCCGTCAACTACTCCATCGGACAGGGCGACACCCAGGTCACCCCGATCCAGATGGCGGTGATCTACGCGGCGATCGCCAACGGCGGCACGCTGTACAACCCGACCGTGGGCAAGGCCATCGTCAGCCCCGACGGCAAGCACATCGAGCACATCGAGCCCAAGGCGCACGGGAAGCTGCCGGTGACCGCCAAGACCCTCTCCCAGATCGACGGCGCGCTGGCCGGCGTCGCCACCCGCGGCACCGCCGCCTGGCGCTTCCAGGGCTGGCCGCAGGACAAGATCCCGATGCACGCCAAGACCGGTACCGCCGAGGTCTACGGCAAGCAGACGACGGGCTGGTTCGCCACGTACACCAAGGACTACACGATCGTCATGACCATCTCCCAGGGCGGCACCGGCTCGGGCTCCGCCGGTCCCGCCGTGCGCAAGATCTACAACGCGCTGTACGGGGTGGACGACAAGGGCAAGATCGACGAGAAGGCGGCGCTGCTGCCGAAGCCGCAGACCGGACTGCCCAGGATCCTGGGCGACGGCACCATCCAGGCGCAGCCCATCAAGCCGGTCGCCGCCACGCCGCCGCCCGCCGGGGCCGAAAGGCGGGGCCGGTGACCAGCTCGCACACGGCGGGCGGCTTCACCGTCCGCCGCTACAGCCCCGACCGCGGCGCCTGGGGCAAGCTGACCGCGCGCGACTCGGTCGTGCGCCGGCTGGACTGGGTGATGCTGCTGTGCAGCCTGGCCCTGTCCCTGATCGGCGCGGTGCTGGTCTTCTCCGCGACCCGCAACCGCACCGAGCTGAACCACGGCGACGAGTACGGCTTCCTGCTGCGCCACCTGCTGAACACCGGCATCGGGCTGGCGCTGGCGGCCGGCGCGATCTGGCTCGGCCACCGTACGCTGCGCGGCGCGGTGCCGATCCTCTACGGCGTCTCGCTGCTGCTGGCCCTGCTCGTGCTCACCCCGCTGGGCGCCACGATCAACGGCTCCCGCTCCTGGCTGGCCATCCCCGGCGGACTCTCCCTCCAGCCCGCCGAATTCTCCAAGATCACGATCACGCTGGGGATGGCGGTGATCCTGGCGGGCCGGGTCGACGCGGGCGACCGCCCGCACCCCGACCACCGCACCGTCGTCCAGGCGCTCGGCCTGGCCGCCGTCCCCGTCGTCATCATCATGCTGATGCCGGACCTCGGCTCGGTCATGGTCCTCGGCGCGATCATCCTCGGCGTGCTGCTCGCCTCCGGCGCCTCCAACCGGTGGATCCTGGGGCTGCTGGGCGCCGGTGTGGCCGGCTGTGTGGCCGTCTGGCAGCTGGGGCTGCTGGACGACTACCAGATCGCCCGGTTCGCCGCGTTCGCCAACCCGAGCCTGGACCCGGCGGGCGTCGGCTACAACACCAACCAGGCGCGGATCGCCATCGGCGGCGGCGGGCTGACCGGCTCCGGCCTCTTCCAGGGCAGCCAGACCACCGGCCAGTTCGTACCGGAGCAGCAGACCGACTTCATCTTCACCGTCGCCGGCGAGGAACTGGGCTTCCTCGGCGCGGGGCTGATCATCGTGCTGCTGGGCGTCGTCCTCTGGCGCGCCTGCCGCATCGCCCGCGAGGCCAGCGAGCTGTACAGCACGGTCGTGGCGGCGGGCCTCATCGCCTGGTTCTCGTTCCAGTCGTTCGAGAACATCGGCATGACGCTCGGCATCATGCCGGTCACCGGACTGCCGCTGCCGTTCGTCTCGTACGGCGGTACGTCCATGTTCGCGGTCTGGATCGCCATAGGGCTGCTCCAGTCCATCCACGTACAACGGCCGGTGTCGGCCTGACCGGCGTGCGCCCGTGCGGCCGCCGGGCGTACGTCAGCGGCCGGACGCGGCGCTGTAGGAGCTGTACGCGACAAGGGCGGCGAGCACCGAGGCGCTGATCACCGTGGCGAGTACCACCCACAGGGCGATCCGCGCCTTCTTCGCCGGTCTGCGGGCCGGGCGCGGGGGCCGGCCGGGCTCCGGCGCGCGGGCCGCCTCCGGAGCGGCGCCGGCCGCGATGTCGGCCAGTAACCGGCGGCAGGCGGCGGCCAGTTCGCCCGGGGTGCTGTCCAGTCGCATGACCGTTTCCGCCCGCGCGGGTGCGCTCGTACCGCCGTCCAGGATGCGGCCCGCCCGTATGAGCACCTCGCCGCGGGTGCCGGTGGCGGACAGGCTGATCCACCGCTGCACGTGCTCGCCCCGGATGACCACACCGCCCGTGCGGTCCCGGTAGACCGTGTGCCGCTGCCACAGAATGGCGGCCAACTGGCGTGCGGTGTCCGTCAGATGCGCGAGCATCTTCCCCCCTGCCGTGATGTGCGCGAACCGAGGACCGCACTGTACCGGCCGCCACCGACAGTCCGGCGCGGGGGCCGGGGGCCACGACGGTCCGGGACCGGCGGGCCGGGGGAGCGCCCACCCCGGTGGGACTTGGGTTCTAATGATCGTCGCAACACCCGTCAGACGGGAACGCGATGAGCAACGGTGGTACTTGGTGCGGCAAGCCGAAGGTCGAGGAACGACGGAAGTTCTTCGAGCTCGTTAACAGCGGCGTGAGCATCAAAGCCGCTTGTCGCACTGTTGGCATCCATCGATCAACCGGGAAGGAATGGCTCTACGGGAGGCCGGCCCGGCCCGGAACGACCAAGGAAGGCCGCAAGCGGTACAGGCCCGCAGTGCAGCCCATGAAGGGTGCACTGCGGGTCACCGTCCCGAACCCCAGGCACGAGGAACGGCTGGAGCGGATTGAGCGGACGATCTCCTCCCGCTACCTGTCCGAAGAGGAACGCGTCCGCATCGCTGACCTGCGCCGGGAGAAGAATTCCATCCGGGCAATCGCGGCCGGGCTGGGGCGCAGTCCGGCGACCGTCAGCCGGGAGCTTCGCCGCAACTGCAACGCGAACTTCAGACCCAGCCACCCGTCCTAATACCGCCCGTTTGCTGCTCACAAGCGGGCGGCGTCACGCCGACCGCGCCCCAAGCCGCGGCGTATCGAAGCCTGCCCTGAGCTGCGGAAATACATTCAGGCGCGGTTGGATGAGTAGTGGAGCCCCGAGCAGATCGCGAGCATCCTGCGCCGAGGGTTCCCGGACAGGCCAGAGATGCACGTGACGCACGAGACGATCTATCGGGCCCTATACGCCCAGGCCAAGAGCGGCCTGTGGCGCGAAATCAGTCGGCGTCTCCGTACCGGTCGATGCGTAAGGAAGCGACGGCGGCACCCTGACCAGCGGCAACCGCGCTTTACCCACCCGATGGTCATGATCAGCCAGCGTCCTTTCGAGCCCACTGACCGTTCCGTTCCAGGGCACTGGGAGGGAGACTTGATCGTGGGCGCGAAGAGCGGGTCCGCCATCGGCACACTCGTGGAACGCAGCACCCGGTACACGCTGCTTGTGTACCTCCCGAAGGGACACCGCGCGGACGTCGCCTGCGAGGCCCTGACGGAGACGTTCAAGGCCCTCCCGCCCCACCTGAAGCGCTCACTGACTTGGGACCAGGGTGGCGAGCTGGCCCACCACTACGCCTTCTCGGTGGCATCTGGCGTTCCGGTGTACTTCTGCGAGCCGCACAGCCCTTGGCAGCGAGGTTCGAACGAGAATACGAACGGTCTGCTGCGGCAGTACTTCCCGAAAGGGGCGGACTTGTCGAAGTACACCCGTGAGGACCTGGCCGCCGCGACGGCCGAGCTGAACTCCAGGCCCAGGAAGACGCTCGGCTGGGAGGCCCCAGCCGAGCGCTTCTCCAGACTGCTGGAGAACGACCCCAACACCCCCCGTGTTGCGACGATTTGTTGAATCCGCCGGGACGGGGCGGGCGCTCCGGTCCGCTTACGGCGACTGCTGTAGGCGGAGCAGGGAAGCCACCAGCTGGTCCACCTCCTCGGGGGTGTTGTAGAGGGCCAGGGAGGCGCGTACGGCACTGACCAGGCCGTAGTGGGCCAGGGCCGGCTGGGCGCAGTGGTGACCGGAGCGGACGGCGATACCGTCCAGGTCCAGGGACTGCGCCACCGCCGTCGGGTCGTGGCCCGCGAGCGTGAACGCCAGCACCGCGATGCGGTCGGGCGCGTCCCCCAGCACCTGGAGGCCGGGCACCGCGGCCAGCGCCTGCCGTGCGTACGCCAGCAGCTCGGCCTCGTACTTGGCGATGGCCCCGTGGTCGAAGGACGACAGCCAGTCGAGGGCGGCGAGCAGCCCGACCACGCCGGAGATGTGGCCGGTACCGGCCTCGAAGCGGTGCGGCGCGGGCGCGAACGTCGTGCGGTCGAAGGAAACGGACTCGATCATGTTCCCGCCGCCCTGCCACGGCGCCATGGCCGCCAGCAGCTCGGGCTTGGCGTACAGCGCGCCGATGCCCGTGGGCGCGAACAGCTTGTGGCCGGAGAAGGCGTAGAAGTCGGCGTCCATGGCCTGTACGTCGACCGGGAAGTGGGCCACCGCCTGGGCGCCGTCCACCAGCACCTTGGCGCCGTAACGGTGGGCCAGCGCCGTCATCTCCGCCACGGGGGGCACGGTCCCCAGCACGTTGGAGGCATGGCTGACGGCCACCAGCCGGGTGCGGGAGGAGAGCAGGTCGGCGTAGGCGAACTGGTCGATCTGCCCGTCCGGCAGCAGCGGGACCGGCACCACCCGGGCGTGCGTCTCGGCGGCCAGCTGCTGCCAGGGGACGATGTCGGAGTGGTGCTCCAGGACGGGTACGAGGATGTCGTCGCCCGGGCCGATGTTGGCCCGCCCCCAGGTCTCGGCGACCAGGTTGATCGCCTCGGTGGTGCCGCGGACGAAGACGATCTCCTCGGGGGACGGGGCGCCCAGGAAGTCCGCGACGGCGGCCCGGCCCGCTTCGTACAGGGCGGTGGCGTCGCGGGCCATGGTGTGGGCGCCGCGGTGGATGTTGGAGTTGGCCGACCCGTAGAAGGCCGCCACCGCCTCGATCACCTGGCGCGGCTTCTGGGTGGTGGCGCCGTTGTCGAGCCAGACCAGCGGCCGGCCGTTGACCAGCCGGTGCAGGATCGGGAAGTCGCGCCGCGCCATCTCGGGCGAGAAGGCGCCGCGTTGGGCTCCGGGGATCTGCTGGGTGGGGGTGGGTTCGGTGGTGGGGGCCTGGGGGGTGCTGCCCGGGGCCGCGCTCGTGGCGCCGGGCGCGCCCGTGCCCATGCCCGGGACCGCGCTCGTCTCGGGGACCGCACTCATGCCTGGAACCGCGCCGGCACCCGACATCGCCGTCACGTCCGGGACCGCACTCATGCCTGGAACCGTGCCCGCGCCCGGGACCGCGCTCGTATCCGGTGTTCCGCTCATGCCCGGCAGGCCCGTCAGGGCCGCGGCCGGGACGACGGTCGCCCCCGCGCCCGGAGCCGCGCCCGCCCCGGGGGCCGTCGCCGCGCTGGGGGCCGGGTCCGTACGGACGGCCTGGTCCGGAACGGTGGCAGGGGCCGCCGCATCCGCCGCGCCGGTCCTCGCCCCCTTGCCCAGGAGCGCGCTCAGCGGCGCCGCGAGCCCCGTGACCTCAGGAGTAGTCATGGTACTTGGACACCTCGACGTTCTGGAGGACGGCGAGGGCGTCCTCCACCAGGACGGCCGTGTTGAAGTACGCCGTGACCAGATAGGAGGTGATCGCCTTCTGGTCGACGCCCATGTTCCTGATGGACAGGCCGGGTTCCGCCTCGTCCGGTACGGAGGCCGGGCGCAGTCCCACCACGCCCTGCTCCGCCTCGCCCACCCGCATCAGCAGGATCTCGGTCGTGCCCGCGCCGCTGACCGCCACCTTGTCGGACGGCAGCAGCGGCACGCCACGCCAGGTCAGCAGCGGGCTGCCGAACCGCGTGTCGGTCACCGGGGGCACACCCCGGCGGGTACATTCCCGGCCGAACGCGGCGATGGCCCGGGGGTGCGCGACGAAGTACGCGGGCTGCTTCCACACCTTGGCCAGCAGCTCGTCCAGGTCGTCCGGCGTCGGCGCACCGGTGCGCGGCTGCACCCGCATGCCCGGGGCGACCTGGTGGAACAGCCCGAAGTCCGGGTGGTTGAGCATCATCGACTCCTGCCGCTCGCGCAGCGCGTGCACGGTCAGGTTGCTCTGCGCCCGGGTCTGGTCGATCGGCTGGTTGTAGAGGTCGGCGACGCGGGTGTGCACGCGCAGCACGGTCTGCGCGAGGCTCATGTGGTACTCGCGCGGCGTGTCCTCGTACTCCACGTACGTGCCCGGCAGCACCGGTTCGCCGACGTGCCCGGAGGCCAGGTCGACCGGTGCCTCGGCGCCCGGCGTCGGCCCCTCGCCGGAGCAGTAGCTCTCCATCGAGGCGCGTAACGACTCGTCGCGGTCGGCCAGTTCGGCCAGCTTGGAGCGGTGGATGCACAGCGCGACACCGGGGGTCAGGGTGCGTACCCGGTACGGCAGCGACTCGCCCTTGGCCCAGGCCTCCAGATCGAAGAACTGCCCGTCGCCGACGATCTCCAGCAGCGCGTCCTCTCCGTAGCGGCCGGTCACCCGCTTCTCGGCGCGGCCCCGTACGAGCACCCAGAGCCGGTCGGCGGTGTCGCTCTCCGAGCACAGGACCTGGCCCGCGTCGAAGCTCACCTCGTCGCAGGTCTCGGCGAGTTCGCGCAGCTGCGCCTCGTCGGCCTGCCGCAGGAACGGCAGTTCACGCAGGTCCTCGGGCACGATGCGGTGGCGGTCGCCCTCGGAGAACGTGCTGATCCGGTCGTCGCCGAGGATGAAGGTACGGCGGCGGTTGACGCGGTAGACGCCGGCCTCGACGTCCACCCACGGCAGGGCGCGCAGCAGGTAGCGCGGGGTGATGCCGCGCATCTGCGGCGTCGTCTTGGTGGCGGTGGCGAGCTGCCGTGCCGCGTCGGGACTCAGGCTCAGGCGGCCGTTGGGAGTGCTCATGCGGACCTCCTCGTGAAGGCGCGCGGGCGCGCGGCGGCGCTCCTGGCCGCCGCGGCCCGCACGGGATGAGGGGACCGATCGTCCGAGCGGCAACTGCCGACGGCAAGACGGCGTATTTCCGCAACCGGCCGGAAAGGAGCTATCCGGCATTCGCAGGTGTTCGTACGGGGATGAACTGTTTCCGTCCCGGGTGCCGCGTGGCCAGCCCGGAACGTTTCCGCCGCTCCGTACGGCACCGTGCGAACGTCCGGTCGGGGACTGCCTCCGCCGCCCACACGCGGCTAGATTCGATCCATGGCGGACACCGTGCGGGAAATCGAGCGGAAGTACGAGGCCGACGACAGCACCGAACTGCCCGACCTGACCGGCGTCGCCGGGGTCGCGGCCATCGCGGACCAGGGCACCGTCGTCCTGTCCGCCACCTACTACGACACCCCTGATCAGCGGCTCGCGGCCGACGGCATCACGCTGCGGCGGCGCACCGGCGGCGGCGACGCGGGCTGGCACCTGAAACTCCCGGTGGCCCCCGGTGTGCGGGACGAGGTCCGGATGCCGCTCGGCGACCGGCTGCCGCACAAACTCGCCGCCCTGGTGCGCTCGCGGGTGCGCGGCGCGTGCCTGGCGCCGGTCGCGCACCTGCGCACCCGGCGCGCGCTGTGGGTGCTGGAGGACGCGCGGGGGGAGCCGCTCGCCGAGGTGGCGGTCGATGACGTGGTGGCGCACCGCGTGGGGGACGGGGCGGTTCCGCACGCGGCGGAAGCGACGTGTGCCGCGGACGTGGCGCACGAGGTGGCGTACGGGACGGCGTACGAGGCCGACGGCGAGGGCCGGCCGGGGACGCGGCCGGACCGGGTCGCCGCCGGGGTCCGCTGGCGCGAGATCGAGGTGGAGCTGGTGGGGGACGGCGTCCCCGGGCTCCTGGACGCGGTCGAGCGCGTCCTCGCGGCTGCCGGGGTCCGTCCGGCCGGCGCGGCGTCCAAGCTGGCCCGCGCGCTGGCCGGGACGGCGGGCGGCGAGACGGCACGGGCCGGGACGGCACGGCCCGCCCCTCGCACCGCCGGTGACGCCGTCCTCGCGTACGTCCGTGAGCAGGTGCGCACCCTCGTCGAGCTGGACCCGGCCGTCCGCCGCGACCTGCCCGACTCGGTGCACCGGATGCGCGTCGCCACCCGCCGCCTGCGCAGCGTCTTCCGCTCGTACGGCACCGTGCTGGACCGGTCCGTGACCGACCCGATGCTCGGCGAACTCACATGGCTGGCCGAGCAGTTGGGGGTGGACCGGGACCGCGAGGTGCTGGCCGAGCGGCTGCGCGCCGGGCTGGCGGGCCTGCCGCGCGATCTGCGGCTCGGCCCGGTGGCCGCGCGGCTGCGCCTGTGGTCGCAGCGCCGCCGCCTGGGTTCGCGGCAGGCGTTGCTCGCGGTCCTGGACGGATCGCGGCACCTGGCGCTGCTGGAGAGCCTGCACGCGCTCCTGGCGGACCCGCCGCTGTGCCCGGCCGCGGCCCGCCCGCCGGCGCGGCCGATGGCGAAGGCCGTGCTCAAGGACTACCGGCGGCTCGCCGGGCGGGTGGCGGCCGCGCTGGCGACGCCGCCCGGGCCGGAGCGCGACGAGGCGCTGCACAGTGCCCGCAAGGCGGCCAAGCGGGCGCGCTACGCGGCGGAGGCGGCCGGACCCGCGCTGGGCCGCCCGGCGGAGCGGTTCGCCGGGCGCATGAAGCGGGTGCAGCAGCTGCTCGGCGACCACCAGGACAGCGTGCTGGCCCGCGGGGCGCTGCGCGAGCTGGCCGTACAGGCGCACGGCGCGGGCGAGGGCGGGTTCACCTTCGGGCTGCTGTACGGGCGGGAGGAAGCGGCGGCGGCAGCCCGGGAGCGGGAGCTGCCCGAGGTGTGGCGGAAGGCGGCGAAGCCGGGGCTGCGCCGGAAGCTGGGCGGGTGACACGCCTCACGCGGACGTGGCCGGGCCGCCGGGCGGCGCGCGCCCGCCGGTCCGGGCCCCCTGCCCTGCCGCCCCTCCCGTGACCCACCGCAGCCGCGCCGTGACCCCACGCCCACCAGGGCACAGCCCGTCAACGGGATCCCGTTCCCGGGGTACGCTGGATGGTCACCCCTGCCAGCTCATGAAAGACGCCGCGATGCCTGTCGAGACGGTCTTCCCGCGCCTGGAAGCGCTTCTCCCGCATGTCCAGAAGCCCATCCAGTACGTCGGTGGCGAGCTCAACTCCACCGTCAAAGACTGGGATGCCTGCGATGTGCGCTGGGCGCTCATGTACCCGGACGCCTACGAGGTCGGACTGCCCAACCAGGGCGTCATGATCCTGTACGAGGTCCTCAACGAGCGCGAGGGCGTCCTGGCCGAGCGCACCTACAGCGTGTGGCCGGACCTCGAAGCGCTGATGCGCGAGCACGGTGTACCGCAGTTCACGGTGGACGCGCACCGACCGGTGAGCGCCTTCGACGTACTCGGCGTGTCCTTCTCCACCGAGCTGGGCTACACCAACCTGCTCACCGCCCTGGACCTCTCGGGCATCCCGATCGAGTCCAAGGACCGTACGGACGAGCACCCGCTGATCCTCGCGGGCGGCCACGCGGCCTTCAACCCGGAGCCGATCGCCGACTTCCTGGACTGTGCGGTCGTCGGCGACGGCGAGCAGGCCGTGCTGGAGATCAGCGACATCATCCGCGCCTGGAAGGCCGAGGGCCGCCCGGGCGGGCGGGACGAGCTGCTGTTCCGCCTCGCGAAGACCGGCAGCGTGTACGTCCCCAAGTTCTACGACGTGGAGTACCTGCCCGACGGGCGCATCTCGCGCGTCGTGCCGAACCGCTCCGGCGTCCCGTGGCGGGTGTCCAAGCACACCGTCATGGACCTGGACGAGTGGCCCTACCCGAAGCAGCCCCTCGTCCCCCTGGCCGAGACCGTCCACGAGCGGATGTCGGTCGAGATCTTCCGTGGCTGCACCCGCGGCTGCCGTTTCTGCCAGGCCGGCATGATCACGCGCCCCGTGCGGGAGCGAAGCATCACCGGCATCGGCGAGATGGTGGACAAGGGCCTGAAGGCCACGGGATTCGAGGAGGTCGGCCTGCTGTCGCTGTCCTCCGCGGACCACACCGAGATCGGCGACATCGCCAAGGGGCTCGCCGACCGGTACGAGGAAGACAAGATCGGCCTGTCGCTGCCGTCGACCCGCGTCGACGCCTTCAACGTCGATCTTGCCAACGAGCTGACGCGCAACGGCCGTCGCTCGGGACTGACCTTCGCGCCCGAGGGCGGCAGCGAGCGGATGCGCAAGGTCATCAACAAGATGGTCTCGGAAGAGGACCTGATCCGTACGGTCGCCACCGCCTACGGCAACGGCTGGCGGCAGGTGAAGCTGTACTTCATGTGCGGCCTGCCCACCGAGACCGACGAGGACGTCCTCCAGATCGGCGACATGGCGGTCAACGTGATCGCCAAGGGCCGCGAGGTGGCCAAGTCCAACGACATCCGCTGCACCGTCTCCATCGGCGGCTTCGTGCCCAAGCCGCACACGCCGTTCCAGTGGGCGCCGCAGCTGTCCGCCGAGGAGACCGACGCGCGCCTGGAGAAGCTGCGCGACAAGATCCGCGGTGACAAGAAGTACGGCCGTTCCATCGGCTTCCGCTACCACGACGGCAAGCCCGGCATCGTCGAGGGCCTGCTCTCCCGCGGCGACCGCCGCGTGGGCGCCGTCATCCGCGCCGTCTACGAGGACGGCGGCCGCTTCGACGGCTGGCGCGAGCACTTCTCGTACGACCGCTGGATGCTCGCCGCGGACAAGACGCTGCCCGCGTACGGCGTGGACGTCGCCTGGTACACCACCCGCGAGCGCACCTACGAGGAGGTCCTGCCCTGGGACCACCTCGACTCCGGCCTGGACAAGGACTGGCTCTGGGAGGACTGGCAGGACGCCCTCGACGAGACCGAGGTCGAGGACTGCCGCTGGACCCCGTGCTTCGACTGCGGCGTGTGCCCGCAGATGGACACCGAGATCCAGATCGGCCCGACGGGCAAGAAGCTGCTGCCGTTGAGCGTCGTCAAGTAAGCGTTCCAGACACCTGCCCGGCCCGGTCCCGCAGTGGTGCGGTGGCCGGGCCGTGGTGTGTGCGTGACAGTGCCCATAACGGGCGCGAGGGGGAAGAAGCCGCATGGAGCCCACGGGCGGGCTGTCGCTGGACAAGACCGGACAGGACCGGCGCCGGGACCGGGTGCCCGAGCGGTACGCGCCGGGGGAGGGGTGTCTGACCCGGCTGGTGCGGGTGCCGGTGCGCATCGTCGTGCTGGTGCTCGTGGTGCCGGTGCGCATGGTGTGGGACGTGCTCGTCGCCGGCGCGCGGGCCCTGGACCGGGTGCTGCTGCGCCCGGTGGGGCGTGGGCTGGCCTGGCTGGGGCACGTGCTGGTCGTCGCGCCGCTGACCTGGGTCCACCGCTGGATCCTGACCCCGGTCGGGCACGGCATCACCTGGACGGCACGGGCTTTCGGCGTCGCGCTGGCCTGGGTGGCCAAGGCGCTCTTCTACTGGCCGTGGGCCGCGCTGTGGCGGTACGTGCTGGTGCCCGTCGGCACGGCCATCGGTACGGCCGTGGCCTGGCTGGTCCACCACCTGATCGTGGTGCCGGCGCTGTGGTGCCACCGCCGGGTCCTCACCCCGGTCGGACACGCCTTCTCGTGGCTGGTCCGCGCGTTGGGCGCGGGTTTCGTCCTGCTCGGCCGGTATCTGGTGGTGCTGCCCGTCCTGTGGTGCTACCGGGGCGTTCTGGCCCCGGTCGGGCACGGCATGGTCTGGCTGGTCCGCGCGGTGGGCGCGGGTTTCGTTCTCCTCGGCCGGTATCTGGTGGTGCTTCCCGCTCTGTGGTGCTACCGGCGCGTTCTGACCCCGGTCGGACTCGGCATCGCCTGGCTGGTCCGCGGTATCGGAGCAGGTGCCGCCGCGCTCGTCCGCTGGACGGTCGTGGTGCCGGCCGTCGCGGTGTGGCGGTACGTCCTCGCCCCCGTCGGCCGGGCGGTCGCCGCCGCCGTGACCGTCGTGGTCCGCGAGACCGGCGCCGCCTTCGGGCACGCCTGGCGGGTGGCCGGGTACGTCTCCCGGGCCGTCGGCAGGTTCCTCGGCACACTCCTGCGGTGGATCTTCGTCGAGCCGTTCCGGTGGGTGTACCGCACCGTCCTGACCCCGGTCGGCCACGCCGTACGGGATGTGCTGTGGCGCCCGGTGCGCGACGCGGCACGCGCGGCGGGCCGGTCCGTGCGCCGCGCGCTGGGCGCCGCCCGGCAGTCCGTGCGCCAGACCCGCGCCGAGATCCGGCGGGCCCTGTTCGGGGCCCCGAAGCGGCCGGAGCGCGTCCCGGTGCCGGAGCCCCGGCGGGAACCGGAGGTACCGCGGGCACGTACTCTAGGTAAGACGTCCGGGCGCGACGTGTCCCCGCCCACGCGGGGGCCCGGACTGGGCGACGCTGGGTAAGCGTCATCCGGGACCGTCCCCGCCCCCGCGGGGGTGACGTCCAGTAGCGCCCTCACACCAAGGAGAAGTAACACTGGGCAAGCGACAGCCCGAAGGCCCGCCGCCCGCACCGGCGGTGCAGCGCATCCGACTGCGCTACACCAAGCGCGGCCGCCTCCGGTTCACCAGCCACCGCGACTTCCAGCGCGCTTTCGAGCGGGCGCTGCGCCGCGCCGAGGTCCCCATGGCGTATTCGGCGGGCTTCACCCCGCACCCGAAGGTGTCGTACGCCAACGCCGCACCGACCGGTACCGGCAGCGAGGCCGAGTACCTGGAGATCCAGCTCGCCGAGCGCCGCGACCCGGCCACCCTTCGGGAGCTGCTGGACGAGTCGCTGCCGGCGGGCCTGGACATCACCGACGCGGTGGAGGCCCGTACCCCCGGGCTCGCCGACCGGCTCCAGGCGTCGGTGTGGGAACTGCGGCTCGACGGCGTCGAGCCCGCCGCGGCGGCACGTGCCGTCGAGACCTTCCTCGCCGCCGAAGAAGTGCAGGTCGAACGGCGTACGAAGAACGGGATGCGGACCTTCGACGCGCGGGCCGCGGTCGCCCGCCTCGAAACCGCCGCCCCCGAGGGCGATAGGCCCGGCGGCGATGCCTGTGCGATACTGCGGCTGGTTGTTCGGCATGCCACACCTGCCGTACGACCCGACGACGTCCTGTCCGGCCTCCGAGCTACGGCCGACCTGGCGCCGCCGGTCCCCGCAGCGGTGACCAGGCTGGCGCAGGGGCTGCTCGATGAGGAGACCGGCGCGGTGACCGACCCGCTTGCGCCCGACCGCGACGCTGCCGCAGCCGACACATCAACGGCCGCCGGCTGAGTGCCGCGAGGCGCCGGACGGTTCCGCACGGGACCGCCGTCGTCGCGTCGCCGATCAACCAGGGAGCCACCCCGGTCCGGCAGACGCACTGACCAGCAGACTTTCGCCGGTCCCCGCCAGACGGGCCCGGCGAGCGAGACGACAGCTCCCGTGCGGCGCCCGCGCCCCGGAGGGCGGCACCGCGCACAACACGCGGGTCGCGCCCGGAACCAGGCGTGGCGCCCGGGAGCGTGACGGGAGAACCGCCCGCATGCTCGAACCCATTGAGCCCAACGAACCCAGTGGCCCTTCGGAACAGTCTTCCGAGGGCAGTACCCCCAGCGACACCCTGCCGCCGCGCCGCCGGCGCCGTGCCGCGTCCCGGCCGGCCGGCCCGCCCACGACGGCGGGTGCCCCCGCAGGGGACCCGGTGACCGCCGAGGCCACCGCCACGGCGGTCACGGCCGCGAGCCCCGCGCAGGACGACACGGGCGCCGCCTCCGCGGTGGTCTCCGGCGAGGACGCCAAGCCCGCCCGTACGCGCCGCCGCGCGACCCGTAAGGCCACCGCACCCGCGGGTGCCCCGCAGGTGAGCGAGGCCGTGGAGAGCGCACCCGAGGCACCGGCCGCACCGGAGGCGCAGCCCGCCGCCGAGGACGAGGCGCCGCGCGCCCGGCCCCGCCGCCGCGCCACCCGCCGCGCCTCCGCACCGGCCGGCCCGCCCGCCGCCGAGGCCCCGGAGGCCGCCGCGCCGCAGACCGCGGACCTGGCCGCCGCGCCCGCCGCCGAGCAGGCCCCCGCCGAGCAGCCGGCCGCCCAGGAGCAGGCCGCCGCGCCGGACGAGACCAAGCCCGCCCGTACGCGCCGCCGTGCGTCCCGTAAGGCCACCGCCCCGGCCGGCGCCCCGCAGAAGAGCGCCGCCGAGCCGCAGAGCGCCGCGTCCGTGACCGCGGCCGAGGACGAGGAGGAGGCCGAGGAGACCGCCGAGGCCGCCGCGCCCGCCGAGGCCCCGGCCGCCGAGGACACCAAGCCCGCCCGTACGCGCCGTCGGGCGACCCGTAAGGCCACCGCCCCCGCGGGCTCCCCGCAGGCGGACGCCGCCGCGGAGACCGCCCCGGCCGCCGCGGACGAGGCCCCGGCCGCCGAGCAGGCCGCCGCCACCGGCACCACCGACGCGCCGCGCCGTCGCTCGCGCCGCCGCACCGAGCGTGCGGCCGAGTCCGCGCAGCAGCAGGAGCAGCCCGCCGTCGAGGAGAAGCGCGCCGAGGAAGAGGCCGCGCCGGAGGCGCCCGCGCGCGGCAGCCGCCGCCGTGACCGTCGCCCGCCGACGGCCGTGTTCCAGGCGCCGGTCTTCGCCGAGCCGATGTTCCAGACCCCGGAGACCGCCGCGGCCGCCGCTGCCGCCGCCGCCGAGCAGGCCGCCGACGAGCCGGCCGCCGAGCCGGACGAGCAGCCCGCGACCGGTGGCCGCCGCCGTCGCCGCCGGGGTGCCGCCGCCGAGGCCGAGCAGCCGCCCGCCGCCGAGCAGGCACCCGCCCGGAACGTCCAGAACGTCCAGGACAGTCAGGACACCGAGGACGAGGACGAGGACGACACCGACGAGGAGCAGGGCGAGGCCGCGCAGGGCGACGAGGAGTCGGGCGACCGCCCCTCCCGCCGCCGTCGCCGCGGTGGCCGCCGCCGTCGCCGCGGTGAGGCCGCCGACGGCAGCGACGAGCAGTCCGGCGATGACGGGCAGGCCGATGCCGGCCGGCCGGCCGCGGAGGAGGAGCCGGCCGAGCAGGCCGCGCCCGCCGACGAGGACGACGAGCAGTCGGCCGCCGGCTCCAGCAGCAGCCGCCGTCGCCGTCGCCGCCGCCGTCGCAGCGGCGACCTCGGTGAGGCGGAGGCCCACCAGGGCGACGACCCGGAGCGCACCGTCGTCAAGGTCCGCGAGCCGCGCAAGAAGGACGAGCCGTCCGACGAGGTCCAGTCCATCAAGGGCTCGACGCGCCTGGAGGCCAAGAAGCAGCGCCGCCGCGAGGGCCGCGAGCAGGGCCGCCGCCGGGTGCCGATCATCACCGAGGCGGAGTTCCTGGCGCGCCGCGAGGCCGTCAACCGCGAGATGATCGTCCGCCAGAACGGCGACCGCACCCAGATCGGGGTGCTGGAGGACGACGTCCTCGTCGAGCACTACGTCAACAAGGAGCAGTCGACCTCGTACGTCGGCAACGTCTACCTCGGCAAGGTGCAGAACGTCCTGCCGTCGATGGAGGCCGCCTTCGTCGACATCGGCAAGGGCCGCAACGCCGTGCTGTACGCGGGCGAGGTCAACTTCGAGGCGCTCGGCATGGCCAACGGGCCGCGCCGCATCGAGACCGCGCTGAAGTCCGGCCAGTCCGTGCTGGTGCAGGTCACCAAGGACCCGATCGGCCACAAGGGCGCCCGCCTGACCAGCCAGGTCTCGCTGCCCGGCCGCTACCTGGTCTACGTGCCCGAGGGCTCGATGACCGGCATCAGCCGCAAGCTGCCGGACACCGAGCGGGCGCGGCTGAAGCAGATCCTCAAGAAGATCGTCCCCGAGGACGCGGGCGTGATCGTCCGGACCGCCGCGGAGGGCGCCAGCGAGGACGAGCTGCGCCGCGACGTGGAGCGCCTCCAGGCGCAGTGGGAGGACATCCAGAAGAAGGCCAAGGCGGGCTCCACCAGCTCGCCGAGCCTGCTGTACGGCGAGCCCGACATGACCGTCCGGGTCGTCCGCGACATCTTCAACGAGGACTTCTCCAAGGTCATCGTCAGCGGTGACGAGGCCTGGGAGACCATCCACGGCTATGTCTCGCACGTGGCGCCGGACCTGGTCGACCGCCTCCAGAAGTGGACCTCGGACGTCGACGTCTTCGCGACGTACCGCATCGACGAGCAGCTGATGAAGGCCCTGGACCGCAAGGTCTGGCTGCCCTCCGGCGGTTCGCTGGTGATCGACAAGACCGAGGCCATGGTCGTCATCGACGTCAACACCGGGAAGTTCACCGGTCAGGGCGGCAACCTCGAAGAGACCGTGACCAGGAACAACCTGGAGGCGGCCGAGGAGATCGTGCGCCAGCTGCGGCTGCGCGACCTGGGCGGCATCGTCGTCATCGACTTCATCGACATGGTGCTGGAGTCCAACCGGGACCTGGTGCTGCGGCGGATGCTGGAGTGCCTGGGCCGCGACCGGACGAAGCACCAGGTCGCCGAGGTCACCTCGCTGGGTCTGGTCCAGATGACCCGCAAGCGGGTCGGCCAGGGACTGCTGGAGTCCTTCTCCGAGTCGTGCGTGCACTGCAACGGCCGCGGCGTCATCGTCCACATGGACCAGCCGTCCTCGGCCGGTGGCGGCGGTGGCGGCAAGCGCAAGAAGAAGGGCCGGTCCGGCTCCGCCGGCCAGGACCAGCAGCACGACCACCAGCACCACGACGGCCAGCAGGACACGGAGGCCGCGCGCGCCGACGAGCACCCGGAGCTGGAGCCGGTCGCGGTGACCGAGGCGGAGCTGCAGCCCGCGGTGGCCGACACCGACGAGTGGTTCGGCAGCCCGGCGGAGGCCGAGGCCGCGGCCGGTGGCGTCCGCGGCCGGGGCCGCCGTCGCGCCAGCCGCAAGGCGACCGCCCCGGCGGGTGCGCCGAAGGCGTCCGAGGCCGCCGCGATCGTGGTGGAGTCCGAGCCCGCGCCGGCCCCGGCCGCCGAGCCGGAGCCCGTCGCGGAGCCGGCCGCCGCCGCGGAGCCCGCGCCGGCCAGGCCGCGCCGCCGGGCGACCCGCAAGGCGTCCGCGCCGGCCGGTTCGCCCAAGCCCGCCGAGGACGCGGTGCAGGTCGCCGAGGCGAGCGCCCCGGCGGCGGAGGCCGCGCCCGAGGAGCCGGCCGCGGAGCCGGTGGCCGAACCGGCCGCCGCCGAGGCTCCCGCGGACAGCGCCGTACGCACGGACGAGGCCGTGAGCACGGACGCCGCGGCCACCGAGGAGGCCCCTGAGGAGGCCGCCGAGGAGGCGCCCGCCAAGAAGACCGCGGCGAAGAAGGCCGCCAAGAAGGCACCCGCCAAGAAGGCGGCGGCCAAGAAGACGGCCACGGCCAAGAAGACGGCGGCGAAGAAGACCACCACCGCCAAGAAGGCCACGGCGAAGAAGGCGACCACCAAGAAGGCCGCCGCGAAGAAGACCACGACGAAGAAGACGGCGGCGAAGAAGACCGCTGCCGCCGAGCAGACCCCGGCCGCGTCGGTGTCGGCTTCGTCGGAGGACTGAGCACGTCCGGCCGTGCCCCGGGCCCAAGCGGCCCGGGGCCGGTTTGACCCCCCGGTCAAGGCCCCGTAACCTTGACCGTCGGCGTCTGTAGTACGCCAAACCTCTGAGCAAACACCTCCCGGTCCGCCGGGGGAGGCCGCTCGTCCGATCCGGATGGCACGGGATCGTCACGACCCCGTGGGGAGCGGCTGGCATCAGTGGTCCCGTTTCGAGCGAGAGAGAGTTCCGCGTGTACGCGATCGTGCGCACCGGCGGCCGCCAGCAGAAGGTTGCTGTTGGCGACGTCATCGAAGTTGACCGTATGGCCACCAGCAAGGTCGGTGACACCGTCGAGCTCTCGACGCTGCTGGTCGTCGACGGCGAATCGGTCACCAGCGACCCGTGGGTCCTGGCCGGCGTGAAGGTCCAGGCCGAGGTTGTGGACCACCACAAGGGCGACAAGATCCGCATCCAGAAGTACAAGAACAAGACCGGCTACAAGAAGCGGATCGGCCACCGCCAGCTGCACACCGCGCTGAAGATCACCGGCATCGACGCTCCGGCGAAGTAAGGGACTGAGGAGACATGGCACACAAGAAGGGCGCATCGTCCACCCGGAACGGTCGCGACTCCAACGCTCAGCGGCTCGGCGTGAAGCGCTTCGGCGGTCAGGCCGTCCTCGCCGGTGAGATCCTGGTCCGCCAGCGCGGCACCCACTTCCACCCGGGCACGGGCGTCGGCCGCGGTGGCGACGACACCCTGTTCGCCCTGGCCGCCGGTGCGGTGCAGTTCGGCACCCACCGTGGCCGCAAGGTCGTGAACATCGTTCCGATCGCCGAGTGACCCACCACTCCGGCATCGAGCGATAGCTCAGCAGCACCACTCCGAGGGCGGACCGCCTCTCCCCGCAGCAGCGCGGGAAGGCCGGTCCGCCCTTGGCGTGTTAGTACAGAGACATTCCCGTCGTACCTGGAGGCACTCACCATGACCACCTTCGTGGACCGCGTCGAGCTGCACGTCGCCGCGGGTAACGGAGGCCACGGCGTGGCCTCCGTGATGCGCGAGAAGTTCAAGCCGCTCGGCGGCCCCGACGGCGGCAACGGCGGCCGCGGCGGCGACGTGATCCTGGTCGTCGACCAGGACGTCACCACGCTCCTCGACTACCACCACCACCCGCACCGCAAGGCCACCAACGGCCAGCCCGGCGCCGGCGACCACCGCAACGGCAAGAACGGCCAGGACCTGGTCCTGCCGGTCCCGGACGGCACCGTGGTGCTGGACCGCGCGGGCAACGTGCTGGCCGACCTGGTCGGCCAGGGCACCACCTTCGTCGCCGGACAGGGCGGGCGCGGCGGCCTCGGCAACGCCGCGCTGGCCTCCGCCCGCCGCAAGGCCCCCGGCTTCGCGCTGCTCGGCGAGCCCGGCGAGGCCCGCGACATCGTGCTGGAGCTCAAGACCGTCGCGGACGTCGCGCTGGTCGGCTACCCGAGCGCCGGCAAGTCCTCGCTGATCTCGGTGCTCTCGGCCGCCAAGCCGAAGATCGCCGACTACCCGTTCACCACCCTGGTGCCCAACCTCGGCGTGGTGACGGCCGGCTCCACCGTCTACACCATCGCGGACGTGCCCGGTCTGATCCCCGGCGCCAGCCAGGGCAAGGGCCTGGGCCTGGAGTTCCTGCGGCACGTCGAGCGCTGCGAGGTGCTGGTGCACGTGCTGGACACCGCGACCCTGGAGTCCGACCGCGACCCGGTCTCCGACCTGGACGTCATCGAGGCGGAGCTGGCGCAGTACGGCGGCCTGGACAACCGGCCGCGGGTGGTCGTCCTCAACAAGATCGACATCCCGGACGGCCAGGACCTCGCCGACATGATCCGCCCCGACCTGGAGGAGCGCGGCTACCGCGTCTTCGAGGTCTCGGCCGTCGCGCGCACCGGTCTGAAGGAGCTGTCGTACGCGCTGGCCGACATCGTCGCCAAGGCCCGCGCGGCCAAGCCCGTCCAGGAAGCCACCCGTATCGTCATCCGCCCCAAGGCCGTGGACGACGCGGGCTTCACGGTCACCCCCGAGGGCGAGGGCTTCTTCCGCGTACGGGGCGAGAAGCCCGAGCGCTGGGTGCGCCAGACCGACTTCAACAACGACGAGGCCGTCGGCTACCTCGCCGACCGCCTCAACCGCCTCGGTGTCGAGGAGGAGCTGCGCAAGGCCGGCGCGCACGCCGGCGACGGCATCGCGATCGGCCCCGAGGACAACGCGGTCGTCTTCGACTGGGAGCCGATGATGGCGGCGGGCGCCGAGATGCTCGGCCGCCGCGGCGAGGACCACCGGATGGAGGCGCCCCGCCCGGCCGTGCAGCGCCGCCGCGACCGCGATGCGGCGCGGGACGAGGCCGAGGAGGAGTACCAGGGCTTCCAGCCGTTCTGACGGACGGGAAGCGCGGAGGGGGAAGGCCCGCGGGCTCTCGGGGGCCTTCGCCCGTGAAGAGCGGCGGTACGGGACGTACCGTACGGAAGCATCCGTACGGTACGTCCCGTACGCGGCGCTGACAGACGAGCACAGGGGCAGGCAGGGGTAGGCAGTGGCAGGCGCAAGGCAGGACGTGACGGACGCCCGCAGGATCGTGGTCAAGGTCGGTTCGTCCTCGCTGACCACGGCGAGCGGCGGCCTGGACGCGGACCGGGTGGACGCGCTGGTGGACGCGCTGGCCAAGCACCAGGACAAGGAGATCGTGCTGGTCTCCTCCGGCGCCATCGCGGCCGGCCTGGCGCCGCTGGGCCTGGACCGGCGCCCCCGCGACCTGGCCCGGCAGCAGGCCGCCGCCAGCGTCGGCCAGGGCCTGCTGGTCGCCCGCTACACGGCCTCCTTCGCACGGTACGGGCGCCGCGTCGGCCAGGTCCTGCTGACCTCGGACGACACCAGCCGCCGCGCCCACTACCGCAACGCCTTCCGCACCCTGGACCAGCTCCTGGCCATGGGTGCCGTACCGATCGTCAACGAGAACGACACCGTCGCCACCGACGAGATCCGCTTCGGCGACAACGACCGGCTGGCCGCCCTGGTCGCCCACCTCGTCCGGGCCGACCTGCTGGTGCTGCTGTCGGACGTGGACGGGCTCTACGACGGCGACCCGGCCACCCCCGGCACCTCCCGCATAGCCGAGGTGCGCGGCCCGGCCGACCTGGAGGGCGTCTCCATCGGCAGCGCGGGCCGGGCCGGGGTCGGCACCGGCGGCATGGTGACCAAGGTCGAGGCGGCCCGGATCGCCGCCGCGGCCGGCATCCCGGTCGTCCTGACCTCCGCCGTGCACGCCGCCGAGGCGCTGGCCGGCGGCCCCACCGGCACCCACTTCCTGCGCACCGGCCGGCGCTCCGCCGACCGGCTGCTGTGGCTGGCGCACGCCTCCACGCCGCGCGGTGCGCTGGTCCTGGACGACGGGGCCGTACAGGCGGTGGTGGAGCGGCACTCCTCGCTGCTGCCGGCCGGCATCGCCGCGGCCGAAGGGGAGTTCAGCGCGGGCGACCCGGTCGAACTGCGCGACACCACGGGCCGCGCCGTCGCCCGCGGTCTGGTCAACTTCGACGCGCGGGAGATCCCGCGGCTGATCGGCCGGTCCACCCGCGATCTCGCCCGCGACCTCGGGCCCGCGTACGAGCGCGAGGTCGTGCACCGGGACGATCTGGTCGTATTGCGCCACTGACGGCCGTCGCAACAGGTAAACAGTGGCAGGGATCGGTCCCAAGACCAGCCTTTCCACGGAGACCTTCTCGAAAATGCCCCCGCGACGGCCCGCGGGCTGGTCAACTTTGTTGCGGGGACGCGTCAGGGGAGCGCGTCCCGCGCGCGAGCGCGCGCTACGTCACAGCAGTGCCGGACCACTGCCGAGGAACCGCCCGCGACCGGGGCCCGGAGCAGCGCGACCCGCGGTGACCCGGGCGGTCCGGACGTGGCGGCGTCCCGCGGCGGCCCGGCACCGGCGAAGAAGACCGCATCGATCGGCTCCGCCACGGACGAGCGGAGCGATACGCACAACAGGAGGCCG
Source organism: Streptomyces sp. NPDC018019 (assembly GCF_044327805.1). Lineage (NCBI taxonomy): Bacteria > Bacillati > Actinomycetota > Actinomycetes > Kitasatosporales > Streptomycetaceae > Streptomyces > Streptomyces sp. NPDC018019. Next base: position 198,126 of record NZ_JBIRGD010000004.1, on the reverse strand, counting down.
CCGGTGAGACGAGGGCGCCCAGGGGCGCTGCCCCGAGGGACGGCGGAACGCACACTGACCAGCGTGGGGACCGCCGGGCCGGCCGGCGGGACGGCGGACGGCGACGGTGCCGGACCGGGCCCGGCGGCACCCGAGCGGCCGGCGGCCGAGCGGCGCGAGGTGTCCCGGCTGTGGCATGTCACCCTCAGCGTCTCGGGGGCCGAGGCCCCCGTACAGGAGGTCCGGCGGGCGCTCGAACAGCTCGCGCACGACCACCCCTTCCTGCTGACCAGCCGCTACGCGAGCGACCATGCGGAGATCCGCTACTGGGAAGAGGCCCGCGACCTGCACGACGCGGCTGCGGTCGCCCTGCGGCTGTGGGGCGAGCACCGCTCCTCGGCCGGGCTGCCGCCGTGGGAGATCGTCGGTCTGGAGGTCATCGACCGGGAGACCTACCACCAGCGGGTCGCCGAGGGGTACGGGCCGCCGCCCGCGGCCCGCATGGGGGTCCATCCGTACTGACGGCCCGGCGGACCGCGGCGTCTTGCCCAGTGGAACACGGCGGGGCGGTGGTCCGCCGCCGGGCTAGGCTTTCCGGCATGACCAGCGAATCAGCGCACTCCTCACCCGTCATTGAGACCGCCCGGCGCGCCAAGGAAGCGGCGGCCGTCCTGGCGCCGCAGCCGCGCACCGCGCGCGACGGCGCGCTGCTCGCCATCGCCGACGCGCTGGTGGCCCGTACGGAGGAGATCGTCGCCGCCAACGCCGGGGACGTCGCCAAGGCCCGGGCCGCGGGCACCGGCGAGTCCCTGGTGGACCGGCTCACCCTGACCCCGGAGCGGGTCACCGCGATGGCCGCCGACGTCCGCGACGTGGTGGCGCTGCCCGACCCGGTGGGCGAGGTGGTGCGCGGCTCCACGCTGCCCAACGGCCTGGACCTGCGGCAGGTGCGGGTCCCGCTGGGGGTCGTCGGGATCATCTACGAGGCCCGGCCGAACGTGACCGTGGACGCCGCCGCGCTGTGCCTGAAGGCGGGCAACGCGGTGCTGCTGCGCGGCTCGTCCTCCGCCTACGCCTCGAACACCGCGCTCGTCGAGGTGCTGCGGGACGCGGTGGCGAGCGTCGGGCTGCCCGCCGACGTGGTGCAGCTGGTGCCGGGGGAGAGCCGGGACTCGGTGCGCGAGCTGATGCGGGCCCGCGGGCTGGTCGACGTGCTGATCCCGCGCGGCGGCGCCTCGCTGATCCGTACGGTCGTGGAGGAGTCCACGGTCCCGGTGATCGAGACCGGCACCGGCAACTGCCACGTCTACGTCGACGAGCACGCCGACCTCGACATGGCGCTGGACATCCTGATCAACGCCAAGGCGCAGCGGCCGAGCGTGTGCAACGCCGCCGAGACAGTCCTGGTGCACGCCGGGATCGCCGAGGCGTTCCTGCCCCGGGCGCTGGAGGCGCTGACCCAGGCCGGGGTGGTCGTGCACGGCGACACGGCCTGGCAGCAGGCCGGTCCGGGGCTGGTCGCGCCCGCCACGGACGAGGACTGGGCGGCCGAGTACCTCTCGTACGACATCGCCGCGGCCGTCGTGCAGGACCTGGACGCGGCGGTGGCGCACATCCGGCGCTGGTCCTCCGGGCACACCGAGGCGATCGTCACCACCTCGCAGGCGGCGGCCCGCCGCTTCACGCAGCTCGTGGACTCGACGACGGTCGCGGTCAACGCGTCCACCCGCTTCACGGACGGCAGCCAGTTCGGGTTCGGCGCCGAGATCGGCATCTCGACGCAGAAGCTGCACGCCCGCGGGCCGATGGGGCTGCCGGAGCTGACCTCGACGAAGTACATCGTCACGGGGGACGGCCACACCCGCTGACGGCCCGGGCGGGGAGCGCGGCCCAATTCCCGTCCTCCCTGCCCACAACCGGCCGGCCGGGGCTAGTCTGGACGGGTGCCGGACGACGTGGGGGGCAAGCCGTTCCCGGACGGCGAGGAGCCCGACGAGCACAGTCACCCGAGCCACGGGGCAGCGGACGAGGACTTCGCCTCCGTGGTCCTCGACGAGGACTTCGTGCGGTCCGCGCGCTTCCACGAACCCACCGCGGTGGAGCGGATGCTGGCCGCCGCCCGGGCGCGCGCCGAGGCCGACGCGGCCCGCGGCGGCCCGGGGTACGGCGCCGACCCGGACGCCGACGACCCGGACGCACCGGACGGCCGGCCCCGCTCCCCGGGCCGCCGGCACTGGCGCGGCTCCGCCGACGCGGACCCGGATGCGTACGGCCCGTATGGCCCGTACGGACCTTACGGCGGGGCGCTGCGCCCGTACCGCTCCAGCGTCCGCTGGCACCGGCCGGTGGCCTGGGTACTCGCCTTGATCATGGGCATCGGGCTGGTCGCGCTGGCCTTCTCCGCGGTCTTCCGCGGCGCCTCCGGGGGGCGCACCCAGAATCCGGCGCCTCCGCCCGCGACCAGCGGTGTGGACGGCGCGCCGCCCGCCCGGTCCGGCGTCCCGCCCTCGGCGTCCGCCTCGGCCGCGTCGGAGCCGCCGCCCGCGCCGGCCACGCCGCGTGCACACTGAGGGCACCCGGTGCCCCGGGGCAGCTCCTCCGGCACGCCGCAACCGGGGGGCGCTGCTCCGACACCGCCCGCCGAACTTGTCCCGTACCAGCGCGTTTACCGACGGCTCCCCGGACCTACTCTTGTTGTATGGCCGGTGCTGGTGACCCTCCCGAAGGGACCCCCGAGGGCGCCGCGGGAGGCGGAGAGGACGAATACCGATCCGTCGTCTTCGACGAATCGTTTGTACGGGCTGCACGCCTTCAGGAGTACTCGGCACAGGAGCGCATGGGGGAGCACGCACGGGCCGTCCGCACCCGGCACGCCTGGGCCCGGCTCGGCGGCGCCCGGCAGGCCGTGCTCCTCGCCCTGCTGATCGTCATCGCCTTCAGCACCGCGATCTACATGGGCATCCGGCATCCGTACCGGCCCCCCGAGCCGATGGCGGCGGAGCCGCTGCGGTCCACGGTCGTGCCGCTGGCGCCGACCGGTGCCGTCCCGGGCGGGAAACCGGCGGACCTCTTCGCCGCCAGCCCGGCGGCGCAGTTCCGGATCGGCGCGGCGGGGATCAACCTGCCCGCCGTCGGCCGCACCGAGCACTTCTCCGAGGGCCAGGTCGTCTCCGCCCTGTCCATCGTCAAGGACTATCTCGTGCGCTCCTCGATCGACCCGGCCACCTTGACGGGCGGGTCCGTACGGCCGGTGGGGCTGCTGCTCGAACCCGGCCAACTCGACCAGTTCGACCGGAGCCTGGCGCATCCGGCCGACGACGGACGGCACGCGGCCACCGGCTGGCTGCTGCGCTTCGACCCGGCGCAGGTCGAACTGGCCGATCCGAACGTCCGCGTCAGCGGCACCCTTTCGGCCACCGAGGTCGGCGCCGACGCACTGGAGATCAGCGCCGACTTCACCTTCGCCTACGCGCTGCGCCCGGCCGACGCCAAGGGCACCGCGGAGCAACGGGCCGCCGCCGCCTCGCTGTTCACCGTCCGCCGCGAACTGCGCTTCCGCGTCGGACGCGACGATCTGGGCGACCACCGCCTGGAGGTGCTGGAGAGCAACCTCCAGGCGGGGCCGATGTCCTGCTCCGCCGACGCGGCGGGCGCACTGCACCCGCTGCTCGCGGGGCAGCGCGCCGCGGACACCGGGCCGGAGGGCACCGACCCGTACGCCCGCGGCCGGCCGAACACGGGGCTGTGCGGGAAGCTGGCGGCTACGCCCCGGACGAGCCGGACCCCTGCGGCCCGTTAGCGTCGTCCGGACCGTTCGCACCGCCGGGACGGGAGCCGCCGCGGAAGACCGTGTCCCGCAGCTTGCCGCCCAGGTCGCCGGCGCCGCCGGCTATGTCGCGGACCAGGCCCATCAGCGGGTCCTTGCTCGTGCGCACCGACTCCGCGTAGTGCGCGGCGGACTCCCGGAAGGAGTCGGAGACCGAGGTGTCCTTGTCCTCGTCCTTGCGCGGGTAGTGGCCGTCCATGATGCGCTGGTAGTCCCGGCTGGCCGACCACTTCTTCAGCTCGGCCGCGCGCACGGTGGTGAAGGGGTGGCTGCGGGGCAGCATGTTCAGCACCTTCAGGACGGAGTCGCGCAGGTCGCCGCCGGCCTCGTACTCCTCGGCCTGCTTGAGGAAGGCGTCCACGTTCATCTCGTGGAGGTGGTTGCCGCCGGCCAGCTTCATCAGGCCGCGCATGGACGCCTGCAGGTCCTGCCCGACCAGCAGCCCGGCGCGGTCCGCCGACAGCTCCGACTTGCGGAACCACTCGCGCAGCGCCGTCACGATCGCCATCACCGCGACATTGCCCAGCGGAATCCAGGCGATCTTGAGGGCGAGGTTGGTCAGGAACAGCAGGATGGTGCGGTACACCGCGTGACCGGACAGCGCGTGGCCGACCTCGTGGCCGATGACCGCGCGCATCTCCTCCTCGTCGAGCAGCTCGACCAGGCCGGTGGTCAGGACGATGATGGGCTCGTCCAGGCCGATGCACATCGCGTTCGGCTGGGGGTCCTGGTTCACGTACATCGGCGGGACCTTCTCCAGGTCCAGGATGTAACAGGCGTCCCGCAGCATGTCGTTGAGGTGGGCGAACTGCTGGTCGCCCACCCGCACCGAGTCCGACAGGAACAGCAGCCGCAGGCTGCGCTCCGGCAACAGGCCGCTGAGCGTCTTGAAGACGGTGTCGAACCCGCTCAGCTTGCGCAGCGCCACGAGCGCGGAGCGGTCCGCCGGGTGCTCGTAGGCGCGGGACGAGATCCCCGGGAACCGCCTGCGGTCCCGGCCCGGTACGCGCTCGCTGCCGCCTGGGCTCTCCGTCATTGGGGCCTCCCCCTGTTCGACTGCGTGTGATTCAGACTAGAGGACGCCGCTGACAGCCATTTGGATGCCCAGGCGTACGCTGGCGAGCGCACCAGGGCGCGCGGATGCCCATATGCCCGTACAAAGGGAGCGCTTCAGTCATGCCGAACACGAGCGTGCTGCTCGCCGCCGCGGCGGAGACCTCGAAGAACGACGGACCGGGCTGGGTCCTGCGCACCGTCCTGATCGTCGGCGTGCTCGGCGCGGTCTTCCTCGCCTGGGTCCTGCTGCGCAACTACGGCAAGGACGGCAGCGGCGGCAGCGACGACGAGCGCCGCTGATCCCGCGCCGTTCCGCCCGGCCACCCGTTCGCCGGCCCGGTACCGGCCCGTGCCGGACCCGGCGCACACCCCCGCGCACGGGCGTGCGAGCGCCCTCCCGGCGGAGTCGGCGTGAGACGCGGACGGGCCCGCGCATACGATGTGGCGGAAGTCTCTGTCCGAACCCATCCCGGATTGGCCTAGCCGACGATGAGCCTGCACACCACCGCACAGCACCTGGTCACCCTCGCCGAAGGCGGTCACGAGGGCGGCAACCACGAGAGCCTGAGCCCCTTCGTCACGGGCGGCGGCGCCCTGATTGTCCTGCTTCTCCTGCTGTGGATCACCACCCGCTTCAACCGGGACCGCTGAGGGCGGGCACCCGGACCCCGGCACCGCGCAGCGCCCAGTAGGGTCTGCACGCATGGAAGAGCAGACAGGGCCCGTGAAGCGGCGGCTCGGAGTGATGGGCGGAACCTTCGACCCGATCCATCACGGACACCTGGTCGCCGCCAGCGAGGTGGCCAGCCAGTTCCACCTCGACGAGGTCATCTTCGTGCCGACCGGGCAGCCGTGGCAGAAGAGCCACAAGACGGTCTCCCCGGCCGAGGACCGGTATCTGATGACGGTCATCGCGACCGCGTCCAACCCGCAGTTCTCCGTGAGCCGTATCGACATCGACCGCGGCGGCAAGACGTACACCATCGACACGCTGCGGGAGCTGCACGACCTGCACCGTGACGCGGACCTCTTCTTCATCACCGGCGCCGACGCGCTCGGCCAGATCCTGACCTGGCACGACGCGCCGGAGCTGTTCTCGCTCGCCCACTTCATCGGGGTGACCAGGCCCGGGCACATACTCGCCGACCCCGGGCTCCCGGAAGGAGCGGTGTCCCTGGTCGAGGTACCGGCCCTGGCCATCTCCTCGACCGACTGCCGGGCGCGCGTCGCCCAGGGGGAGCCGGTGTGGTACCTGGTGCCGGACGGCGTCGTGCGCTACATCGACAAGCGCGAGCTGTACCGCGAGGACCCGGCCGGCCACGTCGGCCGCTGACATCCGCTGACGACGGCCGCCCACGACGACCGCCGACGGGGCTCACGGAAAGGGGCACCGGTGAACGACCGACAGGACCCGTACGTGCCGCACGACCCGTATGCCCAGGAGCCGCAGGGGCAGCAGGGGTACGCCTACGACGCCTACGGGCGGCCGGTCTACCAGGAGGCGCCGCAGCAGGTCACGTACGACCAGTACGGGCAGCCGGTGGCCTACGACCCGTACGCGGGCCAGGCCCCCTACGACCCGTACGGGGCCCAGCACGGCGGTCAGCCGGACGCCGCCGGGGCGCAGATCCCGGGCCGGCAGGAGGCGGGCGGGCCCGACGCCGGGCACCAGGGCTACGGCTATGACCCGTACGGCCACCCGCAGGCACCCCAGGCGCCCCAGCAGGAGCAGTACGGCCGGCAGTACGACCCGTACGGCCACCAGCAGCCCCCTCAGCCCCAGCAGCAGATGCCGCACCAGCAGCAACAGCAGCAGGGGTGGATCCCGCAGCAGTCGGCGCAGCCCTCGTACGAGCAGGTCTCCTACCAGGAGCCGGAGCACCAGCCGTACGGACAGCCCGTCCAGGAGACCGGCGCCGAGCCGTCGCACGGCCGGACGGGGGGCACCACGGACCGGACGGCGTCCCCGGACTCCGGAGACGCCCCCGGCCCGGACTACCGCACCGAGCAGTTCTCGTTCATCGAGGAGCCGGCCGAGGAGTCGGAAGACGTCATCGACTGGCTCAAGTTCACCGAGAGCCGTACCGAGCGGCGCGAGGAGGCCAAGCGGCGCGGCCGCAGCCGCAAGGTCATGCTGATCGTGCTGCTGGTCCTGCTGCTGCTCGGCGGCGTCGGCTACCTGTGGTGGGCGGGCAAGCTGCCCGGCCTCTCGGGCGCCGCGGCGGGCAAGGAGGGCGGGGCCGCCGGGCAGAAACGCGACGTGCTCGTCGTGCACCTGAAGGACCCCAAGGGCAACAGCACCACCGCGCTCCTGGTGGACAACGAGAGCACCCACAAGGGCACCACCGTCCTGCTGCCCAACAACCTCGCGGTCACCACCGACGACGGCGGGTCCACGACCCTGGCCAAGTCCGTCAAGGACGAGGGCATCGACCCCACCCGGGAGGCGCTGAACACCCTCTTCGGCGCCGACATCAAGGCCAGCTGGCGGCTGGACACCCCGTACCTGGAGAACCTGGTCGAGACGACCGGAGGCATCACGCTGGACGCCGACGCCACCGTCCCCGGCGCCAAGAAGGGCGACAGCCCCCTGGTCAAGCAGGGCAAGGGGCAGGAGCTGAACGGCCAGGCGGCCGTCGCGTACGCCACCTACCAGGCGCCCGGAGAGCCGCAGACCAAGCAGCTGGAGCGCTTCGGGCAGGTGATGCAGGCCACCCTGAAGAAGGTCTCCAGCGACGCCGACGGCGCCACCGCCACCGTGAAGTCGCTCCTCCAGGTCCTGGACCCGCCGCTCACCGAGGCGCAGCTCGGCAGCTCGCTCGCCCAGCGCGCCGAGCTGGCCAAGAGCGGCGCCTACGGGACCGCTCTGCTGCCGGTGCAGCCGGACGGCACGCTCAGCCCGCAGGCGGCCGACAGCGTGGTCAAGGAGGTGCTCGGCGGCACGGTCAAGAAGACCGACCCCGGCGCCACCGCGCGGATCAGCGTCCAGAACGCCACCGGCAAGAAGGAGGCGACCGACAAGGCGCGGATCGCCCTGGTCAACGGCGGCTACTCGTTCGTCGACGGCGGCACCGCCGGCGCGGCCCGGCCCGCCTCCGAGGTGACGTACGGGGACGCCGCCCAGAAGGCGAAGGCCGAGGAGGCCGCCAAGACGCTCGGCCTGCCGGCCGGCGCGGTCAAGCAGGGCAAGGCCGCCTCGAACGCGGACGTGACGGTGGTCCTGGGGCAGGACTACAAGGGCTGAGGGGCCGGAGGGGGCGGTACGGGCCGGTCCCGGCCGCTCCCCGGCCGCCCGGCCGTCCCGCGTGGCCGGGCGGCCCCACGGCGCCCCGCCCGTGCGGTCCGCCGGGAGTGTCGGCGGTCCGTGAGACCCTTGGTGGGTACCTGACCACCGATCCCGAAAGCTGGATTGTGACCGCCACCGACCGCTCCATCGAGCTCATCCAGGCCGCCGCGCAGGCGGCCGCCGACAAGCTCGCGCACGACATCATCGCGTACGACGTCAGCGACGTGCTCTCGATCACCGACGCCTTCCTGCTGGCCTCGGCCCCCAACGACCGTCAGGTCAAGTCGATCGTCGACGAGATCGAGGAGCGGCTGAACAAGGACCTGGGCGCCAAGCCGGTGCGCCGCGAGGGCGACCGCGAGGCCCGCTGGGTGCTGCTCGACTACGTGGACATCGTCGTCCACGTCCAGCACAGCGAAGAGCGCGTCTTCTACGCCCTTGAGCGCCTCTGGAAGGACTGCCCCGAGCTGGACCTCCCCGAGGAGGCCAAGGCCACCCGCGGCAAGGCCGCGGCGCACGCCGAGGCCACGGCGGCCGAGCAGGACGGAGAGCTGAGCTGAACGGCACCAAGGGCGGCCGGGGCCGCCGCATAGTCCTGTGGCGCCACGGCCAGACGGCGTGGAACCTGGAGCGCCGCTTCCAGGGCACCACCGACATCGAGCTGACCGAGGAGGGCCTGGCGCAGGCGCGCCGCGCCGCCCGGCTGCTCGCCGCCCTCAAGCCGGACGCGATCATCGCCTCCGACCTGCGCCGGGCCGCCGCCACGGCGGGTGAGCTGGCGGCCGTCACCGGCCTGGAGGTGGCGTACGACGAAGCGCTGCGCGAGACGTACGCGGGCTCCTGGCAGGGGTTGACCCACGAGGAGATCGTGGCGCGGTACGGCGAGCAGTACGCGGCGTGGAAGCGCGGCGAGCCCGTACGGCGCGGCGGCGGCGAACTGGAGACCGAGGTGGCCGACCGCGCGGCCCCCGTCGTGGAGCGCAACGCGGACAAGCTGCCGGACGACGGCACCCTGGTCGTGGTCAGCCACGGCGGCACGATCCGCACGACGATCGGGCGGCTGCTGGGCCTGGAGTCCCACCACTGGGAGGGGCTGGGCGGCCTGTCGAACTGCTGCTGGTCCGTGCTCGGGGAGGGCGCCCGCGGCTGGCGTCTGCTGGAGCACAACGCCGGCACGCTGCCGGAGCCGGTGCTCGGCGACGACGCCTGAGCGGGTCCGGCGGGCCGCCGCGCGGCCCCGCGGACCGCTCCGCCGGTGGCCCGGAGGACCCGGATTTCACATCTGGGCAGGTCGCAGGCTAAAGTTCTTCTTGTTCGCGGCGCCGCCGGGGAAAAACCCCGGAGGAGCGGAACAAGACCCGGGGCTATAGCTCAGTTGGTAGAGCGCCTGCATGGCATGCAGGAGGTCAGGAGTTCAATTCTCCTTAGCTCCACACCTCGGATGATCCCGTCTCCCGCTCTGGGAGGCGGGATCATTGCGTACCCGGGCGCCCGGTCACGGCGGTGTGCCGCAGGAAGCCGGGGCGGCGGCGGGACTGACCCGGTCGGCGGTCCGTGGCAGAATTCGGACGGCGCCGGCAGGGGAGGAGAGAACACGATGCCCACGAGCATCATGGAGGAGGTCGAAGACCCGCACGCCGCGGCCACGGCGCAGGGTCCCGGCCCGCTGCCGGAGACCGCGCCCCGCCCCAGCCGCCTCACCCGCCCCGTCGACGGCCCGCACGGCACGGCCGGCGCCGTGCTCCAGTGCCCCTCCTGCGGCTCGCCCCACGTGGCCCAGGTGCTCGGGGACAACGGCGGCATCTCGTTCGTGTGTACGGCCTGCGGCCACAGCTGGAGCTGACGGATGGGCGCTCACAGCAGGAAATGCGACTGGTGCGGCAGCGGCACGCCGATCGTCCGGGACATGGAGCCGGTCAACGCCGACTACCAGTACTGGTGCGAGGAGTGCGCGCGGGCCCTGGTCATAAAAGGCGACCCCATCGAGACGTACCGCGAGCTGGACGGGGAGCCGATCTACGGGCGGCTGCTGGACGAGCACTGCACGCTGAAGCGTTTCTACTCGTTCGCGACGGCCTAGGACGGCTCCGGGGGCTCGCGACGGCTTGAGGAGGCCCGGCGACCCTTGGTGGCCCGGGGCCGCCGGGCTGCCAGGTCCCCCGCTCCGCACGGTTCCTGACGGCTCCCCAGCTTTGGCCGTGGATGTCGCCGTACCTGCTGGATGAACCCTTGGTGCGGCAAGCGTGCGAATTTCCCCGCTGAAGGCGGAACTCCGCGCGAACACCGGTTCGTTGTGCGGTGCGAAGCTGCCGCCGGAGACGGCCGGCGGCACGGGGGAAGCGTTACGGGGGTCGTGTCATGAGCGACATGACGATCCATCCTGTCCAGGAACGGCCGGGGCAACCGCCCCGGGCCGCGCGGAAGCGGTCGGCCATGGCCGGGCTGACACCCTTCGTCGACGCGCTGCGCGTCCCGCCCGTCCTGCGGCCGGGCCGCAAGGAGGCGCTGCGCGGCATCGACATCGACCTGACCGCCACCTGGGTGCGGCTGCACTCCGAACTGCCGCCGACCAAGGTGTGGGCGTACGCGGGCCACTATCCGGGCCCGACGATCGAGGTGCGCCGCGGCCGGCGGCTGCGCGTCCACTGGAACAACCGCCTCACCGGCCCGTATCCGGTGACGGCCTTCGAGGCGAAGCAGATCGCCGGTGCGCCGCCGCCGACCAATGAGCCGGGCCGTGGGGAAGGCACCCTCCTGACCGGTGTCGCCGGCCTCCCGCCATGGACGGTCACGCATCTGCACGGCGCGGTGACCGGCGGCGGCAACGACGGCTGGTCGGAGAACGCCGTCCCGCCCGGCGACACCCAGCTCGCGGAGTATCCCAACGACCACCGCGCGACCGCCTGGTGGTACCACGACCACGCCATGGACATCACGCGGTGGAACGTCTTCGCGGGCCTGACGGGGATGTACCTGGTCCGGGACGACGAGGAGGACATGCTCCACCTGCCCTCCGGCAAGCGGGAGATACCGCTCGTCATCCAGGACCGCAACCTCGACACGGACGCCGACGGCCGCCTGACGGGCCGTCTGCTCCACAAGACGCTGATCGGGCGCCAGGACAGGGAGGGCAGGAACGTCACCCAGCCCTTCATCGGACCGTACACCCTCGTCAACGGGGTGATCTGGCCGTACGCCGACGTCGCGGCCTGCTGGTACCGCTTCCGGGTGCTGAACGCGGCGAACAGCCGCACCTTCCGGCTCCGGCTGGTCGACGACGCGACCGGGATGCCGGTGACGGGCGCGATGTGGCAGATCGGCTCGGACGGCGGGCTGCTGCCGCGCCCGGTCCCGGCGGACGAAGGGCTGTCCGCCGCGCCCGCCGAGCGGCTGGACCTGCTCGTCGACTTCGGCCGGCTGCGCGGCCGTACGCTCCGGCTGGTCAGCGCGGCGCCCGAGGTGGCGTATCCGGACGTGCTGCAGTTCCGGGTGGGCACGGCGCAGGTGCGTGACCCGTTCGTGCTGCCGCAGGTGATCTCCCCGTCCTTCGAACGGCTCACCCACGCCACGGCACCCGTCAGCCGGCACCGTCTGATCGTCCTCACCCCGCCCGGCGCGGTCGGCAATTACCACCCGGAGATGTGGGAGATGCGGCAGATCCCCGATCCGGGCGGCCGGTTCCCCACCGAGGGCGTCGTCCAGCTCCGCGGCGCGGACGGCGAGGTCCGCACCTACCGCCGTGCGGCCCGGATGTTCGACGACGCGCTCGGCCACCTGGTCCGGCACGGTGACTGGGAGCAGTGGAGCTTTTTGAACCTGGGCGGCATCGCCCACCCGATGCACCTCCACCTCGTCGACTTCCAGGTGCTGGGCCGCCATCGCTACCCGGCCGACCCGGACACCCCGTACGACCGCGATGTGGGCGGCACCCGCGCCCCGCTCGAATACGGCGGCCCGGAGCCGATACCGCCCGGCGAGCAGGGGTGGAAGGACGTCATACAGGTCGCGCCGGGCGAGCTGGTGGACGTGGTCGGCCGCTTCCAGGGCGCCACGGGCCGGTTCATGTACCACTGCCACATCCTGGAGCACGAGGACATGGGGATGATGCGCCCGTTCGTCGTCATGCCGCGCGAGGTGCTGAAGTTCCACCACCACCCGCCGGGCGGGCACGACCACGGCGACCACTGAGGCGCGCGGGCCGGTGCGGCGGTTCGGGCGCCGAGCCGCCCCGAGCGGCGGTGTCCGGAGCTCTACCGGTCCGCGACGTGTCCCCGGCGTCCTACCGGACCGCGTCCCTTTCCGCGTGGTCCCGCCGCAGCAGTACGGCGGTCAGGGCCAGGAAGAGCAGCCCGGCGATCGGGTAGATCCCGGACAGCAGCATCTGGCCGCCGTTCTGGTGGAGTTCCTCATGGTGGTGGTAGCGGTGCGGCACGAACCAGAGCGCGTACGAACAGAAGAGGAGGCCCATCGCGAGCGTCCCCGCCCACCACCGCTTCCCGCTGCGGCTGCCGAAGCCGCCGCGGCCGATGGCCTCCGAGCCGAGCAGGATCAGCATCGGCACGCCCCACACCCAGTGGTGCGACCAGGAGACCGGGCTGACCAGCAGGGCGGTCACCGCGCAGGCGACGGCCGCCCAGGCCCGGCGGCCGTGCAGCAGCGCCACGACCGCGACGGCCAGCCCGAGAACGGCGACGGCGGCCGCGGCCGCCGGCCACCACAGGCCCGGGTCGTGGGTGTGCAGCAGCCGGGCCAGCGCGCCGCGCAGTGACTGGTTGGCGGTGATCTCCACCTCGCCGACCCGGTCGGCGGCGAAGATGATCTCCGTCCAGAAGCGCCGGGAGTCGTGCGGCAGGACGAGCGCGGACAGCAGTGCGGTGCCCAGGAAGGTGAGGCAGGCCACGACGGCCTGCCGCAGCCAGGGGTTCCACGCGCCGCGCGGGCCCGCTCCCGCGCGCAGCCGCTGCCCCGCCCGTACCAGCCCGGCCAGCGCGAGGAAGACGGCGAACAGGGCCGGGGTGAGCTTGATGCCCGCCGCCAGTCCGATGCCGACACCGGCCCACCGGTTGGCGTCCTTGCGTGTCAGGTCCCATAGCACCAGCACGGCCAGCAGCAGGTTGATCTGTCCGTAGCGCAGCGTCGTCCACACCGGCTCGCACCAGACCAGCAGCGCGGACACGGCGAGCGCCGCGGCTAGCGGCGGTACGCGCTTGGGGCGGCCGGCGAGCCGGAGGCCGAGATGCACGACCGCGACCAGCAGCAGGAGGTTGCCGAGGGTGGCGAGGGTGCGCATCTCCGGTACGCCGACCAGCGTCAGCGGCGTGAACAGGAGCGCCGCGAAGGGCGGGTAGGTGTTGGGCAGGTTCGCGGAGGTCGCGACCATGTCGTAGAGGTCCTCGCCGTTGCGGGCGGTCCAGCCCTCGGCGCGGTAGACCATCAGGTCGATCATCGTCACGTGCGCCAGCCGCTGCACGATCCAGAAGGCGGTGAAGGAGAGCAGGCAGCCCACGGCCGCCACCAGCAGCGGGCGGCGGCGGACGAAGCTCCTCAGCGGGGCGGGACCGCCCGGTGCAGCGGACTGTTCCAGCTCCAGCGCGGACACGGCGTACAGCTCCCCAGGACGAATCGGGCACGGCTCGCCGACAGTACATCGCCCCCTTCCCAGGGGGCCGCCCGCAATCGATTTGGCAGAAGGCGGGGAGAGCCGTGTAATGTAGGCGATGCCGCAGCGGGGAGCCGGAAGGAAACCGAAGGAGAGCCGCAGCGGACAAGGCAAGGGGCTATAGCTCAGTTGGTAGAGCGCCTGCATGGCATGCAGGAGGTCAGGAGTTCAATTCTCCTTAGCTCCACAGCAGGATGGCTGGTGAGTCAGCTCACAGCGTCCAGAAGATCCCGCCCGGTCGCATCGACCGGGCGGGATCTTTCGTTTGCGGCAGCCCGTTCCCGGTGGTCCGCATCGGCGCGGCCTTCCGCTTCCGGGCGGTCAGTGGCCGTCCGGAAGCCGGGCGTTGGGCGCGGTCCGGTCGGCTCAGGTCTTTTCCAGGCGCAGGGCGAGGGCGGGGCAGCGGCGGACGGCGCGCTGGGCGTGCGGGTGGAGGCGGGCCGGGAGGGCGGTGTCCGTGATCAGCGGGTAGCCGTCCGGGTCGAGGCGTACGGCTTCGGGCAGCAGCTTCGCGCACAGTCCGTGGCCCTCACACAGGGTCCAGTCCACCGCCAGCCGACCCGCGGCGGACGCCGGGTCCCCGGTTCCGGTCCGCACACCGTCGGCCGCGACCGCCGGTTCCGTTGCCGGCAGGGGCAGTACGCCGATGGTCTCCCGGCCGCATCCGCCGCCGAGGACGTGCGCGGCGAGATCCTCCGGAAAGGCGGCCAGCGCGGAGAGCACGAACCGGGCGGCGCCGTCGGGGTGTTTGCACGCGCCGCGCCCGTGCACGGTCTGCGCGGCGTTCCCTACCGCATCCAGTGCCTCCTGGCCGCCACCTGCCAGCGTGTTCGCCAGGGCCCCGGCCAGCGCGGGCAGGCCCAGTCGGCAGGGCCCGCACTGGCCCGCCGACTCGGCCGCCAGCCAGCGCGCTACGTGCAAGGTCTCGCCCAGCGGGCAGGTGTCGGCGGGCACCGGCAGCACCGCGCCCGCGCCAAGCGCTCCGCCGCCGGCCGCGAGCGCTTCGCGGGTGACGACCGTTCCGTAGGCGGTAGCGGCGTCCAGCCAGGCGCCGTGGTAGCCGCCCACCAGGACGCCGCCGGGGGCCGGATCGGCGGCGCACATCTGGAGGACGTACGAGAGCGGCACCCCGCTCGGCGTCTCGACGACGGTGGGGGAGGGCACCGCGCCGGACACGGTCAGGAGCAGGGTGCCGGGTTCTGCGGGTGCGCCCGTCGAGGCGTACCGGTGTGCGCCCAGCCGGGCCGCGACGGCGAGTTGCGCGAACGTCTCCGCGTTGGAGAAGAGGGTCGGCACGCCGCCGAGCCCGGACTCAGCGGCCCGCACACGCCGCCCCGGCGGCAGCGCCGGGCCGCCCTCCGCGGCCCGGATCAGCGCGGACGCCTCACCGGAGACCAGCCGTTCCGGTGCCCGCACGAGCCGGGCGCGCAGCGACCGCCCGCGCCTGCGGTCCCGCAGCCCGCGCTCGGCCAGCGCGGCACGTACCGACCGCTCGGCCGTGCCCTTGGTCACACCGACCACCAGTGTGCGGGCGCCGAGCGCGTCGGCGGCGAGCAGCGCGCCGTCCAGGACCAGGTGGGGTGCCCGGCACAGCAGGACGGTGTCCTTGCGGCAGGCCGGCTCACCCTCGCAGCCGTTGACGACGACCGCGGGCCGGACACCGGAGCGCCGGGCGTGGTGGGCGACCGCCGTCAGTTTCCGTACGAGCGGGAAGCCCGCGCCGCCGCGGCCACGCAGCGCGACGGCGTCCGCCAGCTCGGCCAGCCGGTCCGCGGTCAGTGACGGCGGCGAGCCGTGGACGAGCAGGTGGGCGCGGCGGTCAAGCCGCTCGGCCTGGTCGAGGCCCGCGGTGAGCCGGGGCGGGCCGAGGGCGAACACCGGCGGGACGTCGGGCAGCGGGCCGCTCATGGGCGGCTCCGGCCGTGCGAGGCGGGCGCGGGGTGGAGGGCATGCCGTCCGTAGGGCGGGGGCGGGGCCTGCGGGGGTGTCCGCTCCGGCGGGGCGGCGGTACTACGGGCGCGCAGGCGGACCCGTAGTACGTGGGGGAGGAAGGTGCGCGCCAGGAGGGCGGCGGCGACGGCCACCAGGCACAGCGCGTACCCGGTGGTGACCCAGCCCGAGGGGCTGCGGCCCGCCTTCAGGCCGTGCACGAGCGCCAGGCACCAGGCCGGGTACGCGCAGGCGTGCAGGGCCCGCCAGCGTTCCGAGGCGCGCCCGCGGCCGGCGAAGGCGCTGCGCAGCGCGCCGGTCGCGGCGGCCAGCACCATCAGATAGCCGGCCGCGGTGCCGAAGCCGATCAGCGTGGCCGCTTCGGGGGCGGGCGTCCCGGTGAACGGGAGCAGCGCGTTCAGGGCGTGGGCGTGGCCTTCGGCGATCTTGACCGCGATGTGCAGGACCAGGAATCCCAGCGCGGCGGTGCCGAGGGCCCGGTGCACCCCCTGGGCGATCAGCCGGCTGCGCGGCAGCAGGACCGTGCGGCCCGCGGCGACCAGCCCCCAGACGACGGCGGCCGTGAGGGAGACGAGGGCCAGCACGCCGCCTGTGAAGTCGAGGAAGCCGCGCAGGGGGTCGGTGCCGGAGAGCAGGAGCAGCGCGAGGGCGGCAACGGCTCCGGCGGCGAGTGCGCGGCGGCGCGCGCGAGGGCGCCGCTGGACGGCCGTCGCCGCGCTCGGTGGAGCGGCGGCTTCGGGGCCGCCCCGGGGGCCCGGGCGGCGGCCGAAGGGCGGCCACAGCGGGCCGCCGTCCGGACGGAGACGGAACCCGGACGAGCCGGGGCGGGGTAAGCCGGGGAGGCGCGGGCCGCGGGCGGCACGGCGCTTGCGGTGGGGGCGCATGCGGGAAAAGTAGGGGGGCACGGGGCTTGGGAGACGGACTTTCGGTAAGCGGGGCGATGCGGGACGGTGCGCTGCTAGCGTCGGTCGTCGGGTTTGTTCGAGGGGCGCTTCGGGTGATCTGTGCCTGCCTGGCCGGGTGGGCTGCCTGGCCGGGACCGATCCGGCCCTCCCCAGCTCGTCTGCGCCCCAGGGGCCCTCGCATTCCCTGAGTCCTGCGAATCCCAGGAGCCCCGGAAGCTCCACGAGCCCCCCGGCCCCTGCCCGCCCGGCCGTACCGCCAGGTGCTCCAAGCGGGCCCGGCGCCCCCTGCGGTACCCTGGCGCCATGCGTGCCGTACGCCTTCTGCTTAGCGGGCCGCGCTGATCAGTACCGACCGGTGAGCTTCCGGTCGGCATCGGCGCGGCGTCCCCTCCTGTGCGAGGGGTCTTTTTGTTTCCGCAAAAATTCGCACTTTTTCGCAGTAGCCGCAGGCAGAGACGACCGATGGAGCTTTGAGGACGATGAGCGAGACTTCTCCGGCTGCCGAGGTGGCAGCGCCGCACCGCTACACGGCAGCGCTGGCCGCCGACATCGAGGCGCGCTGGCAGGACTTCTGGGAGGCGGAGGGGACGTACGAGGCCCCGAACCCCAAGGGTGAGCTGGCGGGCGACCCGGAGCTGGTGGCCAAGCCCAAGAAGTTCATCATGGACATGTTCCCGTACCCCTCGGGCGCGGGGCTGCACGTGGGCCACCCGCTGGGCTTCATCGCGACCGACGTCTACGCCCGCCACCTGCGGATGACCGGCCACAACGTGCTGCACACCCTGGGCTTCGACGCCTTCGGCCTGCCCGCCGAGCAGTACGCCGTGCAGACCGGCACGCACCCGCGGGTCTCCACCGAGGCCAACATCGTCAACATGCGGCGCCAGCTGCGCCGGCTGGGCCTGGGCCACGACCCGCGCCGGTCGATCGAGACGATCGACCCGGCCTACTACAAGTGGACCCAGTGGATCTTCACCCAGATCTTCAACGCCTGGTACGACGCCGACGCCAAGAAGGCGCGCCCCATCGGTGAGCTGGTGGCGCAGTTCGAGGCGGGAGAGCGCGCGACCCCGGACGGGCGCCCGTGGAGCGCGCTGAGCGCCGCCGAGCGCGCCGAGGTGCTGGGCGAGTACCGCCTGGCGTACGCCTCGGACGCGCCGGTCAACTGGTGCCCCGGTCTGGGCACCGTGCTGGCCAACGAGGAGGTCACCGCCGAGGGCCGGTCCGAGCGCGGCAACTTCCCGGTCTTCAAGGCCAAGCTGCGCCAGTGGAACATGCGCATCACCGCCTACGCGGACCGCCTGTTGGAGGACCTGGACGGGCTGGACTGGCCGGAGGCCATCAAGCTGCAGCAGCGCAACTGGATCGGCCGGTCCGAGGGCGCGCGTGTGGACTTCCCCGTCGGCGACGACAAGGTCACCGTCTTCACCACCCGCCAGGACACCCTGTTCGGCGCCACCTACATGGTGCTGGCGCCCGAGCACGAGCTGGTCTCCGGCGAGCGCTCGATCGTCCCGGACGCCTGGCCCGAGGGCACCCATGAGGTGTGGACCGGCGGCTACGGCACCCCGGCCGAGGCGGTCGCCGCGTACCGCAAGCAGGCCGCGGCCAAGTCGGACGTCGAGCGGCAGGCCGACGCCAAGGACAAGACCGGCGTCTTCACCGGCGCGTACGCGACCAACCCGGTCAGCGGCGAGCGCATCCCGGTCTTCATCGCCGACTACGTGCTGATGGGCTACGGCACCGGCGCGATCATGGCCGTCCCGGCGCACGACAGCCGGGACTTCGCCTTCGCACGCGCCTTCGAGCTGCCGATGCGCTGCGTGGTGGAGCCGTCGGACGGCCGCGGCCAGGACCCGGCCGCCTGGGACGACGCCTTCGACTCGTACGAGGCGAAGATCGTGAACTCGTCCGGCGCGGACGTCTCGCTGGACGGCCTGACCGTCCCGGACGCCAAGGTCAGGATCACCGAGTGGCTGGCGGCCAACGGCATCGGCGAGGGCACCGTCAACTTCCGGCTGCGCGACTGGCTGTTCAGCCGGCAGCGCTACTGGGGCGAGCCGTTCCCGATCGTCTACGACGAGGACGGCGTCGCCCACGCGCTGCCCGAGTCGATGCTGCCGCTGGAGCTGCCCGAGGTCGACGACTACTCGCCGCGCACCTTCGACCCGGACGACGCCGACACCCAGCCCGAGACCCCGCTGTCCCGTAACGAGGACTGGGTCAACGTGGAGCTGGACCTGGGCGACGGCCCGAAGAAGTACCGCCGCGAGACCAACACCATGCCCAACTGGGCCGGTTCCTGCTGGTACGAGATGCGCTACACCGACCCGCGCAACGACACGGCGCTGGTCGACCCGGAGATCGAGCAGTACTGGATGGGCCCCCGTGAGGGGCAGCCCACCGGTGGCGTCGACCTGTACGTGGGTGGCCAGGAGCACGCCGTGCTGCACCTGCTGTACGCCCGCTTCTGGTCCAAGGTGCTGCACGACCTGGGGCACATCGCCTCCTCGGAGCCGTTCCACAAGCTGTACAACCAGGGCATGATCCAGGCGTTCGTCTACCGGGACAGCCGCGGCATCGCCGTACCGGCCGCCGAGGTGGAGGAGCGCGACGGCGGGTACTACTACCAGGGCGAGAAGGTCAGCCGCGTCCTGGGCAAGATGGGCAAGTCCCTGAAGAACGCCGTCACGCCGGACGAGATCTGCGCGGAGTACGGCGCGGACACGCTGCGCCTGTACGAGATGGCGATGGGCCCGCTGGACGTCTCGCGGCCGTGGGACACCCGCGCCGTGGTCGGCCAGTACCGCCTGCTGCAGCGCCTGTGGCGCAACGTCGTGGACGAGGCGACCGGTGAGGCCACCGTCGTCGACACCGAGCCGGACGAGGACACGCTGCGCGCGCTGCACAAGGCGATCGACGGTGTCGGCCAGGACCTGGCCAACCTGCGTTTCAACACCGCCATCGCCAAGGTGACGGAGCTGAACAACCACCTGACGAAGGCGGGCGGCCCGGTCGCGCGCTCGGTGGCCGAGCGCCTGGTGCTGCTGGTCGCGCCGCTGGCCCCGCACATCGCCGAGGAACTGTGGCGCAAGCTGGGCCACACCGACTCGGTGGTCCACCAGGACTTCCCGGTCGCCGATCCGGCGTACGTGGTCGACGAGACCGTGACCTGCGTCGTCCAGGTCAAGGGCAAGGTCAAGGCGCGCCTGGAGGTCTCGCCGTCGATCACGGACGCGGACCTGGAGGCGGCGGCGCTGGCGGACCCGGCGGTCGTGGCGGCGCTGGGCGGCGCGGGCATCCGCAAGGTGATCGTGCGGGCGCCGAAGCTGGTGAACATCGTTCCGGCGTGAGGCGCTGATCCCCGGCCCGGGGCCCTCCGGGGACGGGCTAAGGGATGACCACTACGGGCAGGTTGGGGGTTCCACGGGAACCCCCGACCTGCCCGCGGCGTTTACGGTGGAAGAGCCGGGACCCCGGCGCCCGAGCCACCGTGCCGTCGTCATGACGAGGAGAAACCATGGAAGCCGTCGCCGCGATCTTCGGGCTCCTCTTCCTGCTGTTCGTCGCGGCCGGTGTCTTCGTCACGGTCAAGGCCGTCAAGGCGGCCAAGCGCGGCGTGGACCGTGGCGTGGCGCAGGCGCGCCGGACGGTCGAGGACACCACGCTCAGGGCGCGTCAGCTCGCCCAGCCCGGCGTGGCCGGTGAGCTGGCCCAGCTGCGGCTGTCGCTGCGCACGTCGATGCGCGCCACCCAGGACGTGCTGCACGCCGGCGCAGCGGAGGACGCCTCGCTGTCCGAGGCCCTGGGCCTCTTCGAGCGGCTCAGCGCGCACGGCCACGAGCTCGACGACGAGCTGAAGCGGCTGGAGCGGGAGCCCGACCGGGCCAGCGTCGCGTCCCGCCTGCCGGAGCTGCGGGAGCGGCTGGAGCGCATCACGCACTCCGCCGAGTCGCTGCGGTGGGCGGCCCGGGACCGCGCCCGGCAGTTCGCGGACGACGATCTGGCGACGCTGGGCGAGCAGATCGACATGGAGGCCGGGGCGCTGCGGCACTGGGCGAAGGAGCCGCTGGAGGACCGGCTCCAGGCGTCCGGGGAAGCGCCGGGGACCGCGGCAGGCGGGGCCGGTGCGGCGGCGTCCGGTGCGGCGGCCTCCGGTACGGCCGCGTCCGCCGGTTCTGCCGGAAGCACGGCGGGTCGGAAGTCGTGGGAGCCCGCGGAGGACGAGACGCCCGCCCTCACGGCCCGTGATCCGCGTACGCAGCCCACGTACCCGTGGCAGAAGGCGCCGCGTAAGGAGCGGACCACCTGATTCAGGGGGCGCCCTGCGCCGGAGAGGCCGGTGGAGGGGCGATGGCGGGGCCGTCGAGGGTGCGGCGGGGCGGTCGGTGAGGCGCGGCCCCGAGACTCTTGGCAAACCCTTGGCCAAACCTGAGGGATCATGAAAGGGCCCGTACTGTCGGGCACCGGCATCCCCGGATAACCTCCCAGTCATGTCCCGCCATGTCGCGATCGTCACCGATTCAACGGCCTACCTGCCGCGGGCGGCACTGGAGCGGCACCGGATCACGGCGGTACCGCTCACCGTCGTCCTCGGGGACGAGGCCCTGGAGGAAGGGACCGAGATCTCGGCGAGATCGGTCGCCCAGGCCTTGCAGAAGCGCCGGTATGTGACGACGTCACGGCCCAGCCCCGAAGCCTTCGCCGCCACCTACCGGAACATCGCCGGAGAAGGCGCGCAGAGCATCGTTTCCCTGCACCTGTCCTCGGAGTTCTCCGGTACCTACGACGCGGCGGTGCTGGCGGCGGCGGAAGCCCCCGTACCGGTACGGGTCGTGGACACCGGCATGGTCGCCATGGCGCTCGGCTTCTGCGCCCTGGCAGCGGCCGAGGCGTCGGAGGCCGGGGGGAACCTGGACGAGGCGGTCGCCGCGGCCGAGAAGCGCGCTGAACAGACGTCCGCCTACTTCTACGTGGACACCCTCGACTACCTGCGGCGAGGCGGCCGGATCGGGGCCGCGCAGGCGCTGCTCGGCTCGGCACTCGCGGTCAAGCCGCTGCTCCAGCTCGCCGAAGGCCGGATCGACCTCCTGGAGAAGGTCCGTACGGCCTCGAAGGCGATCGCCAGGCTGGAGGAGATCGCCGTGGAGCGGGCGGGGGAGGGCCAGGTGGACATCGCCGTACACCACCTCGCGGCGGCCGAACGGGCGGACGCCCTGGCCGAACGGCTACGGGAGCGGGTACCCGGCCTGGCGGAACTGCACGTGAGCGAGGTCGGCGCGGTGATCGGGGCACACACGGGGCCGGGGCTGCTGGGGGCGGTGGTGTCGCCGCGTTAGAGCGGGGGCGGGGCACGGGGCACGGCGATAGGGGCGGCGGGCGAGCGGGTGGGCTGGTGGGCTGGCGAGCGGGTGAGCGAGAGGACAGGTGGGCGTGCGGACGAGCGGGTGAACCGACCGCCAGGGCGCTGATGCGTTGGGGCGTCGGAGCACCGAGCCCCGGTGCCCCGAGGCTCGGGTGCCGGTGCCGGTGCCGGTGCCGGTGCCGGTGTCGGTGCCCTGGTGCCCCGAGGTGCCGGTGCCCCGAGGCGCCGATGCGCCGTGGCGCACTGTGGCGAAGCGCGAGTACGGAGCGCCGTCACGGGGGAGTGGTCACACAGGGGTGAGGGCGCCGAAACGGTCCCTCGGGTGACGCGGTTTTCCACAACCGGCCGGTTATCCCCGGGATTTGACGGCCCGCGGCGAGATCGGCGCGAAGTCCCTAACGTCGCTGGCATGACGCAGCAATCACTCTCCGCAACCGTCCGTAACGACTCGATCTCTCGCTCCGACCGTGATCCGGACCTCGGTTCCCACCGTGGTCCCGGCATCGCACCTGGCCTCGATTCCGGCCTTGGTCCCGGCCTCGTCCCCGGGCCTGTTCCCGGCCTTGCTTCTGATCCCGACGCCGGGGCCGACCCGGACTTCGGGACCGGGATTGGTCCAGGCTCCCCGCCCGATCGTCCGCCTCGCCGCAGGGGAGCGGCGCGTCTGGCGGTGCGGGGCCGGTCGGCCCGGCGCGCGGAGACCGCGACGGCGATACGGGCACGGGCCGAGGCGCTGTTCCGCGGCCCGCCGGGGCCGGGCCGTCGGTCGGGCCCGCGGGCAGCCACCGGTACGGCGAGGGAGGACGACGAGGTGGGCGGCCGTGAGCCGGTCGTCGAGGAAGCGGACCGCGGCCGGACGACTGCCGCCGACGAATCCACCGCCAGCCCTACCCGAGATCCCGCTACGGGCCCCACCCGAGACGCCGCTCCAGGCCCCGCCCTAGGTGCTGTCCCGGCTCCGGCCCCGGGGCCCACCCTGGAACCGGCCCCGGACCCTGGACTGGCTTCGGCCCCGAGTCCCGCCCCAGGTACCGCCCCGGCTTCAGCCCCGGAATCAACTCCGCCCCCAGCTCCCGCTCCGGATCTCCGAACGGACCCACCCCACGAGCACCCGCAGACCGCATCCCCACCTCCTGGTCGCGTCGCCCGTCTGGCCCTCTCCGTGCGGGAACGGCTGCCGCTGTGGGTGCAGTCGAGATGTGCGATCGACCCGAAAGCGCTGTTCGCCCTGGTCGTGGTGCTCGTGGCGGCGGTGGCCCTCGCGGTGCACCACTTCTGGTCGGCCCGGTCCGAGCCCGTACGAGCCCCGGCCGTCGCGCATGCCACCCCGGCCCCGACCCCGGCTCCGGCCCCGCCGTCGCAGGCGGTGGCACCGACGCCGGGTGGAGTACCACCGCCCACCGCGGCACGGCTCCTGGTGGTCGACGTCGTCGGAAAGGTGCACCGGCCCGGCATCCACCGGTTGCCGCCCGGGTCGCGGGTCGCCGACGCCCTGCGGGCTGCGGGCGGTGTGCTGGACGGCGCGAACACCCGCGGCCTGAACCGGGCCCGGCTGCTGGTCGACGGCGAGCAGATCGCCGTGGACACGCCGGGTGCAGGACCGGCGCCGGGAGCGGCAGGGCAGGGCGCGGCCTCCGGGACGGCCGCAGGCGCCGGGACCGGCTCGGCCTCCGGCGCCGGAGCGAGCGGCGGCGCCTCGTCCGGCAGCGCCGGGGCACCCGGTGGTACGGGCGCCGGCGCCGCCCCCGTCAGTCTCAATGCCGCGACCGCGGAACAGCTCGACCAACTTCCCGGCGTCGGTCCCGTCCTGGCCCGGCACATCATCGAATACCGCACCGCACACGGCGGCTTCACCTCCGTGGAACAGCTCCGCGACGTGAACGGCATCGGCGACCGCCGCTTCGCCGACCTACGCCCCCTGGTCCAGCCATGACCACCGGCCGCGCCGAGCCGCCTCCGCCCGGCACCGACGACGAGACCGTCCCCGACCGTGCCGCTGTCCCCAACTGGGCCGCTGTCCCCGACCGTGCCGCCGTCCCCGACTGTGCCGCCGTTCCCGACCGTGCCGCCGTCCACGCCGCCGCGGTCTCGCCGTACGGTGCCGCCGATCCCCGCCAGGAGGAGCAAGGCGTCGATCTTCGTCTGGTGGGGCCCGCGCTCGCGGCGTGGGGCGCGGCGGCGCTGGCCCTGGGGTGGTCCGGCAACTCGGTGGCGGTGGCTTGTGCGGTGGCCCTGCTGCTGGCCGCGCTCGTGGTGCTCGGCGCGGTCCGCCGTCCGGGCCGGCGGATCGCCGGAGCGCTGGTCACCCTCGCCGCGATCTTGCTGAGTGCGGTCGCCGGAGCCGCGTCCGCCGGTCTGCACGCTGCGGACGTACGGCGTGGCCCGCTGCCCGAGCTGGCGCGCCGGCATGCCTCGGTCACGGCCGAGGTGGCACTGACCGGTGACCCGCGGCTGACCCGCCCACGGGTGCGCGGAGCTCAACAGGCGCCTCCCTCGGTCGTGTTCACCGCGGACGCGATCCGCGTCACCGCTGCGGACGGCGCGGTCACCAAGACCCGCACTCCCGTCCTGGTGGTCGTACAACGCACGAAGCGGCTCTCCGACTGGCAGCGCCTCCTGCCGTCGACCCGCATCCGTATCGCGGCCCGCGCCAGTACGCCCCTCCAGGCGTCCGAAGGCGTCGCCGCCGTCCTACGGGTGTCCGCCGGCCCCGGCCCTCAAGTGGTGCAGGCGCCCGACGCCTTGCAACGGTTCGCCGGTGATCTGCGGGCCGGCCTCCGCGCGGCCACCGACGACCTGACCCCCGATGCCCGCGCGCTCCTGCCGGGCCTGGTGGTCGGCGACACCTCGCGCGTCCCGCCCGACCTCGACGACGCCTTCCGTGCCACCGACCTGACCCACCTGCTCGCCGTCTCCGGCAGCAACCTGACCATCCTGCTCGTGCTGCTCATCGGCCCGCCCCACCTGTCCGTACGGGCCGAACGCCGCGGCCTGGCCCCGCTCCTGGGCCTCTCGCTGCGCACCACCGCCCTCGTCGGCGGCTCGGTGGCGCTCGCCTTCGTCATCGTCTGCCGCCCCGACCCCAGCGTGCTGCGGGCCGCCGCCTGCGGCCTGATCACGCTGCTCGCCATCGGTACGGGACGCCGCCGCTCCCTCGTGCCCGCGCTCGCCGCCGCGGTCCTGGTTCTCGTGCTCTACGACCCTTGGCTCGCCCGGAGTTACGGCTTCCTGCTCTCCGTCCTGGCCACCGGCGCGCTGCTGCTCCTCGCGCCCCGCTGGAGCGCGGCCCTGCAACGCCGCCGGGTGCCGCCGCGGCTCGCCGAGCTGATCGCCGCGGCGACCGCGGCGCAAGCGGTCTGCGCGCCCGTCATCGTGGTGCTCGCCGCCCGCGTCGGCCTCGTCGCGGTGCCCTGCAATCTGCTGGCCGAACTGGCCGTCGCACCGGCCACCGTGCTGGGTTTCGCGGCGCTCGCCACCGCGCCGTTCGCCCTGCCCCTGGCCCAGGCCCTGGCCTGGTGCGCGGGCTGGCCGACCGAGTGGATCGCCGGTGTCGCCCGTACGGGAGCGGCGCTGCCCGGCGCGGAGTTCGGCTGGCCGGGCGGCTGGGCCGGTGCGCTGCTGCTCGTGGCCGTCACGGTGGTGTGCGTCCTGATCGGGCGTCGGCTGCTGCGTCGCCCCTGGCTGTGCGTCCTCGGCGTACTGGTGCTGCTCGTGGCGGTCCTGCGCCCGGCGCCGTTCACCCGTGTCATCACCGGCTGGCCGCCGCCGGACTGGCGTGCCGTGGCCTGTGACGTGGGGCAGGGTGACGGCCTGGTGCTCGCCGCCGGAGAGGGAACCGCCCTGGTCGTGGACACCGGCCCGGAGCCGGACGCCATCGACCGCTGCCTGACCGACCTGGGCGTGCGCCGTATCCCGCTCCTCGTCCTCACGCACTTCCACGCCGACCACGTCAGCGGGCTGCCCGGCGCCCTGCGCGGGCGCTCGGTCGGTGCCATCGAGACCACGACCCTCTCCGAACCGTCCGGCCAAGCAGCCTTCGTGCGCCGTACGGCAGCGGCCGCCGGGGTGCCGGTGATCGGTGCCGCGCCCGGGGAGCAGCGCAGCGCGGGACCGCTCAGCTGGCAGGTCCTGTGGCCGCCCGCCACCGATCCCGGTGATCCCGCCTTCTCCCACGCCGCCTCCCGCGCGGTCGAGGGCCCGAACGACGCCAGCGTCACACTCCTGGTGCGGACCGCGGGCCTGACGTTCCTCCTCCTCGGCGACCTCGAACCGGTCGCTCAGCAAGCCCTGTTGGCCGCGCGCCCCGATCTGCCCACCGTGGACGTCCTCAAGGTCGCGCACCACGGGTCGGCCTACCAGGACCCGCAGCTGTTACGCCGCTTGGCGCCGCGCGTGGCGCTGATCAGCTGCGGTGCCGGCAATCCGTACGGCCACCCGGCGCCACGCACCGTCCAGGCGCTGCGCTCCCAGGGCGCCAGGGTGCTGCGTACGGACACCGACGGCGCCATCGCGGTGCTGGGCGGCCGGGACCGGCTCACCACCACTGTCAGGCGTGGCAGACGGAGCCGAATACGGCCGCCCGGTCGGCGCACGGGACGTGCCCGTATGTGCGCAGGACGTTCCTCGCCGTGTCGGAGTCCCACCAGTGGCTCGCCGGCCGTCCGCACGACCGGTGGCGGAAGCGGTTCCGCGGCATCCGACCACCCCTGGAATCAGGACCTGTAGACTCCAGAAATATGAGGATGAGCGAGGGCGTCGAGTGGGCCCTGCACTGCTGTGTGACCTTGGTCTGGCTCGGAGACGAGCGGCCCGTGTCGACAGCCCGGCTGGCCGCCTCGTTCGATTTGCCCCCGGCCTACCTGAACAAGCGCCTCCAGGCACTCGTACGGGCCGGCATCCTGTCCTCGACCCCCGGTGCCCGCGGCGGTTTCCGGCTGGCCAAGCCGCCCGAGCGGATCTCCCTGATGGACGTCGTCGCCGCCATCGAGGGCACCGAAGACGCCTTCCGCTGCACGGAGATCCGTCGCCGGGGCGCCGGGGCCGAGGCGCCCGACCGGGACTTCCGCCGTCCCTGCGGCATCTCCACCGCGATGCGCAGGGCCGAGTTGGCCTGGCGTCGCGAGCTCGCCAAGCAGACTCTCGCCGACGTCCTGGCCGGCACCCCGGGATCAGCGGCGGAGCGCACCCGCCGCTGGTTCGCCACCGAAAGGACGAGCACCTGATGGACTCCCCGCAGCGGCCGGCCCAGCCACCTCATGTAACCCCGGCACCCCAGACGCCACAGGTACCCCAGGCGCCGGACACACCCCAAGCACCGTACGCACCCCAGGCGCCGCAAGCCCCACAGACGCCGCACGCGCCCCCAGCGCCGCAGTCCGACGGTGAGGCGCCGCCCGCCCGGCCTTCGGACGCCGAGCGGATGCGTACCGAACCGCTCGATCCGGCGCGGACCGACGCCTACCTCCGGCGCGTCGGCGCCACCCGCCCGGCCGTGCCCGACGCCGAGGCGCTGCGCGACCTGCACCTGCGGCATCTGCGGGCGGTCCCCTTCGAGAACCTCTCCGTGCACCTCGACGACGACATCGTGCTGGCCCCCGAGGCGCTGGTGGACAAGATCGTCGGGGCCTCGCGCGGCGGCTTCTGCTACGAGCTCAACGGTGCCTTCGCCGCCCTGCTCGCCACCCTCGGTTACCGGGTCGAACTGCTCGCCGCCCGGGTCTTCGGCCCGGACGGCCCCGGCATCCCGTACGACCACCTCGCGCTGCGCGTCCACGGCGGCGACGGGCAGGACGGGCCGTGGCTCGCCGATGTCGGTTTCGGCAGGAACAGCCACCACCCGCTGCGGCTGGACAGCCGCGCCGAACAGCCCGACCCCGCCGGGGTGTTCCGCATCGAGGAGACCGCCGACGGCGACCTCGACGTGCTGCGGGACGGCCGGCCGCAGTACCGGCTGGAGCAGCGGCCGCGGGCCCTGGCCGACTTCGCGGCGGGCTGCTGGTACCACCGCACCTCGCCGGAGTCGCCCTTCACCCGGTCCCTGGTCTGCTCCCGGCTGACCGGGACCGGCCGCGTCACGCTCTCCGGCCGTACGCTCGTGACCACGGCCGGCGACGGCAGCCGTACGGAGCGCGAACTGTCCGAGGACGAGGTCCTCCCCGCCTACCGCACCCACTTCGGCATCACGCTGGACCGCATACCGACGCTGCGGACCGACCGGATTCCAACGCCACCGGGCTGACCTGGTACCGGCGGTCCGAGGCCGACCGGGTACCGGCGGTCCGAGCCTGATCGGATACCGACGCCGCCGGACTGACCGAAGCCCGCCGGGCGGGTGCTCCGCGAGCCCGCCCGGCGGGCTTCGGCGCTACTCGGCCTCCAGCCAGCCCTCGTACTCGTCGGCCAGGGCGTCCAGCTTCTCCGGGTCGTGGCTGCCTGTCGGGTCCTCGACGACGACCAGCCACTGGGCGTCCTCGGCGTCGTCCTCGCCCGCCAGGGCGTCCCGTACGAGCTGGGGTTCCTCCGTGACGCCGAAGCGCTCGGCCAGCGCTTCGGCGACCTCCTCGGCGGAGTCGCGGTCGGGCAGCACCAGAACATGTCGTACATCGCTCACCCGGCCATTGTCGGACAGCGCGGGCCGGGGACCGAACGGCACTGTCAGTGGGGCGTGGGATGCTGGAGCGCGATGGCCAGGAAGACAGCAAACGACGACCCGCTCGCCCCGCTCACGCTCGCCGTGGGCCAGGAGGACCTGCTCCTGGACCGCGCCGTGCAGCAGGTGGTGGCGGCGGCCCGCGCCGCCGACGCGGACACCGATGTGCGGGACCTCACCCCCGACCAGCTCCAGCCCGGCACCCTCGCCGAGCTGACCAGCCCTTCGCTGTTCGCCGAGCGCAAGGTCGTGGTGGTCCGCAACGCCCAGGACCTGTCCGCCGACTCGGTCAAGGACGTCAAGGCGTATCTGGGTGCCCCGGTCGAGGAGATCACGCTGGTGCTGCTGCACGCCGGCGGGGCCAAGGGCAAGGGGCTGCTGGACGCCGCCCGCAAGGCCGGTGCGCGGGAGGTCGCCTGCGCCAAGATGACCAAGCCCGCCGACCGCCTGGCGTTCGTCCGCGGCGAGTTCCGTACGGCGGGCCGCTCCGCCACCCCCGAGGCGTGCCAGGCGCTGGTGGACGCGATCGGCAGCGACCTGCGCGAGCTGGCCTCGGCCTGCTCGCAGCTGGTCGCCGACATCGAGGGCACGATCGACGACGCCATCGTCGGCCGGTACTACCGCGGCCGGGCCGAGGCGTCCAGCTTCACCGTCGCGGACCGCGCCGTGGAGGGCCGGGCCGCCGAGGCCCTGGAGGCGCTGCGCTGGGCCATGTCGACGGGCGTCGCACCCGTCATGATCACCAGTGCGCTCGCCCAGGGGGTCCGCGCCATCGGCAAGCTGGCCTCCGCCCCGCGCGGCGCCCGCCCCGGCGACCTCGCCCGTGAGCTGGGCATGCCGCCCTGGAAGATCGACCGGGTGCGGCAGCAGATGCGCGGCTGGTCGGCGGACGGCGTCGCGACGGCGCTGCGCGCGGTGGCCGAGGCCGACGCGGGCGTCAAGGGCGGCGGCGACGACCCCGAGTACGCGCTCGAAAAGGCCGTCGTCACCATCGTCCGCGCGGCCCGGTCCCGCTGAGGTCCGGGGCCTCACGCAGCCCCACGCCCCGGGCCGCGGGCACCATGCCCGGGCATCACGGACCCGACCCCACGCCCCGACCCCCACGCCCGGGCCCGGCTCCCGGCCCTCACCCCCGCAGCTTGCGCAGTGTCTCCGTCACGCTGTTCCTGAGCATCCCGGCGACCTGGTCGGTCGTCGGCGGCTTGGCCGACCCGGTGCGGGAGGTATAGCTCGACCAGGTGATCTGGTACGTCATCCAGCCCTCGCGGACGCCGAGGATCACGTAGGAGCCGCTGCTGTCGTCGGACCGGCTGACGAGGTACGCCTCGTCGCCGATGCCGGCCACCGAGGTGACCTTGTACGCGATCGAACTGCGCTGGCTCTCGTACGCGCGGTAGCTGTCCGCGAACTCCGCCGTCGGGTCGGTCTTCTTGTGCAGGGTGGCGGCGCTGTAGACCCAGGTCGAGGAGTAGTCGTTGCCGCCCGCGTCGGACGGCTTCAGCTCGGCGTTGCACCACATGGAGTCCATCGCGCCCTGCTGCACGCCGCTGTACTGCGGGTTCTGCCCGCTGCCCGATGATCCGGACGAGCCCGATGACCCGGACGACGAACCGGAAGACGATCCGGACGAGGACGAGCCGCCGGCCGGCTTGATCCTGTAGTTCGAGCTCTCGAAGGACGTGAACGAGGTCCGGTTGCACAGGTCGGACGTGTACGAGTAGCCCGCCAGGTCGGGGTCGGGCTCCGCGCTCCCGAAGGCACCGGCGGCGAAGAGGATCGCGCCGCCCATCGCCGACGCGGCGACCGCCCCGCCGAGCGCCCACAGCCAGTGCTGCGTCCCCGTGCCGGACCCGTCGCCCCCGCCCGAGCCGCCAGGTCCGCCGGGCCCGACCGGCCCCGTACCCGGCTGCTGCGGCCCGCCCGCCGCGGGGTACCCGTAGGCGCCACCGGGTCCCGAACCGTACGGACCCTGACCGTACGGCCCCTGCGGCGGCACCCCGGACCCGTACGCCCCTGGGACCGGACCTGCCCCTCCTCCTGGCCCACCCGTGCCCGCCCCCGCCCCACCCGCACCCGGCGCGGGCCCGCCGCCCGGCCCCGGACCGGGCGGCGGGGAAGGCGCGGACGGTTGTGGCTGTGCGTAGGGATTGTGCTGTTCCCCCGGAATCGACATGCGCGGCAGCGTAGCCGACCGGGGCGACACCCCGGACGGCAACGGTGACCAGGCCCACACCCGCCCCGGCGCCCGCGCGGCCACGAGCGCCGGCACGCCCGCCCACACTCCCGCGCCCGGCCCACAACCTCCGCGCCCCCCCCCGCCTCCCGCACCCTGGGGGCCAGCCCCCACCCCCCGTACCCCACCCCCATACGACAACGGACCCCGCAGCACTCTGGGGAAGAGTGACCGCGAGGTCCGTCGTCTCAAGCTGTATGTGCGCCGTACCCGCGTGGCGAACGCTGGCCGTGTGCGGCGCGGTGGTGCACCGGAAGGAGCGGAGAGAGGGGCCGCTGGGCCCTTACCGGCAGAGGTGAAGCGTCAAAGAACGGGTTCAGCCCTTGAGGGCCGCGACCTTCTTGGCCAGCGCCGACTTCTTGTTGGCGGCGGCGTTCTTGTGGATGACACCCTTGCTGACGGCCTTGTCCAGCTTCTTGGCGGCCTCGGCCTGGGCGGTGGCGGCCTTCTGCAGGTCACCGGCCTCCACGGCCTCACGGGTGCGGCGGATCGCGGTACGCAGAGCCGACTTCACAGCCTTGTTGCGCTGACGAGCCTTCTCGTTGGTCTTGATCCGCTTCATCTGGGACTTGATGTTCGCCACGAAAGAGCCTTTTCAGGTTCGTTGGAATTTCGAGTTGCGCCTCGTACGAGAGAGGGCACAAAGCGCAGTGGACCAGGCTACCAGTAGCCTCCGCGGCCTCCCAAACCGGACCAGGACCGCCGCGCATGGGACCATGGGGGAGACGAAAAACAACCGAGTCCCGCCTACCCGCGTTCTCTGAATGGACCCTGCGTGCCCGCGACCCCTACGAACGTGCCGGAGCCGAGCCGTACCGACCCGGCTCTCCTCCGTAACTTTTGCATCATCGCGCACATCGACCACGGCAAGTCCACACTCGCCGACCGGATGCTCCAGCTGACCGGCGTCGTCGAGCAGCGGCAGATGCGCGCGCAGTACCTCGACCGCATGGACATCGAGCGCGAGCGCGGCATCACGATCAAGTCCCAGGCGGTCCGGCTGCCCTGGGCCCCCAGCGACGAGGACGGTGGCGCCACCCACATCCTCAACATGATCGACACCCCGGGCCACGTGGACTTCACGTACGAGGTCTCGCGCTCCCTCGCCGCGTGCGAGGGCTGCATCCTCCTCGTCGACGCCGCCCAGGGCATCGAGGCGCAGACCCTCGCCAACCTGTACCTGGCGATGGAGCACGACCTCCAGATCATCCCGGTGCTGAACAAGATCGACCTGCCGGCCGCGCAGCCCGAGAAGTTCGCGAGGGAGCTGGCGAACCTCGTCGGCTGCGAGCCCGAGGACGTGCTGAAGGTCTCCGCGAAGACCGGCGAGGGCGTCGCCGAACTGCTCAACAAGGTCGTCCGCGACGTACCGGCCCCGGTCGGCGTCAAGGACGCGCCCGCCCGCGCAATGATCTTCGACTCGGTCTACGACGCGTACCGCGGTGTCGTGACGTACGTGAAGGTCGTCGACGGCACGCTCGGCAAGCGCGAGCGCATCAAGATGATGTCCACCGGCGCCGCCCACGAGCTGCTGGAGATCGGCACGAACTCGCCCGAGATGAAGGCCGCCGACGGCCTGTCGGTGGGCGAGGTCGGTTACCTGATCACCGGCGTGAAGGACGTCCGCCAGTCCAAGGTCGGCGACACCATCACCCAGCTCACCAAGGGTGCCGTGGAGCCGCTGGGCGGCTACAAGGACCCCAAGCCGATGGTCTTCTCCGGCCTGTACCCGCTCGACGGATCGGACTACCCGGAGCTGCGCGACGCGCTGGACAAGCTCCAGCTCAACGACGCCGCGCTGGTCTACGAGCCGGAGACCTCCGCGGCCCTGGGCTTCGGCTTCCGCGTCGGCTTCCTGGGCCTGCTCCACCTGGAGGTCATCCGCGAGCGCCTGGAGCGCGAGTTCGGCCTCGACCTGATCGCCACCGCCCCCAACGTGATCTACCGCGTGATCATGGAGGACGGCACCGAGCACGAGGTCACCAACCCCAGCGAGTTCCCCACCGGCAAGATCGCCGAGGTGCACGAGCCGGTCGTACGGGCCACGATCCTGGCGCCCAGCGAGTTCATCGGCGCGATCATGGAGCTGTGCCAGAACCGCCGCGGCAGCCTGCTCGGCATGGACTACCTCTCCGAGGACCGGGTCGAGATCCGCTACACCCTCCCGCTCGCCGAGGTCGTCTTCGACTTCTTCGACCAGCTCAAGTCCAAGACCCGCGGCTACGCCTCGCTGGACTACGAGCCCACCGGCGAGCAGATCGCCGACCTGGTCAAGGTCGACATCCTGCTGCACGGCGACCAGGTCGACGCGTTCTCCGCGATCTGCCACAAGGACAAGGCGTACGCGTACGGCGTACGGCTGGTCTCCAAGCTGCGCGAGCTGATCCCGCGGCAGAGCTTCGAGGTGCCGGTCCAGGCCGCCATCGGCAGCCGGGTCATCGCCCGCGAGACCATCCGCGCCATCCGCAAGGACGTGCTCGCCAAGTGCTACGGCGGTGACATCTCCCGTAAGCGGAAGCTGCTGGAGAAGCAGAAGGAAGGCAAGAAGCGGATGAAGATGGTCGGCAGCGTGGAGGTGCCGCAGGAAGCCTTCATCGCGGTGCTGTCCTCCGACTCCGACGGCGACTCCAAGGGCAAGAAGTAGCCCGTCGGCCCGCAGCCCCGCCCGTTCGTACGCAGCCCCCGGCCCATCCCGGCCGGGGGCTGCGTGCTGTTGCGGAACGGCCGCCGGGCCCGTACGGGAACCGTTCGGCCGTCCGGTCCCGTACGGCATCCGGGCGGTCGGCCGGGAAATCGGCGGTCAGGCGGTTTCCAGGACGCGCCGGGCGGCGTTGTCGTGGGTGGCAGCGGTGATCCGGGCGGCCCAGGAGGCGGTCCGGGCGGCATGAGCGCCGTGCCGCCGAGGAGGCCGCGCCGGAAAGGGATCCGCATGAAGTACGTCAAGGCCGCCGCGCTGCTGGCCGGCGCCGCGCTGTCCGTGGGTATCGCCACGCCCGCCTGCGCCGATCAGACCGGGGCGCAGAAGTTCAAGAGCGGCGTCAACGGAACGGTCGGGGACGCCCAGCGGGCCGTCACCTCCCTCGGTGACGGACTGAAGGAGATCAACAGCACGCTGCGCGGTGACGAGCGGCTCGGCCACATGGTCGGCGACTCGGCCGCGGCGAACGCGCCCAGTGCCGACGGCATCGGCCTCCAGGCCGCCTCGTTGCGCCGCTGACCTGCTGTCCGTCGACGGGGCGGGCGTACGGCGGTGCGTAAGGCCATGCGGACGGCCGTGCGCGGGGCGCACGGGCCACGCGCCGGCGCCCGGGCCGACCGGCGCCCGGCCCTCCGCAACCCTCACCCCGAAGTCCCGGCCCTCTTCGGCCAACCCCTTCGGTCAGTTCCGAGCCCGCCGTCCCCGCCCGTCCCAGCCGAAATGTGTACCCAGCAAGCATCGGGCTGGTCACATCCTGAACCAGTCACCCGCAGCCCCTTACGCCATGGCGCGACGCGTTCTAGTCTGATCACTGCTCGAAGGTTACTCGCGAGTCACCAGCAACGTAGCGGGCCCCCGGAGGATGCCGTGACGGACACCCAGACGCTGATCGAGAACCGGCCACCTTCCGTGGCGACCCTCTTCCTGGAGCGTGTCGCAGCCACCCCCGACCACGAGGCGTACCGCTATCCGGTGCCGCCCGCCGAGGGCCGGGGCCCTGCTGACTGGAAGGTGCTGAGCTGGGCCGACGCCGCCCAGCGGGTGTACGCGATGGCCGCCGGGCTGATCTCGCTGGGGGTGCGGCCCGAGGAGCGGGTGGCGCTCGCGTCCAACACCCGCGTCGAGTGGATCCTCACCGACCTCGGCGTGCTGTGTTCCGGCGCGGCGACCACGACCGTCTACCCCAGCACCAACGCCGAGGAGACGGCGTACATCCTCGCCGACTCCGGCAGCCGCGTGCTGATCGCCGAGGACGCGGGCCAGCTGGCCAAGGCCCGCGAGAAGCGCGCCGAGCTGCCGGACCTGGCGCACGTCGTCGTCATCGAGGAGGCTGACGCGCAGACCGCCGAGGGCGACCCGGAGGACTGGGTGCTCTCCCTCGCCGAGCTGGAGAAACGCGGCGCGGCCCACCTGGAGAAGCACCCGGACTGTGTGCGGGAGCAGGTCGCGGCGTTGCGCGCGGACCAGCTCGCGACGCTGATCTACACCTCGGGCACCACCGGCCGCCCCAAGGGCGTCCGGCTGCCGCACGACTGCTGGGCGTACATGGCGCGGGCGATCCAGGCGACCGGCCTGGTCACCGCGGACGACGTGCAGTACCTGTGGCTGCCGCTGGCGCACGTCTTCGGGAAGGTGCTGACCGCCGGGCAGATCGCCCTCGGGCACGTGATCGCGGTGGACGGCCGGGTCGACAAGATCATCGAGAATCTGCCGGTGGTGCAGCCGACCTACATGGCGGCCGTGCCGCGGATCTTCGAGAAGGTCTACAACGGTGTGGTGGCCAAGGCCCGGGAGGGCGGCGCCGCCAAGTACAAGATCTTCCAGTGGGCGGCGGAGGTGGCCCGCGAGTACGCCAAGGCCTCCCAGGACAACTTCCGGCGCACCGGCAACGCCTCCGTCCCCTTCGCGCTCCGCGCCAAGCACAAGGTCGCCGACGCGCTCGTCTACGCCAAGCTGCGCGAGGCGTTCGGCGGCCGGCTGCGCGCCGCGATCTCCGGATCCGCCGCGCTCGCCCCGGAGATCGGCTACTTCTTCGCCGGCGCCGGCATCCACATCCTGGAGGGGTACGGACTCACCGAGTCCAGCGCGGCCAGCTTCGTGAACCCGGGCGAGGCCTACCGCACGGGCACGGTCGGCAAGCCGCTGCCCGGCACCGAGGTGCGGATCGCCGAGGACGGCGAGGTGCTGCTGCGCGGGCCCGGCATCATGCAGGGGTACCACGGACTGCCGGAGAAGACGGCCGAGGTGCTGGAGTCGGACGGCTGGTTCCACACCGGCGACATCGGCGAACTCTCCCCGGACGGCTATCTGCGGATCACCGACCGCAAGAAGGACCTGATCAAGACGTCCGGCGGCAAGTACATCGCGCCGGCCGAGGTCGAGGGGCAGTTCAAGGCGGTCTGCCCGTTCGTCTCCAATGTGCTGGTGCACGGCGCCAACCGGAACTTCTGCACCGCGCTGATCGCCCTCGACGAGCCGACGATCATGGGCTGGGCCGCCGAACACGGGCTCCGGGGCAGGACGTACGCCGAGGTCGTGGGCGCGGCGCAGACCCGCGAGCTGATCGACGGGTACGTGGAGCGGGTCAACGAGGGGCTCCAGCGCTGGCAGCAGATCCGGAAGTTCCGGCTGCTGCCGCGGGACCTGGACATCGAGCACGGCGAGGTGACGCCCAGCCTCAAGGTCAAGCGGCCGGTGGTGGAGCGGGCCTTCAAGGACCTGCTGGAGGAGATGTACGAGGGCACGCGCGAGGCGTGACGGACGGTCCGGCGCGGAGCCGGTACGGCCACCCGGACCGGTGGCCGTACCGGCTCCGCGCCGGGGGCACCGGTCACCGCGCGGGCGCCCGGCCTCCCCGGCCCCTTACCGCCCGCGCCGCAGCGCCCGTACCGACTCCGCCATGCGGGCCACGCTCTCGGCGAGTTCACGTTCGCCGGGGTCGTCGCAGGCGGAAAGCCGGCGCTCGATCTCGGAGATCCGGTCCGCCAATTCCCCCATGCGGGTGTGGTCCTGCTTTATGAGGCGACGCAACTGGCGGTTCTTGCGGTGCAGGTCCAGGAACACATTGACCTTGGCACGCAGTACCCACGGATCGAAGGGTTTGGTGAGGTAATCGGCGGCGCCGGTCGAATAGCCGCGGAAAGCGAAGCCGGAATCGCTTTCCGTCCCGGTCAGGAAGATGATCGGAATGTCCTTCGTCTGGTCCAGGCGTTTGATGTTGGAGGCGGTCTCGAAGCCGTCCATGCCGGGCATGAGGATGTCCAGCAGGACGACCGCGAATTCCTGCCGCAGCAGCGCTTTCATCGCCTCCTCGCCGGAGCGGGCCCGGACGAGGGGTTCGCCGAGCGAGCCGAGGACCGCTTCGAGGGCGGCGAGGTTGTCTTCCATGTCGTCGACGAGGAGGATGCCCGCCCGGTCGTCGGTTCCGGCGGCTTCGGTGTCCGGTGCATGGGTCATGATGGGCCTTCGATGCCTTGGGACCTCGCAGAGGTCGCGTCGGGGTCTTGCTTGCCTGATTCACCGCCCGGGGCCGGGGCGCCGATGCCGTGCCGGGACAGGAGCTCGACGGCCACGGCCAGCAGGCGGTCCACGTCGACAGGTTTGGGTACGTATTCATTGGCTCCGCTCTCCAGGGATTTCTCGCGGTCCCCGGGCATGGCTTTCGCCGTCAGGACGATGACGGGCAGATTGGCGAACCGCGGTGTGCGCCGGATCGCGCGAATGGTTTCGTAGCCGTCCATCTCCGGCATCATGATGTCCATCAGGACCAGATTGATACCGGGATTCTTCTCCAGCATCGTGATGCCCTCCCGGCCGTGTTCCGCGTAGAGCACCCGCATGCCGACCCGGCTCAGGACGTTCGTGAGCGCGAAGACGTTGCGGATGTCGTCGTCGACGACCAGGACCTGGCAGCCGGACAGCAGCGCGCCCGAGGGCCCGTTCACCCAGTCCTCCAGCCGGGTGCTGGTCGGCCACGGCGCCTCGTCGCGCGGGGCGGGCGGGCCGGAGCGCGGCTGGTGCCGCGGCGTCTTCGCCAGGTGCAGGACGCCGCCGTCCACGTGCTGCTCGGTGCCGCTCGGCAGGGCGTCCAGCGGTTCGACGTATCCGGGGCACTCGATGGGAACGTGCAGGGTGAAGACGCTGCCGGTGCCGGGGCGGCTGCTCGCGGTGATCCGGCCGCCGAGCAGCCCCGCGATCTCCCGGCTGATCGACAGGCCCAGTCCCGTACCGCCGTACTTGCGGTTGGTGGTCCCGTCCGCCTGCTGGAACGCCTCGAAGATGACCGGCAGCTTCTCCGGCGCGATGCCGATGCCGGTGTCCGTGACGGTGAAGGCGATCGACCCGTCGCCGGCGCGGTCCACCCGCAGGTCGATCTTGCCGGCCGCGGTGAACTTCACCGCGTTGGACAGCAGGTTGCGCAGGACCTGCTGGAGCCGCTGCTCGTCGGAGTACAGCTCCTTGGGGACCTTCTCGCTCACCGACACCTCGAAGGCCAGCCCGCGGTCGAGGGTCAGCGGCCGGAAGGTGTCGTGGACGTAGTTGAGCAGCTTGATCAGCGGCAGCCGTTTGGGCCGTACGTCCATCCGGCCCGCCTCGATCTTGGACAGGTCGAGGATGTCGTTGATCAGCTGGAGCAGGTCGGATCCGGACCGGTGGATCGTGATCGCGAACTGCACCTCCTGCTCGTTCAGATGCCCGTCCGGGTTGTCGGCGAGCAGCCGGGCGAGGATGAGCAGCGAGTTGAGCGGGTTGCGCAGCTCGTGCGACATGTTCGCCAGGAACTCGGACTTGTACTGGGACGAGCTGGCCAGCAGTGCGGCCTTCTCCTCCAGCTCCTCGTTCGAGCGCTGCAGCTCCGCCTGCCGCCGCTGGAGCTCGTCGGTGCGCTCCTGGAGCTGGCGGGCCAGCCGCTGCGACTCGCCGAGCAGGGATTCGGTACGGGAGTTGGCGACGATGGTGTTGATGGCCACGCCGATGGTGTTCACGAACTGGTCGAAGAACGCCAGGTGCACGTCGGAGAAGCGGGAGAAGGAGGCCAGCTCGATCACGCCCAGCGTCTGGTCCTCGAAGAGCACCGGGATGATGACGACGGTCGCCGGATTGGCCTCGCCCAGCCCGGAATTGATCTTGATGTAGTCCGGCGGGACCTCCTCCACCAGGATGCGCTTCTTCTCCAGGGCGGCCTGGCGCACCAGGCCGTGGTCCATGGAGCCGGGCGTGTCGATCGTGGTGTCCAGGGAGGACCCGTAGCCGGCGATGAAGGCCAGGTGCAGGTCGTCGCGGTCGGTGTCGGCCAGGAAGAAGGCACCGTACTGGGCGTTCACCAGCGGCGTCAGCTCCCGCAGGATGAGGTCGGCGACCTCCATCAGGTCCCGGTGGCCCTGCATCAGGGCCGCCAGCCGCGCCAGGTTCGACTCCAGCCAGTCCTTGGCGCGGGTGGTCTCGCGGAGGTTGGAGACCATCAGGTTGATGTTGTCGCGCAGCTCGGCGACCTCGCCCTGGGTCTCGACGGTGACCGTACGGGTCATGTCGCCGGACGCCACCGCGGAGGCCACCTCGGCGATGGCCCGCACCTGGGTGGTGAGGTTCGACGCCAGCTCGTTGACGTTCGTCGTCAGCCGTTTCCAGGTGCCGTACACCCCCTCGACCCGCGCCTGGCCGCCGAGGATGCCCTCGCTGCCGACCTCGCGGGCCACCCGCGTGACCTCCGACGCGAACGACGACAGGGTGTCGACCATCGTGTTGAGCGTCGTCTTCAGTTCCAGGATCTCGCCGCGCGCGTCCACGTCGATCTTCTTGGACAGGTCGCCCTGGGCGACGGCGGTGGCCACCAGGGCGATGTTGCGCACCTGCGTGGTCAGGTTGGACGCCATGAAGTTGACGTTGTCGGTGAGGTCCTTCCAGACGCCGGAGGCGCCGCGCACCTGGGCCCGGCCGCCGAGGTTGCCTTCGGTGCCGACCTCGCGGGCCACCCTCGTCACCTCGTCGGCGAACGCCCGCAGCTGCTCCACCATCGAGTTGACGGTGTCCTTCAGCTCCAGGATCTCGCCGCGCGCGTCCACCGTGATCTTCTTCGACAGGTCGCCGTCGGCCACCGCGGTGGTCACCTGCGCGATGTTGCGCACCTGGGAGGTCAGGTTGGACGCCATGAAGTTGACGTTGTCGGTGAGGTCCTTCCAGACGCCGGAGGCGCCGCGGACCTGGGCCTGCCCGCCGAGGTTGCCTTCGGTGCCGACCTCGCGGGCGACGCGGGTGACCTCGTCGGCGAAGGCGGAGAGCTGGTCGACCATCGTGTTGATCGTCGACTTCACCTCCAGGATCTCGCCCTTCGCCTCGACCGTGATCTTGCGGCCCAGGTCGCCCTCCGCGACCGCCGTCGCCACCAGGGCGATGTTGCGCACCTGGGAGGTGAGGTTGTCGGCCATGAAGTTGACGTTGTCGGTGAGGTCCTTCCAGACGCCCGACACGCCGCGTACGTGGGCCCGGCCGCCGAGCCGCCCTTCGGTGCCGACCTCGCGGGCGACGCGGGTGACCTCGTCGGCGAAGGCGGAGAGCTGGTCGACCATCGTGTTGACGGTCAGCTTCAGCTGGAGGATCTCGCCGCGTGCGTCCACCGTGATCTTCTGGCTCAGATCGCCGTTGGCCACGGCCGTGGTCACCTGGGCGATGTTGCGCACCTGGCTGGTCAGGTTGGACGCCATGAAGTTGACGTTGTCGGTGAGGTCCTTCCAGACGCCCGACACACCGCGTACCTGGGCCCGGCCGCCCAGCTGCCCTTCGGTGCCGACCTCGCGGGCGACGCGGGTGACCTCGTCGGCGAAGGCGGAGAGCTGGTCGACCATCGTGTTGACGGTCAGCTTCAGCTCCAGCAGTTCGCCCGCCGCCTCGACCGTCACCTGCCGGGTCAGGTCGCCGCGCGCCACCGCCGTGGTCACCAG
This sequence comes from Streptomyces sp. NPDC018019, assembly GCF_044327805.1. Lineage (NCBI taxonomy): Bacteria > Bacillati > Actinomycetota > Actinomycetes > Kitasatosporales > Streptomycetaceae > Streptomyces > Streptomyces sp. NPDC018019. The sequence continues at coordinate 157,582 of NZ_JBIRGD010000004.1, read as the reverse complement.
GGCGATGTCGCGCACCTGGGCGGTCAGCCGGGCCGCCATCGTGTTGACCGCCTCGGTCACGTCGCGCCAGCTGCCGGACAGCCCGGCCACCTTGGCGCGCCCGCCGAGCCGGCCTTCCGTACCGGACTCGCGGGCCACCCGGGTCACCTCGCCGGTGAACAGCGACAGCTGGTCGACCATCCGGTTCACCGCCCGGCCCAGCCGCCGGCGGTCGCCGCGCAGCGGGCGGTTGCCGTCGTGCAGGTCCACCCGCAGGGTCAGATCGCCGCCCGCCACCGCGTCCAGCACCTGGGTGGCCTGGGTCGTCGGGATGACCAGCGCGTCGATGATGGCGTTGGCGGCCTGTACGGAGGTGGCCCAGGTGCCCGGACCCGGGCTGGCGGACATCCGTTCGTCCAGTCTGCCGTGGCGTACGACCTCCGCCCGGAGGCGTAACAGCTCGTCGGACAGGTGCTGGTTGCGGGCGGCTATTTCGTTGTAGACCACGGACAGCTCGGCCAGCATGCCCTCCTGGGCCACCGGCAGTCGGGTCCGGAAATCTCCGGCCGCCATCGACGTCAGGGCGGTCAGAAGGGGTCTGAGATCGGCCGCACGCACCAGATCACCGCCCAGCTCCGGGGACGCTTGGGGAACTGCCGAATCGACCGCCATGTCTTCCCACTTCAGTGACTCGGTGCTTATGGGTGCGCTCAGTCTGTCACCCTGGAGGTGGCGTGTTCGGCGCTATTGCGGAACTGCTCGGGAGTTGCTCAATGCGGACGACGACTTCGTCGGACAGGGACGCCGACGCCCCGGTCGGGGGCGCCGCGGTGGCCCGGGAACCGTCGCGGCCCGGCCGCGGCGCGCCCGGCGGGGCGGCGGTTCCCGGAGCGATCCCTGCCGGGGCTGCCACGGCGGCCCGCTCCCGGACCGGCCCGCACATCATCTTCGAAGCGGCTTCCGACGGACCCCAGGCGGAGCGTTCGGGCGGACTTTCCGAAAGGGGCGGGCCGGTGGATTTCCGTACGGACGCGACCGTGAAGGCAGCCGGCGCGGCGGTTTCGGCCACCAGAACGGGTGCGGCACGGACGAGGGAACCGGCCACGGACGGGGAGGCGGACGTGGGGCCGGGGCGGGGCGGCGGCACGGGCCAAGGGACGGCTGCCGCCGAGAAGCCGACCGCCGGTCAGGAGGGGGCCGCCGCCCAGGAGACGGCCGACGCCCGCGAAGCGATCGCCGGCCAGGAGGCGGCCACCGGCCAGAAGGCGGACGACGCCCGGGAAGCGGCCCGTGCCGCTGAGGACGCCACTGCCGAAGCCGCCGCCGCTGAGGCCGCCGGCACCGAAGCCGCCACCGCTGAGGCCGCCCCGCAGACCGGGGCACTCGAAAAGTCCGCCCCCGTAAGCCCCGCACCCGCCCCCGGCACGGCCCCCGCCGCCCTCCCCGAGGCGCCCGACCCGCCCGCCGCCCCACCGGCCGGACCGCGGCGCGCGCGCCGCGTCGCGCCCACCCGGGACAAACGCGGCGGGCGCACCGCGCGGGCCGGGCGGGCCCGGCGCCGTGGCCGGTACCGCCATGACGGGCGGGACAGCGTCCGCCGGTCGAGCCTGCCCGGCACCCCGCACGCCGCCGCGGCGGCGCGGCAGTTCGTCCGCGCCGCCCTGGCCGACTGGCGCTCCCGGTCGCTGCCCGGCGCCGAGGCCGTCGGCGACCGCCTCGCCGACGAGGCCGTCCTGCTGGTCAGCGAACTGGTCACCAACGTCGTCGTGCACGCGGGCACGGCCGTGGAGCTGCTGTGCCGCCTGGAGCCCGGGCCGGCGGCGGACGGGGCCGCCGCGGTCGTCGTCGAGGTGTCCGACCACCACCCGACCCGCGCCGTACGGGCGCGCCAGGCGTCCGCCGTGGACGAGACCGGCGGCCACGGCCTGCAACTGGTCGGCGCGGTCGCCGAGTCCTGGGGCATCACCTACCGGCGCGACCTGAAGACCGTGTGGTTCCGGATCCTGACCGGGGCGCACGAGCGGACGTACGGCCCGTCGGCCCGCTTCTCCGGCGACGACCTGAAGCTCCAGCGCGACCTGCGGGCCGCCGAACTGCTGGCCCCCGCGCCCGCCCGCCGCTCCCCGGCGCGCCGCACCGACGCCGACTGGATCAATCACGGCGCCCTGTCCTTCCTCGCCGAGGCGTCCGACCTGCTGTCCGGGCAGCTCGACGAGGAACAGGTGGCGCTGCTCGCCGCCCAGCTGGTCGTACCGCGCCTCGCCGACTGGTGCGCGGTGTGGCTGTACGACGGCGGTGGCCGGGACAGCGCGGGCGCGACGCAGCGGCTGGCCCGCGTCTGGCACTCCAGCGAGAGCCGCATCGACGCGCTGCGCATGGCCCTGGAGAAGGACCCGCCGATGCTGCCCGGGCCCGGTCCGCAGCGGGACGGCGCCGGGGCCGCGGCGCCCTGGCCCTGGCCCCAGGAGCCGAGCGGGTACGGGCCGGGCGGTGCCGCGCTGGCCTGCCGGCTGCTGGCCGGCGGCCGTGACCACGGCACGCTGCTGATCGGGCGCGCCGGGCTGATGCGCTTCCCCGACGAGGTCGTGGGCCTGATAGAGGACCTGACCCGCCGGGTCGCCCGCGCCCTCGCCACGGCCCGCGCGTACCGGAACCAGGAACGGATCAGCCAGGTGCTGCAACGCCGCCTGCTGCCGAGGGGCCGGCCCGACGTTCCCGGCCTGGAGTCCTTCGTGGTGTACGAACCGCGCGAGGGCGCCTGGGCCGGCGGCGACTTCTGGGACCTGTTCGACGCCGGGGACGGACGGTGGTGCTTCGCCCTCGGCGACGTGTGCGGCAGCGGCCCGGAGGCCGCCGCGGTCACCGGTCTCGCCCGCCCCGTCCTGCGGCTGCTGGCCCGCGACGGGTACGGCGTCGGTGAGGTGCTGGACCGGCTCAACAAGACCATGGCCCGCGAGGCCGCGGACTCGGTGGCGGCCGTCACCGCGGCGGTCGCGGCGGCGGGCAGCGGCCTGGACACCGCCGTCGAACTGCGCGCCGAGACCGAGCAGACGCGCTTCCTCTCCCTGCTGTACGGCGAGATCGTGCCCAGCGCCGACGGCACGGCGGGCGCCCGGTGCACCCTGGCCAGCGCCGGACATCCCCTGCCGCTGGTCCTCGGCACGGACGGCGCGGTGCGGGTCGCCGCGGTGCCGCAGATGCTGCTCGGCGTGGTGGAGGACACCTCGTACGAACCGGAGTCGTTCGACCTGGCGCCCGGCGAGACGCTGCTGTGCGTCACGGACGGCGTGACCGAGCGGCGCAGCGGCGACCGGCTGTTCGACGACGATGACGGCCTGGCCGGCCACCTCGCCGCCTGCACCGGGCTGGGCGCCACCGCCGTCGCCGAGCACATCCGGCGGGCGGTGCACGCCTTCGCCGCCACACCGCCGGACGACGACCTGGCCCTGCTGGTGCTCCAGGCGACGGGGCGGCGGTAGCGGGGGAGCGGCTGCCCGGCGGAGCTGCCGGGACCGGCATCCTGGGCGGGCGCCGCCCGGGTGGTGGCAACGGGAAGGGACCGGGCCGGGCGGGCGCCGCCGGGCCCGCTCCCGGCCGACCGACGGGCTTCCCGCCGTATGCCGGACAATGGAAGGCATGCCTTCCGCACTCCCCGATGGTGAGCCCATGCCCGAGGACGGGGCGCTGCCCGGTCACGCCCTGACCGGTGCGGGCGCCCGGCCGCTCGGGTTCTACCTGCACGTGCCGTACTGTGCGACGCGCTGCGGCTACTGCGACTTCAACACGTACACGGCCACCGAACTGCGCGGCTCGGGCGGCGCGCTCGCCTCGCGGGAGAACTACGCGGACACCGTCGCCGAGGAGATCCGGCTCGCCCGCAAGGTGCTGGGCGACGATCCGCGGCCGGTCGAGACGGTGTTCGTCGGCGGCGGCACGCCGACCCTGCTCCCGGCCGCCGACCTGGGCCGGATGCTCGCCGCGATCCGGGACGAGTTCGGGCTGGCGGACGGCGCGGAGATCACCACCGAGGCCAATCCGGAGACCGTCGACCCGCGTTACCTGGCCGAGCTGCGGGACGCGGGCTTCAACCGGGTCTCCTTCGGGATGCAGAGCGCCCGGCAGCACGTCCTGAAGATCCTCGACCGTACGCACACGCCGGGCCGCCCGGAAGCGTGCGTCGCCGAGGCCCGCGCGGCGGGCTTCGAGCACGTCAACCTCGACCTCATCTACGGGACCCCCGGCGAGTCGGACGACGACTGGCGGGCCACGCTCGACGCCGCGCTCGGCGCCGGGCCGGACCACATCTCGGCGTACGCGCTGATCGTCGAGGAGGGCACCCAGCTGGCCCGCCGCATCCGGCGCGGCGAGGTGCCGATGACCGACGACGACGTGCACGCGGACCGCTACCTGATCACCGAGGAGGCCCTGTCCGCGGCCGGCTTCCACTGGTACGAGGTCTCCAACTGGGCCACGACGGAAGCGGGCCGCTGCCGCCACAACGAGCTGTACTGGACCGGGGCGGACTGGTGGGGCGCGGGACCGGGCGCGCACAGCCACGTCGGCGGCGTCCGCTGGTGGAACGTGAAGCACCCCGGCGCGTACGCCCAGGCCCTCGGCGAGGGCCGGTCCCCCGGCGCGGGCCGCGAACTCCTCTCCGACGAGGACCGCCGGGTGGAACGCATCCTCCTCGAACTCCGCCTCGCGGCCGGCTGCCCCCGCTCCCTCCTCGCCCCCGCCGGCGCGAAGGCCGCCGAGCGCGCCCTCGCCGACGGCCTCCTGGAGCCCGTCCCGTACGAGGCGGGCCGCGCCGTCCTGACCCTGCGGGGGCGCCTGCTGGCGGACGCGGTGGTGCGGGATCTGGTGGACTGATCACTCGGCGGGGTGAGTCATGTGCTTCCCGCGCGGATCGCCCTACGCTGGTTCCTAGTCTGCTGTCGTACTCATGGGCGACGGCGTGAAGCGGAGGACCACGGAGATGACCGCTGTGGACGACCGGCCGACCACTCACCCCCTCGTCGCGTTCTTCGAGGACCTTGAGGTCCCCGAGGGCTACAAGGCGGAACTCCTGCGGGGGGAAATCGTGATGATGGCTGGTCCCGATCTGGTGCACAACCGGATCGTGCTGAGGGTGCTGCGACAGATCCCGGATCAGAAATGGGACTGCCTTCAGACGCAGGACATCGACTTCCTGCGACAAACCAGTGAGCCGCAGCCCGACCTCGTCGTGCTGGATCGCGATGCCGGGCCTGAATCGGGGCGGTTGCTGCCCCCCGAGCTGGTCACGCTGCTCGTAGAAGTGGTCTCGAAGAACAGCGTCGACCGCGATTACCGCCTCAAGCGCTCGATCTACGCCGCCGGTAAGATCCCCGCCTACCTGATCATCGACCCCATCATGGGCCACTGCGTCCTGCTCACCGAGCCCACCGGCAGTGACGAGGAAGCCGATTACGCGGCGCAGCGCATCAGCAAGTTCGGCGACCCTGTTCCCCTGGACCTGCTCGGCGTCGAGCTCGACACCAGTAAGTTCCAGACGTTCCCCGACGTCACGCCCCACTCCCGGCCGTATCGCCCGTAACGAAGTCGATCAGTTCCTCCACCCGCCCCAGCAGCGCCGGCTCCAGGTCCTTGTACGAGCGGACCGAGCCGAGGATCCGCTGCCAGGCCGCGCCCGTGTTCTCCGGCCAGCCGAGTGCCCGGCACACGCCCGTCTTCCAGTCCTGGCCGCGGGGGACGGACGGCCAGGCGGGGATGCCGACCGAGGACGGTTTCACGGCTTCCCAGACGTCGATGTACGGGTGCCCGACGATCAGGACGTCCGGGTCCGTGACCGACGCCGCGATGCGGGACTCCTTCGAGCCGGGGACGAGGTGGTCCACCAGGACGCCGAGGCGGGCGTCGGGGCCGGGGGAGAAGGAGCGGACGATGGCCGGGAGGTCGTCGATGCCTTCGAGGTATTCCACGACGACGCCCTCGATGCGCAGGTCGTCGCCCCAGACGCGTTCCACCAGCTCGGCGTCGTGGCGCCCTTCCACGTAGATGCGCCCCGCGCGGGCGACCCGTGCGCGGGCCCCGGGGACGGCCAGCGAGCCGGACGCGGTACGGGCCGGTCCGCGCGCGGCCGGCCGGGTCGCGGGCCGTACGAGGGTGACGGGCTTGCCGTCCAGCAGGAAGCCGCGCGGCGTCATGGGGAAGACGCGGTGTTTGCCGAAGCGGTCCTCAAGGGTGACGGTGGGGCCCTCGGCGGTCTTCTCGCAGCGGATCACCGCCCCGCAGAACCCGGTCACGGCCTCCTCGACCACCAGGTCCGGCTCCGCCGCGACCTCGGGGGCCGGCTGCTGCTTCTTCCACGGCGGGGTGAGGTCCGGGCCGTACTGTCTGCTGCGCATCCGACAGACGATAAGAAGGGATGGCCGGTCAGCGCCGCGACACGCCGAAGCGACGGCTGAGCGCGTCACGTTGCTCACGGACGAATCGGGCATCCACGACAGCGCCGTGCCCGGGTACGTACCGCGCGTCCTCCCCGCCGAGGGCCAGCAGCCGGTCCAGCGCGGCCGGCCATTGCCCGGGAAACGCGTCGGGCCCGGCCTGCGGCTCGCCGGACTCCTCGACCAGGTCGCCGCAGAAGACGACCTCGGGCGAGCCGTGGCTGCCGGGGACGAGGACCACCAGGTCGTACGCGGTGTGGCCGGGACCGACGTTGGCCAGCAGCACCTGCCGGTCACCGAGGTCGAGGGTGCGCTCGCCGGAGACCAGATGGTGCGGGTGGACCAGCAGGTCGGCGGCCTCCGCGGCGGCATCCGGGGCCACACCGTGCGACTCCGCGCTGCGCCGCAGTTCGTCCTGGGCGCGCGGCAGGAACGCGTCGAGGCCCGCGGCGCCGAAGACCTGGACACCCGCGAAGGCGGCGGTGCCGAGGATGTGATCGAAATGGGGGTGGGTCAGCGCGACGTGCGTCACGTTCCGGCCCGTGATGCCGCGCAGCTGACGGCGGAGTCCGGCACCGTCCCGGATCGTCGCGCCGGTGTCCACGATCAGCACGCCGGAGGCGCCGACGACGGCACCGACCGTCTCGTCCCAGCCGGGCATCCGGCGCCGCCCGACACCCGCGCCGAGCTCTTCCCACCCGGCCTCTTCCCACGTCGTACGCATACCGAGACGCTAGCGGCAGCGCGATACCGTTGCCCGCCGGGCCGGCGGTCGCCGGACGCCCGCCGTGCCCGCGGCACGCGCGGTCGCCGGGTGCCCGCCCGGGCCCGCGGCGGACCGGCCGCGCGCTCCCGGAGCGCGGACCCGGTACCGCGGCCCTTGCCCCGCCCACGTGACCCGGCCGTACACTTGGTCCGGGTCTGGCACTCGGACCTGATGAGTGCCAGGGAAGACGACCCGGGAAGAACCCGGCCGCGCGCCGGTGACACGGCCGGACTGGAGGTGTGCGCGATGCTCAGTGAACGCAGACTCGAAGTGCTGCGCGCCATCGTCCAGGACTATGTCGGGACCGAGGAGCCGGTCGGCTCCAAGGCGCTGACCCAGCGGCACAAGCTCGGGGTCTCGCCCGCCACGGTCCGCAACGACATGGCAGCCCTGGAGGACGAGGGCTTCATCGCCCAGCCGCACACGAGCGCCGGACGCATCCCGACGGACAAGGGCTACCGCCTCTTCGTCGACAAGCTGGCAGGCGTCAAGCCGCTGTCCAGCCCCGAGCGGCGCGCCATCCAGAACTTCCTGGACGGCGCCGTCGACCTGGACGACGTGGTGGGACGTACGGTACGGCTGCTGGCGCAGCTCACCCGGCAGGTCGCCGTCGTGCAGTACCCGTCGCTGACCCGGTCCACGGTGCGGCACGTGGAACTGCTGTCGATGGCCCCGGCCCGGCTGATGCTGGTCCTGATCACGGACACCGGCCGGGTCGAGCAGCGCATGGTGGACTGCCCCGCGCCGTTCGGCGAGACCTCCTTGGCGGACCTGCGGGCGCGGCTGAACAGCCGCGTGGTGGGCCGGCGGTTCACGGACGTGCCGCAGCTCGTGCAGGATCTCCCGGAGTCCTTCGAGCAGGAGGACCGGGGGACGGTCTCGACAGTTCTGTCGGTGTTGCTGGAGACTCTGGTGGAGGAGACCGAAGAGCGGCTGATGATCGGCGGCACCGCCAATCTCACGCGCTTCGGGCATGATTTCCCACTGACCATCCGGCCGGTGCTGGAGGCCCTTGAGGAGCAGGTGGTGCTCCTCAAACTGCTCGGGGAGGCCAAGGACTCCGGCATGACCGTACGCATCGGGCATGAGAATGCCCATGAGGGCCTGACGTCCACATCGGTCGTCGCGGTCGGCTACGGTTCGGGCGACGAGGCAGTCGCCAAACTCGGCGTGGTCGGACCGACCCGCATGGACTACCCCGGAACGATGGGAGCGGTACGCGCAGTGGCACGTTACGTCGGACAGATCCTCGCGGAGTCGTAAGTGGCCACGGACTATTACGCGGTCCTGGGCGTACGGCGCGACGCCTCGCAGGACGAGATCAAGAAGGCTTTCCGGCGGCTGGCGCGCGAGCTGCACCCGGATGTGAACCCGGATCCGAAGACCCAGGAGCGGTTCAAGGAGATCAACGCCGCTTACGAGGTGCTGTCGGACCCGCAGAAGAAGCAGGTCTACGACCTCGGCGGCGACCCCCTCTCGCAGGCGGGTGGCGGCGGCGGGGCCGGCGGCTTCGGCGCGGGCTTCGGCAACTTCTCCGACATCATGGACGCGTTCTTCGGCACCGCCTCGCAGCGCGGACCGCGCTCCCGCACGCGGCGCGGCCAGGACGCGATGATCCGGCTGGACGTCGAGCTGGACGAGGCGGCCTTCGGCACCACCAAGGACATCCAGGTGGACACCGCCGTCGTCTGCACGACCTGTTCGGGCGAGGGCGCGGCGCCGGGCACCTCGGCGCAGACCTGCGACATGTGCCGCGGCCGCGGCGAGGTCTCGCAGGTCACCCGGTCCTTCCTGGGCCAGGTCATGACCTCCCGGCCGTGCCCGCAGTGCCAGGGCTTCGGTACGGTCGTGCCGACCCCGTGCCCCGAGTGCGCCGGCGACGGCCGTATCCGCTCGCGCCGTACCCTCACGGTCAAGATCCCGGCCGGTGTGGACAACGGCACCCGCATCCAGCTGGCGGGCGAGGGCGAGGTCGGCCCCGGCGGCGGCCCGGCCGGCGACCTGTACGTGGAGATCCACGAGCTGTCGCACCCGACGTTCCAGCGGCGCGGCGACGACCTGCACTGCACGGTCACCATCCCGATGACGGCGGCGGCGCTGGGCACGAAGTGCCCGCTGGAGACGCTGGACGGCGTGGAGGAGATCGACATCCGGCCCGGCACGCAGTCCGGCCAGTCGATCCCGCTGCACGGCCGCGGCGTCACCCACCTGCGCGGCAACGGGCGCGGCGACCTCATCGTCCACGTCGAGGTCATCACACCGTCGAAGCTCGACGCCGAGCAGGAAGAACTGCTGCGCCGCCTCGCGAAGCTCCGCGGCGAGGAACGCCCGCAGGGACAGTTCCAGCCGGGCCAGCAAGGGCTGTTCTCGCGGCTCAAGGATGCGTTCAACGGACGGTAGCGTGTTGTCCTGCCGGGGGGCCGGGGGTTGTCCCCCGGGCTGGCACTGTCAGCCGGGCCAGCAAGGGCTGTTCTCGCGGCTCAAGGACGCGTTCAACGGGCGCTGATCAAGCAGGCCGGACCGGACGGCGGCCGGGGCATGCGTCCCCGGCCGCCGTTCGCCGTTCCCGCCCGAAGTGCCCTGATCGCCGGGCCTGTTTGATCTTGATGCGGACGGCCCCGGTTCGGGTGCGGTGGTGCGGCGTGACACGATGTGGGCATGCCCACAGCGCTGACCGATCTCTGCCGCTATCCGATCGCGCAGGCTCCCATGGCAGGCGGTGTCTCCCGCCCGGAGCTGGCCGCCGCCGTCTGCGGAGCCGGCGGGCTCGGCTTCCTGGCCGCCGGTTACAAGACCGCGGACGGCATGTATCAGGAGATCAAGCAGCTGCGTGGGCTGACCGACCGCCCCTTCGGCGTGAACCTCTTCATGCCGCAGCCCTCCCTCGCCGACAACGCGGCCGTGGAGGTCTACCGCGAGCAGCTCGCGGGCGAGTCGGCCTGGTACGAGACCCCGCTGGACGAGATCGACCCGTACGGCGGCGTCGACGACGGGTACGAGGCCAAGCTGGCCATCCTGCGCGAGGACCCGGTGCCGGTCGTCTCGTTCCACTTCGGCTGTCCCACCCGCGCCGTGCTCGACGGGTTCGCCAAGGTCGGCACGTACACGATCGTGACCGCCACCACGGCGGCCGAGGCGCAGGCCGCACAGTGGTCCGGCGCCGACGCGGTCTGTGTGCAGGGCGTCGAGGCCGGCGGCCACCAGGGCACCCACCGCGACGACCCGCAGGCCGACGGCACCGGCGCCGGGGTCGGGCTGCTGTCGCTGATCGCGCAGATCCGCGAGGCCGTGCAGATACCGCTCATCGCGGCGGGCGGTCTGATGCGCGGCTCGCAGATCGCCGCGGTGCTGGCGGCGGGCGCGGCGATGGCGCAGCTCGGTACGGCCTTCCTGGTCACCCCGGAGTCGGGGGCGCACGCGCTGCACAAGCAGGCGATGACCAACCCGCTGTTCACCCGTACGGAGCTGACCCGGGCCTTCTCCGGGCGCCCGGCCCGCGGCCTGGTGAACCGCTTCCTGCGCGAGCACGGCCCGTACGCCCCGGCCGCCTACCCGGCCGTGCACCACCTCACCTCCGGCCTGCGCAAGGCCGCCGCCCGGATCGGGGACGCGCAGGGCATGGCGCTGTGGGCGGGGCAGGGGCACCGGCTGGCGCGGCAGCTGCCGGCCGGGCAGCTGGTCGAGGTGCTGATGGCCGAACTGGAAGCGGCACGCGCCGGGTTGGCCCTCGGAAGCGGCCAGGACACCGGGCCGGGCGTCCCGGGTGAGCCGGGAGGTGCGCTGTGACGGCGCCGGTCTTTCTCGTCGACAGCGTCCCGGGCCCGGGCGAAACCGTGCTGGACGGGCCCGAGGGCCGGCACGCGGTCTCGGTACGGCGGCTGCGCGCGGGCGAGCCCGTGGTGCTGACCGACGGCAACGGGACCGGCGCGGTGGGCGTCGTACGGGCGGCCGAGGGCAAGGACCGCCTCGTCGTCGAGGTGACCGGTACGCAGACCGAGCCGGAACCGGCGCCGCGGATCACCGTCGTACAGGCGCTGCCCAAGGGCGACCGCGGCGAGCTGGCCGTGGAGACCATGACGGAGACCGGCGTGGACGCCATCGTCCCGTGGGCCGCGTCCCGGTGCATCACGCAGTGGAAGGGCGAGCGGGCCGCGAAGTCCCTCGCCAAGTGGCGCAACACCGCCCGCGAGGCGGGCAAGCAGGCCCGCCGGCTGCGGTTCCCCGAGGTCACCGGCCTGATGTCGACCAAGCAGGTCGCGGCGCTGCTCGCGGAGGCGGACTTCGCCGCCGTCCTGCACGAGGACCGGGACGCGGGGAGCGCGCCGCTGGCGTCCGCCGAACTCCCGCCGTCCGGGCGGATCGTGCTGGTGGTCGGTCCCGAAGGCGGCGTGTCGCCGGAGGAGCTGGCGGCGTTCGAGGAGGCGGGGGCGAAGGCGTACCGGCTCGGGTGGAGCGTGCTGCGGACGTCCACGGCGGGTACGGCGGCCACGGCGCTGCTGCTGGGCCGTACCGGCCGCTGGAGTTGACGCAACGTCAAAAACGGGACGGCGGGGCCGCGGCACTCGTGCTGCCGCGGCCCCGCCGTCGTCGCGTCGCCCGCCGGCTCAGACCAGCCGGGCGTCGAGGGTGATGTTCTTGACGCCGGCCAGCGCCTGGCTCACCGGGCAGTTCTTCTTGGCGTCCTCGGCCGCGGCCTGGAAGTCCTCCTCGGACAGGCCGGGCACGCTGGCCCTGACGGTCAGCACGATGCCGGTGATGCCCTCGCCCGGCTGGAAGGTCACGTCGGCCTGGGTGTCCAGCGCCGCGACGGTGTAGCCCTTGCCCGCGAGGCCGTGCGAGAAGGCCATCGAGTAGCAGGACGAGTGGGCCGCCGCGATCAGCTCCTCGGGGCTGGTGACGCCGTTCGGCTGCTCGGCGCGGGCCGGCCAGTTCACGTCGAACGTGCCGACGGTGGAGGACGCGAGGGCGACCTGTCCCTTGCCCTCCAGCAGGTTGCCTTCCCAGTGGGTCTGCGCGGTGCGGGTGGTTGCCATGGTGACTGACTCCAGATGGTGGACGGATGGCGGTCTGTGGGGATCAGCTTAGTGATTCCGGCCCGGCGTACGGCGGGACCCGGACCGGCGGAACACGGCGGTCCGTACGGCGGCGGCGCACACTGGCCGAGCCGGGACTGTTGGTCCGCGTGCGGCGGTGGGAGGCTGCCGGACATGGGGGCCATGGGGCGCTTACGAGACGTACGGCACGTACGGACACGGCTCGCCCGGACCGGCGGGTCCCGGGCCCGGACGGCCCGGCGCGGCAGGCTGCTCGCGGCGGTGGGTGCCGCGGGCGCGGCGGTCGTCGCGGTGTCCGCGTGCGAGCCGGCCGGCGGACTGAACACCTCGTCGGTCGCGTACACCACCGACCGGGCGGGAACGCGGGCGCTGGAGCGCATCGGCGTGAACGTGAGCTGGCTGAGCTGTACGGCGACCCTCGAAGGGGACCAGCGGGCCGCCGCGAACGCGACGGCCACGGCGCACCGCCGTACGGTCGCCACCGTCGACTGCCAGGGGCAGACCACGCACGGCAGCAAGATCACCATCACCGGGCGCGTCACCTCCGAGGTCGACGGCCGCTGCGTACGCGGCCGGCTCACCGCGCGGGTCGCCGGGCAGGTCGTCTTCCAGGTCGGCGTGCTCGGCGACTGCGCCGCCGACACGCCGACCGGCACCGCGCGGCCGACCGTCACGCACACCGTCCAGCCGCCCAGCAGCGGTCACACGTCCGACGACCCACCGGACACACCGCCCGTGACGGTCACGGTCACCGCGTCGCCGGACCCCGACCCCGACCCCGATCCGGACCCGGACCCGTCGCCCAGTGACACCTGCTCGGACGACTCGCACGACCACGACGGCCAGGGCGGTCACGACGGCCACGACGGCAACGGCCAGGACGGCAACGGCCACGGCGGCGGTCACGACGGTGACGGCCACGACAACGGCGGCCACGACGGAAAGGGCGACCAGAAGCAGACCTGGGCCGCCGACCACTGATCACCCGTCCGGCGCGCCGTCCCGGGCCCGTTCCGCCACCGGCCCGGCCGCCGCACCACCGCCCACGGGCGGCCCGGTAACATCCGGACCCGTAGACGTGATGGTGTCGCGGCACGCCGTGCCGCGGTACGGCACGGTACGGGCCGGCCCCCGACGGGCGAGCCGCCGCGTACCGGCCGACGACCCGGGAGGAGCCCACCGGTGGCGGGAGAACCGCAGGCCGACTGCCTGTTCTGCAAGATCGTGGCCGGCGAGGTGCCGGCGACGATCGTGCGGGAGACCGAGACGACCGTCGCCTTCCGGGACATCAGCCCACAGGCGCCGACGCACGTCCTGGTGATCCCCAAGGTGCACTACCCGAACGCCGGCGAGCTGGCCGCCGCCGAACCGCGGATCGCCGGTGAGGTGCTGAGCGAGGCCGCCGCCGTGGCCGCCGACGAGAAGGTCGACAAGACCGGCTACCGCATCATCTTCAACACCGGCCCCGGCGCGGGCCAGACGGTCTTCCACGCCCACGCGCACGTGCTGGGCGGCCGCGACCTCCAGCGCCTGGTCTGACCGGGGCGGAGCCGCACCACCGTGTCCGTACGCGAATTCGTCGTCCTCGGCACCGCCAGCCAGGTGCCCACCCGGCACCGCAACCACAACGGCTACCTGCTGCGCTGGGACGGCGAAGGCATCCTCTTCGACCCCGGCGAGGGCACCCAGCGGCAGATGCTGCGCGCCGGGGTCGCCGCGCACGACATCAACCGGATCTGCGTCACCCACTTCCACGGCGACCACTCGCTCGGGCTCGCCGGGGTCATCCAGCGCATCAACCTGGACCGGGTGCCGCATCCGGTCACCGCGCACTTCCCGGCGAGCGGCCGGCGCTTCTTCGACCGGCTGCGGTACGCCACCGCCTACCGGGAGACGGTGAAGCTGGCCGAGGAGCCGGTGGCCGCCGACAGGGTGCTGGCGGACACCCGGTCGTACGCCCTGGAGGCGCGCAAGCTCTCCCACCCGGTCGAGGCGTACGGCTACCGGCTGGTCGAGCCGGACGGGCGCCGGATGCTGCCGGAGCGGCTCGCCGCGCACGGCATCGCCGGGCCGGACGTCGGCCGCCTCCAGCGGGAGGGCGCGCTGAACGGCGTCACCCTCGACGAGGTCAGCGAGGTCCGGCGGGGCCAGCGCTTCGCGTTCGTCATGGACACCCGGCTGTGCGACGGGGTGCACGCGCTCGCCGAGGGCTGCGACCTGCTCGTCATCGAGTCCACGTTCCTCGACGAGGACGTGCGGCTGGCCACGGAGCACGGCCATCTGACGGCGGGCCAGGCGGCGCGCGTCGCCGCCGGAGCGGGCGTGCGCCACCTGGTCCTCACCCACTTCTCCCAGCGCTACTCGGATCCGGGGGAGTTCGAGCGGCAGGCCCGGGCGGCCGGTTTCGACGGGGAACTGACCATCGCCCGCGACCTGATGCGCGTCCCGGTGCCCAAGCGGGCGTGAGGACGCGGGCGTATACGCCCTTGAGGACGCGCACGCCCGCGCGAACGGTCAGGGCAGGAAGTACATCGGGTTCGGCAGCTTGAAGGTCTTGTCGCCGTAGCCGCCGTTCAGGTCGCTGTACTGGTCGCCGAAGTTGGCGACGATGTCGTAGCCCTGCGCCTCGATGTGCTTGCGGGTGCCGGACTTGAACTCGACCGTCGAGCAGTTGGCGCCGCACGGCAGGTAGGCCGGCGGGTTCTTCTTGTCCTTCAGGTAGACGTGGGTGCGGTCGAGCGGCACGTCGTAGCCGACGTTCTTGAGGTTGCGCACGCTCCACTCGCGCTGCGCCTCCTTGCGGCCGGTGACGAAGAAGACCTCGTACCCCTTGCCGTGCGCCCAGTTGACGAGGCGGTCCATGCCGAAGACCGGGGCCATGTCGGTGCTCGCCAGGTACGTGTCCTGGGCCGCCTCGGTGTGGTGGAAGCCGACCTGGAGCTCGTAGTTGTACGTCAGCAGGGTGGTGTCGTCCATGTCCAGCACGATGGCGGGCTTCTTGCCGTGATGCTCGGCCTTGGCGCCCTTGGCGGCCTTGTCGAGGTAGCGCCGGGCCGCGTCCGTGATGCCGCGCACCTGCTTGGCGTAGTTGCTGCGCGGCGAGGCGTAGTGCTGCCCGTCCGCGGTCACCGTGTCGCCGTAGTACGCCTTGATCCGGTCCTGCACCTGGGTGAGGTTCGGGATCTCCTTGTCCGTACGCGGTACGGAGTGCTCGGCGGTGGCCTGGCCGACGCCGAACGCCGCGGTACCGGCGACGACCGCCGTGACGGCCGCGGCGCCGAGGCGGACCCGGCGGCGGGAGAGGACGGGGTGGCGCATGTGCTGCTCCTAGGTGAACCGGTGGGGGCCACCTAGGTTTAACAGAGCGTTTATCCGCTCATCTACGCGCGAAGATTCAACGGTTGGTAAAGGCTGGCCGGAAAGGCCGGTTCGCGGTGCGCCGACGCTTCGGTCGGTGCCGAAACGAGCCGCTCCTAGGCTCCCCGCCATGAACACCGCACCTTCCACCGCACCGCGCCCCGTGCCGCCCGCCGCTCACCTGGAGATCTCGCCCAGCGTCCTGTACTTCGGCACGCCGGTGGTCCTCCTCTCGACGGAGAACGAGGACGGCTCGTGCAACCTCGCCCCCGTCTCCTCCGCCTGGGCCCTGGGCCGGACGATCGTGCTGGGGCTCGGCAGGGAGGGGCAGACCGCCGTCAACCTCGGCAGCCGCCCGGACCTGGTGCTCAGCCTGCCGGACCCGGGGCTGTGGCCCGCGGTGGAGCGGCTGGCACCGCTCACCGGACGCCACCCGGTGCCGCCGGGCAAGCCCGCGGGCTGCCGTTACGAGCCGGACAAATTCGCCGCGGCGGGGCTGACCGCCGTACCGTCGCGCCTGGTCCGGCCGCCCCGTGTCGCCGAGTGCCCGCTCCAGCTGGAGGCGCGTGCCGAACGGGTGCGGCCGGACGTCTCCGGTGACTTCGTCATCGTCGAGACGGTCGTGCGCACGGTCCACGCCGACTCCCGCATCGTCGTACCGGGCACCGACCACATCGACCCCACCGCCTGGAGCCCGCTCGTCTACAACTTCCGCCACTACTTCGGGCTCGGCCCGGAACTCGGCCACTCGTACCGGACCCGGACGCCGCGCGACGGTGCCCGCCCCGCGCCGGTGAGCGCTGCGGCCAACTCGCGTACGCCGCACACGTCTTCCGCAGGCGCCCATTGACGCCCGTGCCCCGCCTCTCTACGCTCCGTTCGCATGGACGGATTACGTCTACATACGCAGACAGGACGGGGCCCGGGGGAACCGGCTCCCACCACCGTCACCGCCGTCCGCCTCACCCCCGTCCTCGTCGCCGACCCACCTCTGCTGAACACCCAGGGCGTGCACCAGCCCTACACCCCGCGCCTGATCATCGAGGTGACCACGGCGGGCGGCGCGACCGGTCTCGGGGAGACCTACGGCGACACCAAGTACCTCGATCTCGCACGGC
The DNA here is from genome assembly GCF_044327805.1 of Streptomyces sp. NPDC018019. Lineage (NCBI taxonomy): Bacteria > Bacillati > Actinomycetota > Actinomycetes > Kitasatosporales > Streptomycetaceae > Streptomyces > Streptomyces sp. NPDC018019. The sequence goes on along the minus strand of NZ_JBIRGD010000004.1, from coordinate 140,883 downwards.
CCCTGGCCGACGCGCTGATCGGCCGGCCGGTCACGGACCTGAACAGCCTGCCGCTCCTCGCGGCCGAGGTCTGCGGGGACTCCCCGGCGGCGACCGGGGCCGGGGAGGTCACCGCGGGCGGCCTGCGGGGCGTGCAGACCGCCGACAAGCTGCGGCTGTCCGTCCTCTCCGGCTTCGAGGTGGCCTGCCTGGACGCGTGGGGACGGCTGGCCGGGCTGCCGGTCCACGCCCTGCTCGGCGGCAAGGTGCGTGACCACATCGACTACAGCGCGTACCTCTTCTACCGCTGGGCCGCCCACCCCGGTGGCCGCGGCGAGCCCGACGACTGGGGCGCGGCCCTCGACCCGCCCGGCATCGTCGCCCAGGCCCGCCGCTTCCGTGCTACGTACGGCTTCCGTTCCTTCAAGCTCAAGGGCGGCGTCTTCGAGCCCGCGCAGGAGATCGCCGCGATCCGGGCGCTGGCCGCCGCTTTCCCCGGCCATCCGCTGCGCCTCGATCCGAACGGTGCCTGGAGTGTCCCCACGTCCCTCCGGGTCGCGCGCGAACTGCGCGCCGTCCTCGAATACCTGGAGGACCCCACCAGCACCACTGCCCACATGGCCGAGGTCGCGTCCCATACGGACCTGCCGCTCGCCACCAACATGTGCGTGACCACCTTCGCCGAGATCCGGGAAGCCTTCACCCGCGGCGCCGTACAGGTTGTCCTCGCCGACCACCACTACTGGGGCGGACTGCGCAGCACCCGCGAACTGGCCGCCGTCTGCCGGGCGTTCGGCGTGGCCCTGTCCATGCACTCCAACACCCACCTGGGCATCAGCCTCGCCGCGATGACCCACGTCGCCGCGACCGTGCCCGGCCTCGCCCACGCCTGCGACACCCACTACCCCTGGCAGACGGAGGACGTCCTGACCGAACGCCTCACCTTCCACGACGGCCGCCTCCCGGTCCCCGACACGCCCGGTCTCGGCGTCACCCTCGACCGCGACCGCCTGGCGGCCCTCCACGAACGCTGGCTCGCCGACGACGGCACCCTGCGCGACCGCGACGACGCGGCGGCGATGCGGGCGGCCGACCCGGGATGGGAGGTGCCCCCGGTGCCGCGGTGGTGAGCGGCAGAGCCGGCCGCCGACGGACCGGCGCTCCCGGCGCCGAGGGCGCGTACCGTATTCATCCCGTACGTGATCTTTGGAGGGAGCTGTACCGATGGCACAGGAAGTGCGTGGCGTCATCGCACCGGGGAAGGACGAGCCGGTGCGACTGGAGACGATCCTGGTGCCGGACCCGGGGCCGGGGGAGGCCGTGGTGAAGGTGCAGGCGTGCGGGGTGTGCCACACCGATCTGCACTACAAGCAGGGCGGGATCAACGACGACTTCCCGTTCCTGCTGGGGCACGAGGCGTCCGGCATCGTGGAGGCCGTGGGGGCTGGCGTCACCGATGTGGAGCCCGGCGACTTCGTGATCCTCAACTGGCGCGCGGTGTGCGGCACGTGCCGGGCCTGCAAGCGGGGCCGGCCGCAGTACTGCTTCGACACCCACAACGCGCGGCAGAAGATGACGCTCAAGGACGGGACGGAGCTGACGCCCGCGCTGGGCATCGGCGCCTTCGCGGACAAGACGCTGGTCGCGGCCGGGCAGTGCACCAAGGTCGACCCGGAGATGTCCCCGGCGGTGGCCGGGCTGCTGGGCTGCGGCGTGATGGCCGGCATCGGCGCGGCCATCAACACCGGCGCGGTGGGCCGCGGCGACTCCGTCGCGGTGATCGGCTGCGGCGGCGTGGGCGACGCGGCGATCGTCGGCGCCCGGCTGGCCGGCGCGTCCCGGATCATCGCGGTGGACGTGGCGGACCGCAAGCTCTCCATGGCCAAGACGATGGGCGCCACCCACACCGTCAACTCGCGCGCGGCCGACCCGGTCGAGGCGATCCGCGAGCTGACCGACGGCTTCGGCGCGGACGTGGTGATCGACGCGGTGGGGCGCCCCGAGACGTACCGGCAGGCGTTCTACGCGCGTGACCTGGCCGGCACGGTCGTGCTGGTCGGCGTGCCGACGCCGGAGATGAAGCTGGAGCTGCCGCTGCTGGACGTGTTCGGCCGCGGCGGCGCGCTGAAGTCGTCCTGGTACGGCGACTGCCTGCCGTCCCGCGACTTCCCGATGCTGGTCGACCTGCACCAGCAGGGCCGGATCGACCTGGCGGGCTTCGTGACGGAGACGATCGGCATCGAGGACGTGGAGCAGGCGTTCGAGCGGATGCACCGCGGCGACGTGCTGCGTTCGGTGGTGACGCTCTGATGGCGGCCCGCATCGACCACCTCGTCACCTCCGGCACGTTCTCGCTGGACGGCGGTACGTGGGACGTGGACAACAACGTGTGGATCGTCGGGGACGACATCGAAGCCGTGGTCATCGACGCCGCCCACGACGCCGACGCCATCTACGAGGCGCTGGACGGCCGGACGCTGCGCGCGATCATCTGCACCCACGCCCACAACGACCACATCGACGCCGCCCCGGCGCTGGCCACCCGTACCGGCGCGATGATCCACCTGCACCCGGACGACCTGCCGCTGTGGAAGCAGACCCACCCCGACCGGGCGCCCGACCAGGCACTGGCGGACGGCCAGGTGCTGACCATCGGCGGCGTCGACCTGACCGTGCTGCACACCCCCGGGCACGCCCCGGGCGCGGTCTGCCTGTACGCGCCGGAGCTGGGCGAGCACGGCACGGTCTTCACCGGCGACACCCTCTTCCAGGGCGGCCCCGGCGCCACCGGCCGGTCGTTCTCCGACTTCCCGAGCATCGTCGGCTCGATCCGCGAGCGGCTGCTGACGCTGCCGCCGCAGACCGAGGTCCGTACGGGGCACGGCGACGGGACGACCATCGGCGCGGAGGCACCGCACCTGGACGAGTGGGTCAAGCGGGGCCACTGACTCCCCGTCAGCCGCCCGGGGTGGCCGCCCGCTCCAGGATGCGGGCGGCCACCGCCGGCGAGTCCACCAGCGGATGCAGCGCCATCGCGCGCAGGGCCGCGTCCCGGTCCTTGAATTCCGCCGCCTCGACCGTCGCCAGCTCCACGGCCTTGAGCTGGAGCATCAGGCCCAGCTGGTCCTCGCGCAGGGGCGCGCACGGCAGCGGCCGGGCGCCGTCCGCGTCCACCTCGCACACCGTCTCGATGATGGCCTCGGGCGCGAGCTGCGGCACGGTCGTACCGTTGCGGACGTTCAGGATCAGGCGCGCGTGCCGGTCGCCCGCGATGGCGCGCATGACGGCCAGCGCCACCTGGTCGTAGCCGCCGCCCTCCAGGTCGCAGGTGTCGCGCTGCCAGCCGCCGGTGGCCTCCCGGCTGTGCGCCATGTACGTCTCCTCGCGCTCCAGCCGGGTGCGCTCCCAGAGCGCGTACGCCTCCCCGGGGGAGACGCCGGACGCCGCTTCGAAGAAGCCGCCCTGCTGCTGGTCCAGGAACTCCCCACGGGTCTCCGCGGTGCCCTGCACGGAGGCGAGGGTCTCGCGCCGGAAGTAGTAGTAGTGCAGGTACTCGTTGGGCAGCGAACCCAGCGCGCGCAGCCAGTCCGCCCCGAAAAGCTTGCCCTCCTCGAAGGACGTGAGCGCGCCGGGATCGGCCAGCAAGGCCCCCAGCAGGTCCGTACCGTCCTCCGCGGTCAAGGACCGCAGCCAGCCGAGGTGGTTGAGGCCCACGTAGTCGTACGTCACCCGGTCCGGATCGGCGCCCGCGGCCCGCGCCGCGCGCCGTACCAGCCCGACCGGCGAGTCGCAGATGCCGATCACCCGCTCGCCCAGCACCTGGGACATCGCCTCGGTGACGATCCCCGCCGGATTGGTGAAGTTGACGACCCAGGCGTCCGGCGCCAGCGCCGCCACCCGTTCGGCGATCCGCAGCGCGACGGGCACCGTGCGCAGCCCGTACAGCACGCCGCCCGCGCCCACCGTCTCCTGGCCCAGCACGCCCGCGTCCAGCGGAATCCGCTCGTCCGCGATCCGGCCCGCGGTGCCGCCCACCCGGATCGCGGAGAAGACGAAGTCGGTGCCGCGCAGCGCGTCGTCGAGGGTGCCGGCGATCCGCACGCGCACGGGGGAGGGCTTGTCCGGCCCGGTCCGCCGCTCCGCCTGCGCGGCCAGCACGGAGGCGATCACGGCCGCCCGCCGCGGGTCGGTGTCGTACAGCGTGACCTCGGAGACGGCCTGCGCGGGATCGTCCAGGAGCGCGCGGTGCACGAGCGGTACCCGGAAACCCCCGCCGCCCAAAATCGTGAGCCTCATGGGCCGGAACGTACCGCAGCATCGGGCACACTGGCGGCACGCGCACGGAAGAGAGGGGCAGGCACGGTGAGCGCACACGATGTCCAGCGGAACCCTGGCGGCGGGCAGGGCGGGCACGTACCGCCGGGCCCCGCGCCCGCGCTCGACCCGCTCGCCGCCGTACGGGCCGAGGGCGATCCGGCCACCGACGTCTACCTCACCGGCACGGTCTTCCTGGACATCATCTTCACCGGCCTGGACTCCGCCCCGGTGCGCGGCACGGAGTCCTGGGCGCGCGGCATGGGCTCCAGCCCCGGCGGCGTCGCCAACATGGCCACCGCGCTCGCCCGGCTCGGCCTGCGCACCTCGCTCGCCGCGGCCTTCGGCGACGACATGTACGGCGAGTACTGCTGGGAGGCCCTGGAGCGCGGCGAACACGTGGACCTGTCGATGTCCCGCACCATCGCCGGCTGGCACTCCCCGGTCACCGTCTCCATGGCGTACGAGGGTGAGCGCACGATGGTCTCGCACGGCCACGAGGCGCCCAGCGGGCCCGCCCGCACCGCCTTCGACGGCAAGCACGCGCCGGGCTGCCCGCCGCCCTCACGGGCCTGCGTCGCCTCGCTGACGCCCGGCAGCCCCGAGGGCTGGCTCGGCTGCGCGGCCCGGCGCGGCAGCCGGATCTTCGCGGACGTGGGCTGGGACGACACCGGCCGCTGGGACCCGGCCGACCTGGCCGAGCTGGAGCACTGCGAGGCCTTCCTGCCCAACGCGGAGGAGGCGATGCGCTATACCCGCCTGGACTGCCCGCGCGCCGCCGCCCGCAAGCTGGCCGGCCTGGTGCCGGTCGCCGTGGTCACCCTGGGCGCCGAGGGCGCGTACGCGGTGGACGGGCGGACCGGCGAGAGCGCCGAGGTGCCCGCCATCGCGGTCGAGGCGATGGACCCGACCGGCGCCGGCGACGTCTTCATGGCGGGCTTCGTCACCGGCTCGCTGGCCGGCTGGCCGCTGGCCGACCGGCTCGCCTTCGCGGGCCTGACCGCCGCGCTGTCCGTGCAGGAATTCGGCGGGTCGCTGTCCGCGCCGGGCTGGGTGGAGATCGCGGCGTGGTGGCAGCGGGTGACCGCGGCGGGGGCGTACGGGCGGACGCCGGACGGCGGCGCGGCCCGCGCGGCCGACGTCCAGGACGCCGCCGCGCTGCGCCGCCGCTACGCCTTCCTGGACGCGCTGCTGCCCACCGCCGACCGTGCCTGGCCCCTGGCCCGCGCGCTGCCGACGATCGGGTTCCGCCGCCCCGCGTGAGCGGCCCGTCACCCGGGGAACGGGGGGGGCAGGGGGACGGGGGTGCGCGGAAAAGGCTTCGGGCTTGTCGGTGCACCGTCGTACCCTGGGTATCCCAAGGAGCCGAGGCCGCGGGCACACCCGTGGCGCAACGAATGGGGGATGAGCAGGCCAGAGAGCCGGCCCATGACTCAGACACCTACACGACCGCAGGCGCACGCCCAGTTCACCGTCCCCGCCAAGCACCCGATGGTGACGGTCCTGGGTTCCGGAGACGCCCTGCTGCGGGTCATCGAGAACGCGTTCCCGGCCACCGACATCCACGTACGGGGCAACGAGATCCGGGCGGTCGGCGACGCCGGGGAAGTGGCTCTGATCCAGCGCCTCTTCGACGAGATGATGCTGGTGCTGCGCACCGGCCAGCCGATGACCGAGGACGCGGTGGAACGGTCCATCGCCATGCTGCGCTCGGCGGCCGACGGCGAGGGTGCGGCGAGCGAGACCCCCGCCGAGGTGCTCACCCAGAACATCCTGTCCAACCGCGGCCGCACGATCCGCCCCAAGACCCTCAACCAGAAGCGCTACGTCGACGCCATCGACCAGCACACGGTCGTCTTCGGCATCGGCCCCGCCGGCACGGGCAAGACCTACCTCGCCATGGCCAAGGCGGTGCAGGCCCTCCAGTCCAAGCAGGTCAACCGCATCATCCTGACCCGCCCCGCGGTCGAGGCCGGCGAACGCCTGGGCTTCCTCCCCGGCACCCTCTACGAAAAGATCGACCCGTACCTGCGCCCGCTGTACGACGCCCTGCACGACATGCTCGACCCCGACTCGATCCCACGCCTGATGGCAGCGGGGACGATCGAGGTGGCGCCGCTGGCTTATATGCGGGGCCGTACCTTGAATGATGCTTTTATCATCCTCGACGAGGCGCAGAACACCAGCCCCGAGCAGATGAAGATGTTCCTCACCCGGCTCGGGTTCGACTCGAAGATCGTCATCACCGGTGACATCACGCAGATCGACCTACCGGGCGGTACGAAGAGCGGTCTGCGGCAGGTGCAGGAGATCCTGGAGGGGCTGGACGACGTGCACTTCTCGCGGCTGAGCAGCCAGGACGTGGTCCGGCACAAGCTGGTCGGCCGTATTGTCGATGCGTACGAGAAGTACGACAGCCAAAACGGCCGGCGAACCTGAGAAACGAGAAGCAGCACTTCATGTCGATCGACGTCAACAACGAGTCCGGTACGGACATCGACGAGCAGGCGATCCTGGACGTCGCCCGCTACGCCGTGGCCCGGATGCGCATCCACCCGCTCTCCGAGCTGTCGGTCATCGTCGTCGACGCCGACGCCATGGAACAGCTCCACCTCCAGTGGATGGACCTGCCCGGCCCGACCGATGTCATGTCCTTCCCGATGGACGAGCTGCGTCCGCCGGCCAAGGACGACGAGGAGCCCCCGCAGGGGCTCCTCGGTGACATCGTGCTGTGCCCGGAGGTCGCCAAGAAGCAGGGGGAGGAGGCGCCGACCCGCCACAGCATGGACGAGGAGCTCCAGCTGCTGACCGTGCACGGCGTGCTGCACCTGCTCGGGTACGACCACGAGGAGCCCGCCGAGAAGGCCGAGATGTTCGGCCTCCAGGCGGCGATCATCGACGGCTGGCGCGCCGAGCGCGGGCTGACCGGTCCCTCGCCGGCCCCGACCGTCACCTGACGGCGGGTGATCCGGTGACCACCCAGCTGATCGCGGTCGCGGTCCTCCTCGTCGTCGTCGCGTGGCTCGCGGCCTGCGCCGAGGCGGGTCTCGCCCGTACGACGAGCTTCCGGGCCGAGGAGGCCGTACGGTCCGGGCGGCGGGGCAGCGCGAAGCTGGCCGCCGTCGCCGCCGACCCGGTCCGCTATCTGAACGTGGCGCTGCTGGTGCGCGTCGGCTGTGAGATGGCGGCCGGCGTGCTGGTGACGTACGCCTGTCTGCACTCCTTCGAGGAGACCTGGCAGGCGCTGACCGTGGCCATCGCGGTGATGGTGCTGGTCTCGTACGTGGCGGTCGGGGTCTCGCCCCGGACGATCGGCCGCCAGCACCCGCTGAACACGGCCACCGCCGCGGCGTACGTGCTGCTGCCGCTGGCCCGGATCATGGGCCCGGTACCGCGGCTGCTGATCCTCCTGGGCAACGCCCTCACCCCCGGCAAGGGCTTCCGCCAGGGCCCCTTCGCCTCGGAGGCCGAGCTGCGCTCGCTGGTGGACCTCGCCGAGAAGGAGTCGCTGATCGAGGACGAGGAGCGCCGGATGGTGCACTCCGTCTTCCAGCTCGGCGACACCCTGGTGCGCGAGGTGATGGTGCCGCGCACGGACCTGGTCTCGGTCGAGCGTTACAAGACCATCCGCCAGGGGCTGACCCTCGCGCTGCGCTCCGGTTTCTCCCGTATCCCGGTGACCGGCGAGAACGAGGACGACGTGGTCGGCATCGTGTACGTGAAGGACCTGGCGCGCAAGGTGCACATCAGCCGGGACGCCGAGACGGAGCTGGTCTCCACGGCGATGCGCCCGGCGGTCTTCGTACCGGACACGAAGAACGCCGGGGACCTGCTGCGCGAGATGCAGCAGGACCGCAACCACGTCGCGGTCGTCATCGACGAGTACGGCGGCACGGCCGGCATCGTGACGATCGAGGACATCCTGGAGGAGATCGTCGGCGAGATCACCGACGAGTACGACCGGGAGCTGCCGCCCGTCGAGGACCTCGGCGACGGCCGGTACCGGGTCACCGCCCGGCTGGACATCGGCGACCTCGGCGAGCTGTACGGCTTCGCGGAGCTGGACGACGAGGACGTGGAGACGGTCGGCGGGCTGCTCGCCAAGCAGCTGGGCCGGGTCCCGATCGCGGGTGCCACGGCCGAGATCGACCTCGGCGACCATGGGTCCGCACTGTCGCCGAAGGCGCTGCGGCTGACCGCGGAGGCCCCGGCCGGCCGCCGCAACAAGATCGTCACGGTGCTCTGCGAGCCGGTCAGCGGCGGCGCGGACGGGGCAGCCGGTCAGGACTGACCGCGACCAGCAGTCCGGCGAGCGCCGTGGCGGCCCCGGTGGCCGCCACGGCGGGCCAGCCGCCGCCGGACCACGCCACCGTCCCCACCAGCGATCCGACGGCGATGCCGAGGAAGCGCAAGGTGAAGTAGAGGGTGTTGAGGCGGCTGTGCAGCGCGGGGTCGAGCCCGAACAGCGCCGTCTGGGACGCGGCCTGGCTGCCCCAGACCCCGACGTCCAGGACGATCACCCCGGCCAGCAGCCAGGGCAGGGCGCTGCCGCCCGGCAGCAGGAGCAGCCAGCCCGCGATCACCAGGCCGATCAGCATGGCCGGCGCGCCGCGTCGCCCGAACCGGTCGGCCAGCCGTCCGGCGTACGGCGAGGCCAGCGCGCTCGCCGCGGCCACCAGCCCGAACAGCCCGGTCTCGGTGGACCCGTACCCGTACTGCCCCTCCAGCAGGAACGTCAGCGTCGTCCAGAACGCGCCGAACGCGATGCCGACCAGCGCGCCGGAGACGGTGATCCGCCGGACCGGCGGATGCGCGGCGAACAGCCGCGGCAGGGAGGCGAGCGTGGTCCGGTACGGGGCGGCCGCGGCCGCCGGGACGCGCGGGAGCGCGCGGCGCAGGACGAGCACGGTCAGCAGGGTCAGGACGCAGGAACAGCCGAACACCGCGCGCCAGCCGACCTGCTCCGCCAGCGCCCCTGAATACGCGCGCGAGGCCAGCACCCCGACCAGCAGACCGGCCTGTACGGTGCCCACGACCCGGCCCCGGCTCGCCGCGCCGCCGCCCGCGGCCAGCGCGACGGCGAGCGGCGTGATGAGCTGCGGTACGGGCGAGAGCAGGCCGACGGCGAAGCCGGCCACCACCAGCCAGGTGACGGTGGGCGCGAGGGCGCAGGCGGCGAGCGCGAGGGCGGAGGCCGTGCCGAGGCCGAGGATCAGCCGCCGCCGGTCGTGACTGTCGCCCGCCGGGACCAGCAGCAGGATGCCCGCCGCGTAGCCGAGCTGGGTGGCGGTGGGCACGGCGCCGAGGACGTCGGGGGCCACCCCGAGCGCGTGGGCGGCGGCGCCCAGCAGCGGCTGGTTGAGGTAGACGTTGGCGGCGGTGACGGCGCTGGTCGCGGCGAGCAGCAGGGTCGTCGGGCGGGTCAGGCCGGGGCGGGGCGGGCGGTCGGTGTGCGGGGGAGCGGAAGCAGGTTCGATCACATGAGCCGACGCTAAGCCGGGCCCGTACTGGCACGCTTGTGCTGTAGTGCCAACATCTGTCGAGAACGTGCCAGGCGCGGGAAGGCGGGAGACGGACGCCGTGTACGGGAAGAGCGAGAACCGCGACGACTACCAGAGCGTGCCCCGGCCGGTCGCCGCGATGGCCCGCGACCTGCCCGACGGCCACCACATCCCCGATCACCGCCATCCCCGCGCCCAGCTGATCTACGGCACGACCGGGGCCATCACGGTCGCCACCGGACACGGCGTGTGGGCGGTGCCCGCCACCCGCGGCGTGTGGGTGCCCGCCGGCCTCACCCACGCGATGACCTGCGCGGGCGCGGTCGCCATGCGCACCCTCTACATCGCGCCGCAGTCGGCCTGGCGCCTGCCCGACGGGCCCACCGTCGTCTCGGTCTCCCCGCTGCTGCGCGAGCTGATCGACGAGGCCACCCGTATCCCGGTCGAGTACGACCCGCAGGGCCGCGACGGCCGGGTGATGGAGCTGCTACTGCTCGAACTGGCGCCGCGGCCCGTACCGGCACTGCACCTGCCCGCACCGGCCGATCCCCGGCTGGACGGCCTCTGTACGGCGATCCGGGCCGACCCCGGCGCGCGCTGGACCACCGCGTCCGCCGCGGCCCGCGCCCACCTGAGCCCGCGCAGCCTGCACCGCAGGTTCGGCGCCGCGACGGGGATGAGCCTGGCCCGCTGGGTGCAGCAGGCCAGGCTCGTGCACGCGGTCACCCTGCTCGCCCGGGGCACACCGGTCACCTCCGTCGCGACCGGCCTCGGTTACGCGACCCCCAGCGCCTTCACGGCCATGTTCCGGCGGGCGCTGGGGACCACGCCGTCGGCCTACTTCGACGGTCCGGGAACGTGACCCTTCTCCTTCGCGGACCGCCGGGCCGCCCGGGAGAGACCGACGGCGGCCAGCGCCGCGACCGCCGCAACGAGGAGCGCGTCCGCGGCGAGCCCCAGCTTCACACCGCCGAGCGTGGCCGTCGCGAAGTCCGAGCCGCCCTCGCGCAGCGCCGCGACCCGGGCCGACGCCAGCGCGCTCAGCAGCGGGATGCCGATCGTGATGCCGATCTGCTGGGAGCTGGTCACCAGGCCGGTGGCCAGGCCCTGTTCGGTGTCCGGCACACCGGAGGTCACGATCACCCCGTACGAGACGATCGCCCACAGGTGACCGAAGCAGGCGACCGTCATCGCGACCGTCGCGAGCCAGACACCGGACGGGGCGGTGCCCACGCTCAGCAGCGCCGCGGTGCAGACGGCCTGCACGGTCAGACCGGCGAGCAGCGTCCGGCGGGCGCCGAGCCGTCCGATCACCTTCGGCGCGACGAGGCCGGAGAGCACCGCGAAGACGCCCTGCACGCCGAAGACCAGGCCGCTGAGGAAGGCGGAGAGGTGCAGCACTTCCTGGAGGTAGAGCGTCAGCAGGAAGATCACCGCGCTCATCATCGAGAACGTGACCAGGCCCGCCACGCTGCCCCACGCGATCGTGGGCCGCCGCAGCATCGGCAGCGAGACCAGCGGCTGGGCGGCCCGGGACTCCACGATCACGAACGCGACGAGCAGGACGAGGCCGAGCACCAGGGCGACCGGCACGTCGGGGCGCCCGAAGCCCGCTTCGGCGGCCGTGGACAGCGCGTAGATCAGGGCGAGCAGGCCGCCGGTCACGGTCACCGCGCCGGGGACGTCGATACGGGGCCGGCCGGGGTGGGTGGACTCGGTGAGCAGCGTGGGCGCCACCGCCAGCACGGCGATCCCGGCCACGGCCAGCACGCCCATCGTCGAACGCCAGCCGAGCGAGTCGGTCAGCACGCCGCCGAGCACCATGCCGATGGTGAAGCCCGTCGAGAGCAGGGTCCCGCTGATCCCGAGCGCACGTTCCCGCTGGGGGCCCTCGGCGAAGGTGGTGGTCAGCAGGGACATGCCGGTGGGCACGATGACCGCGGCGCCCAGACCTTGCAGCGCGCGTCCGGCCAGGAACAGGGCCGGGGACCAGGCGAGCGCGGCCAGCAGGGAGGCCGCCGCGAAGAGGGCGAGCCCGGTGAGGAAGAGCCGGCGCCGTCCGTACAGGTCGGCGATCCGCCCGAACAACAGCAGGAACCCGCCGGACGGCAGCGCGAAGGCGGTCACCGCCCATTGGAGGTCGGCCTGGCCCATGCCCAGGTCCCGGCCGAGCACCGGCAGGGCCACGTTCAGGATCGAGAAGTCCAGCGCGACGATGAACTGCGCGGCGCACAGCACGAGCAGGATCAGCTTGGCGCGGGGGGACATCCGCTCGGGAGCGGATGTGGATGCGGACGCGGATATGGGGGCGGGAGCGGGCGCGGCCGTGGACGTGGTGACCGGTGGGGCGGGGGCCGTGGCGGGGAGCGGGGACGTGTCGGTTGGCATACGAGCAGCCTGTGGCCCAGGAATACCGGGTGGGGAGCGGGAACTTATCGTGGTGTCCGGACCACCAGGCAGGGTCCGGCAGGCCCGGCCGTACGGCGGCCGGTGACGTACAGCCAACAGGGGGAGCGGCGTGGCGGAATCCGCACGGACCACATCCGGCCGGAGCGCATCCGTACCGGCGAGCGGCGGGGCCGGGACCGGCGCCAAGCCGCGCCGGCGGCAGGAACTGCGGGACTTCCTGATGAGCCGCCGGGCCCGGGTCAGCCCGGCCGACGCGGGCCTGCCCGACGGTGGCCGGCGCCGCACGCCGGGGCTGCGCCGCGAAGAGGTCGCGGTGCTCGCCGGGGTCGGCGCCTCCTGGTACCAGTGGCTGGAGCAGGGCCGGGAGATCACCGTCTCGCCGCAGGTGCTGGACTCGGTGGCGCGGGTGCTGCGGCTGAGCGACGCCGAGCGGCGGCACCTGTACGTGCTGGCCGGGCTCAATCCGCCGCTGCGGCAGGACCCGGACCCCGGGGTGACCGACATGTGCGACGGCCTCCAGCGGCTGATCGACGCGTGGATGCCGTTCCCGGCCCACATCATGGACCCGTACTGGAACAACGTCGCCTTCAACGAAGCGGCCCGGCTGGTCCTCAACCACGGCCGGGAGGGCTCCAGTTCCAACTGCCTGATCTCCTACTTCACCGATCCGGTCTACCGCGCCCGTGCTTGCAACTGGGCACGGAACGCGCCGGTGGTGGTGGCGCAGTACCGGGCGGCGTGGTCGGAGCGGCCCGGTGACGAGGGGTACGAGGCGGTCGTACGGGAAGTGTCCGCGGCCAGCGCGGAGTTCGCGGAGCTGTGGGCGCGCGGGGACGTGCAGGACGGCGGGCTGGTCCACAAGGAGCTGGAGCACCCGCTCGTCGGCACGCTGCTGTTCGAGTCCACCCAGCTGCGGGTGCCGGCCCGCCCGGACCTGACCATCGTGCTGCACAATCCGCGCCGGACGGCGGAGGCGGACACGGCGGCGAAGCTGGAGTGGCTCACCTCGCCGGAGGGCCGCCGGGGCGGCATGTATTCGGTGGCGGGCTGACCGGGCGGGGCGGGGGCGGCCCCTCGTGTCCGCCGGGGTGGCGGACGCATATGCTCGCCCGTATGAGCGAAGCCGCACCGCTGGACCCGGAAGACCGCAAGATCATCACGCTGGCCCGTTCCGCGCGGGCCCGCAACGGCGTGCCGGAAGGCGCCGCCGTCCGTGACGAGACCGGGCGCACCTATGTCGCCGGTACCGTCGCCCTGGAATCGTTGCAGCTCAGCGCGTTGCGTACGGCGGTCGCGATGGCCGTGGCGAGCGGCGCGCGGTCGCTGGAGGCCGCTGCCGTGGTGACCGAGGGCGAGACGGCCTCGGACGCGGACCGGGCGGCCGTCCGGGACCTCGGCGGCGCCGGGACGCCGGTGCTGGTGGCCGGGCCGGACGGCACGCTGCGTGCCACGGTCCAGGCGGGCTGAGGGGGCGGCCCCGTACTTCCGGCCGGTGACCGGCTGACCAACCGCCTCAGGCGTCAGCCGGTCCCGCCCGCGTCCCCGAGCGACGCCAGCAGCGCCTTCTTGTCCGGCTTGCCGCCGGCCGCGACCGGTACGTCCCGGATGACGGTGATCGTGGCGGGCACGCTCGCCGGGCCCAGCTCCGCCGCGACGTGCGCGCGCAGCGCCGCGTCATCGGGCCGCCGTCCGGCCGCGGGAACGACGAACGCGTGGGCGGCCTCGCCGGTCCGCTCGTCCGGCGCGCCCACGACGTACGCCTGGTCCACGTCCGGATGCCCGGTCAGCGCCTGTTCGAGCGCACCGGCGTAGTGCAGCACGGCGTTGACGATGATCACGTCGCGGGTGCGCCCGGTGAGCCGCAGAAAACCGTGCTCGTCGAGGCGGCCGAGGTCGCGGGTGCGCACCCAGCCGTCGCGCAGCACGGCGCGGGTCTCCGCCGGGTCCCGCCAGTAGCACGCCAGCGCCCCGGCGGTACGGACCCAGATCTCCCCGGTCGCCCCCTCGGCCGGCGGCTGCCCGTCGGCCGGGTCCCGCACGCTGATCTCCACCCCGTCCAGCGGCCGGCCCACCGAGCCGAACACGCTCCGGGGCCCGCGGGCCAGGTCGTCGGGCGTGAGCAGGGTGAGCATGCCGGTCTCGGTCTGCCCGTATCCCTGGTGCACGACCGGGCCGAGCCGGTCAACGGCCTCGGCGAGCCGGTGCGGTGCCAGGGGAGATCCGGCCACCAGCAGGGCGCGCAGACTGCCGGTGTCCACGGGCTCGGTACGCAGGGTGTCGAGGATGTGGTGCAGCCGGGGGACGGTCAGCAGGCAGGCGGTGACGCGGTGCCGCGCGAAGACCTCCGGGAAGGACGGCGGCGGGTCGGGGATGACGGCGGTGCCGCCGCCCAGCAGGCACAGGCCCAGGTGTTCGAAGATCACCGCGCTGGTGAGGGTGCCGAAGAGCAGGAAGCGCGCGTAGGCGGCGGCGAGCGCGGCGGTCCGCGCGGTCCAGCGGGCCGGCTGCCACGACCAGCTGGTGGACAGGCTGCGGTAGGTGTGGGCGCACCCCTTCGGATGTCCGGTGCTGCCGCTGGTCAGGGTGATCAGGGCGATGTCGTCCGGGCGGCCCCGGGCCGCCAGGTCGTCCGGTGCGGCGGCCTCCGGCGTACTCAACAGGTCCTGCTCCAGGCGGAGCCGGCCGGTGGTGCCGGCCGCCGCGAACAGGTCGGGGGTGCCCGACGGCCCGTCGTGCACCAGGACGTCGATGCCGTCGGCGAGGAGCTGTGCGAGGTGCCGCGGCGGCAGCCCGGGGCGCAGGCCGGTCAGCCGGGCGCCCAGCAGGTGCACCGCGAGGTGGAGGGCGAACGCCTCGGGGGTGACCCCGGCGGCCACCGCGACGGACGACCCCGGACCGGTGCCCGCGGCGCGCAGTCCGCGTACGCAGCGGGAGGCCAGCTCCAGCACCTCGCGGCGCGGGACGGCGCGCCCCCGGTACTCGAAGGCCGCCGCGTCCGGCTGCCGGCGGAAGGCGTCGACGAGGGCCTGCGGGAAAGGACTTTCGGACGGCTGATTCATTTCGCTGCATCCGCTTCTGGAGGGGCACGGCTGAAATGCGTCACGGGACCGGCGGGACAAGCGGGGCGGGGCAGGCGGGCGGAGCGTGGCGGGGGCCGCCGGGGCGCGACAGAAGGGCGTTCCGGGTAAAAGTCCCGGACCTTGTGACACTGGCTTCCGTAGCGTACTCACAAACCTCGGAAATGGTGTGACGCAGATCACTTTATCACCCTCTGGTGTCGTGCTTTAACACTCAAGTACTGTCGGGTTCCGCTCCATCTCCATCCCTCGCAGGTGACAGGAGAATTGCGTGAGCCACGAAGAAACAATGGACTATCTGGTGGTCGGTGCGGGCCCCGCCGGATTACAGGCCGGATATTTTCTGCAACAGGCCGGGCGCAGTTATCTCATCGTGGAGACGGGCGCGGCTCCCGGCACGTTCTTCACCCGCTTTCCCCGGCACCGCACGCTCATCTCCGTCAACAAGGTGCACACCGGCTGGGACGACCCCGAGCTGAACATGCGCACCGACTGGAACTCGCTGCTCTCCGACGAACACACCCCGCTGTTCACCGCCCGCACCCCGCGCTATTTCCCGCCCGCCGACGAGATGGTCGGCTATCTCGCCGACTTCGCCGCCACCCACCGGCTCCGGATCCGCTACGGCACCCGGATCACCTCGGTCTCCCGGCCTGCCGACGGGCCTGCCGACGGGCCGGACGGCGGCCCGTCCGGACCCGGCGGCTTCCTCGTCCGGGCCGCGGACGGCACCGTGTTCCGCGCCCGGCGGCTCATCGTGGCGACCGGTGTGACCCGTCCGTACGTGCCCGCCATCGAGGGCGTCGAGACGGCCGAGCGGTACGACGAGGTGGACGTCGACCCGGCCGCCTTCACCGGGCAGCGGGTACTGATCATCGGCCGCGGCAACTCCGCGTTCGAAACCGCGGACAACCTCATCGAGACCGCCGCCGCCATCCACGTCGCCGGCCCCGGCTCGCTGAAGCTCGCCTGGCAGACCCATTTCGTCGGCCACCTGCGGGCCGTCAACAACAACTTCCTCGACACCTACCAGCTGAAATTGCAGAACGCCGTGCTGGACGGCAACATCCTGCGTATCCGGCAGCGGCCGGACGGCTCGTATGTGGTCTCCCTTTCCTTTTCCCGGGTCGCCGAAGTCGTCAAGGACATCGTTTACGACCGGGTCATTCTCGCCACTGGATTCCGCTTCGACCCGTCGATATTCGCACCGGACTGCCGTCCGGAACTGGCCGTCAACGACAGATTCCCGGCGCAGACCGACGCCTGGGAATCCACGAACGTCCCGGACCTCTACTTCGCCGGCACCGTCACCCAGGTACGCGATTTCAAGAAGACCACCAGTGGTTTCATCCACGGCTTCCGGTACGGCGTACGGGCCCTGCACCGCATCCTCGAAGCCCGCCATCACGGCCGCCCCTGGCCCGCCCGCACACTGCCCGCCACCGCCGAGGCGGTCACCGACGCCGCGATCGCCCGCGTCAACCGCAGCTCGGCGCTCTTCCAGATGTTCGGGTTCCTCGCCGACGCGGTGCTCGTCGGCCGGGACGGCACGGTCCGCTACTGCGAGGAGGTCCCGGTCGACCACCTGCACACCGCCGTCGCCGACGGCGGCTTCGGCGAGGTCGGCCACTACTTCACCGTCACCCTCGAATACGGCGAGGGCCACGACAAGGTGAACCCGTTCGACATCACCGCGGGCCGCAACTCCCAGCAGGACACCACCGGTCTGGACGGCCGCTACCTGCACCCCGTGGTCCGCGCCTTCGACGGCACCGCCCCCGGCAAGGCGACCGCCGAACACCACGTCACCGAGAACCTGGAGAACGAGTGGGACAGCGAGGAGGTCCACCGCGCACCCCTGCGGACCTTCCTGCGCACCCGGCTCGCCGAACCGGCACCGGCGGCCCGTCCGTGATCCCCACCCTCGCCGACCTGCACGAACGGGCGCGGGAACGGCTGGACCCACGGGTGTACGACTTCTTCGCCGGCGGCGCGGGCGGCGAGACGGCGCTCCGCGAGAACGAGGCGGCGTTCCGCAGACTCGCCCTGCTGCCGCGGGTGCTGCGCGGGGCGGCCACCCGCGACCTGTCCGTGACGCTGTGCGGCGACCGCCTGTCCCTGCCCGTCCTGGTCGCGCCCACCGCCTTCCACCGCCTCGCCCACCCGCAGGGCGAGATCGCCACCGCCCGTGCGACGGCGGCGGCCGGCACGGTCCTGGTCACCGGCATGGCGGCGACCGCGCCGGTGGCCGAGGTCACCGCCGCCGCCCGCGCCGTACGGGCCGACGCGCCCGTCTGGTTCCAGCTCTACCTGCAACCCGAACCGGACGTCACGACGGCCCTGGTGCGCCGGGCGGAGCGGGCCGGGTGCTCGGCGCTGGTCGTCACCGTCGACTCGCCGGTCTTCGGCCGCCGCGAGCGCGACGCCCGGCACGGCTTCGACGACCTGCCCGACGGCCTGGCCGCCGAGAACATGCGCGGCCTGCCCGGCGCCCCGGACGGCCGCCCCCGCGACATCGCCATGTCGCCGGGGCTGTGCTGGGACGATCTGCGCCGGCTGCGGGCGCGGACCCGGCTGCCGGTGCTGCTCAAGGGTGTCCTGCACCCCGAGGACGCCCGGCTCGCCGTCGCCGAGGGCGTGGACGGCCTGCTGGTCTCCAACCACGGCGGCCGGCAGCTCGACGCGGCACCGGCGAGCGTCGAGGCGCTGCCCGCCGTCGCCGCGGCCGTCGCGGGCCGGGTGCCGGTGCTCCTGGACGGCGGTGTGCGCCGGGGCTCCGACGCCGCCGTGGCCCTGGCCCTGGGCGCCTCGGCCGTCGGCGTCGGGCGCCCGGTGCTGTGGGGCCTGGCCGCGGACGGCGAGGCGGGCGTCCGGCACGTACTGGAGCTGCTGCGCGCCGAGTTCGACCACGTACTGGCGCTGTGCGGCGGCGGCAGCCCGGCCGACCTCGGGCCCGGCCTAGTCGTCGCCCGGGGGACCGTCCGGGACGTACGGAAGGGGGAGCACGGATGAGCCGTTCCCGAGCCACCGGCCGCTCCCGTCCCGCCGGTCCGCGCCGGCCCGCCGGGCGCCTCCGGACCGCCCGGCTGCTCGCCGCCGCGGCCGTCGCCCCCTCCGTCCCGTACTGGCTGCCGCGTTCCGTCGTGGCGGCCCGTGTCGCGCTCTTCGCGCGGATCAACGGCGACGAGGGCATCGCCTTCCCGAACGCCGCCGTCCCCGCCGAGCGCTTCCAGGAGATCTACTCCCACCCGGCCGCCCGTGGCCGCAGCCGGGGCGCCGCCCTCTCGGACCTCTTCTGGTACTGGCTCGCACCCGGCGCCGAGGTGCACCAGGAGCACCTGGAGGACGGCCCGCGCTACGACGAGGTCGCCCGCACCACGCTCGCCGTGCTGGCCGGGCCCAGCCAGGAGCTGTCCGCCGCCGCGGCGCGCCGCACCGCCGCCGTGCTGGACGAACTGGTCACCGGCCGGGCCGCGTTCGTGCGGCTGCGCGACCTGATGATGCCGGTGTGGGCGGAGTTCTTCCACGGGCTGGTCTTCCGCGAACCGTGCCCGCCGTACGTCCGGCGCCTGATCGTGGACAACGCCGCCGACGTGGTCGACGCACTGAAATGCACCCGGCCGCGCCACCTGGCCCGCCGCGCCCGCCTCACCCGCCACCTGCGGCGGCGCATCGCCGCCGGTCAGGTACCGCCGTGCCACCTGCCGGGCTCCCTCACGCCCGAGGAACAGGCGTACTACCTCCAGGGCACCTTCTTCAACACGGCCGTCGTCCAGATGTCCGAGGCCATGGCCCACCTGCTGCTCGTCCTGGCCCAGCACCCGGACGTACAGCGCCGGCTCGCCGCCGCGCCGGACGACGACCGGTACTTCGCCAAGGTCCTCAACGAGACGCTGCGGCTCTACCCGCTCTTCGGCGTCGCCCACCGCATCAGCACGGACGACATCCGGCTCGGCCCGGACACGGTCGTCCCCGCCGGTTCGGTGCTGTGCTTCAACTACCCCGACTACCACGCCACCGGCTACCGCGACCCGGAGGTCTTCGACCCGTCCCGGTGGGACCGCGTGGTGGCCAGGGAGCAGCACCACATCCCGTTCGGCGTCGCCGCCAACCGGCCCTGCCCGGCCTGGCGGCTCGCCCCGCTGGCCATGCACGCCGCGGCCCGTGAGGTGCTGCGCCGCTTCACCCTCCACTCCACCGTCGCCCACACCCGCTCCATCCCGCACCGCGCCCCCTGCCTGCTGGTCCGGCGCGGCCGTCCGCTGCCGCCGCACCGGCTGCTCGCCGCCCGGGTCCTCCTGCGGGTGCGCGACCGGTGGGAGGACGTGTGGCGCAGCTGCGTCCAGCTCGTCCTCGGTACGTGGATGGTGCTGGACGCCCGCCGGCTGCGCCCGGCCGAGCGCTACTTCGCCGCCCACGACACCGAGGGCGTTCCCCTGCCGGACGCTGCCGCCGCCCCGGCGCGCTGCCCGTACCCGCACGCCTGACGCACGTGCCCGTGATCCGGGCCCCACCCGTCCCCGTACCTCCGCGAGCCGAAGGACGTCCCGCCATGTCCACCACCGAGTTGGGGCCGGTCTTCTTCCTGGCCGTCGTCGTCATCCTGCTCGTCTGCCGTCTGGCCGGCCGTGCCCTGCGCGCGCTGGGCCAGCCGCCCGTGGTGGGCGAGATGGTCGCCGGCGTGGTGCTCGGGCCGTCCGTGCTGGGGCTGCTGGCGCCCGGCGTGGAGGCGGCCCTCTTCCCGCCGGAGCTGCGGCCGGCGCTGTACGTCGCCGGGCAGATCGGCCTGGTCGTCTTCATGTTCCAGACCGGGTACGAGTTCCGGTCGGCCGGGATCCGGACGGTGGCCAAACCGGCCGCGATGATCTCCGGAGCCGGCATCCTCGTACCGCTCGCGCTGGGCGTCGGGCTGACCTACGCCGCGCACGGCCGGGTCGACGTCTTCCCCGAGGACGTGTCCGTCACCGTCTCCGCCCTCTTCGTCGGTGTGACCCTCGCCATCACTGCCTTCCCCATGCTGGCCCGCATCATCACCGAGCGCGGCCTGACCGGCACCCGCTTCGGCTCGCTGTCCCTGGCGTCCGGCGCGGTGGACGACGCGCTGGCGTGGGTGCTGCTCGCCGGGGTGCTGAGCCTGACCGGCGGCGGCACCGGACCGCTGGTCGTCGCCCTGGCCGGCAGTGCCGGCCTGGTGGCCGTCCTCGCCCTGCTCGCCCGCTCCGGGACCCGGCTGGCGGGCCTGGTGCACCGCCGGACCCCCGAAGAACTGCTGCTGATCACCGTCGTCGTGCTCTTCCTGGCCGCCTGGTACACCGACCGCATCGGCCTGTACGCCGTCTTCGGCGCGTTCAGCCTGGGCGTGGTCTTCCCGCGGTCCGAGCCGGTGGACCGGGCCATCGAGGCGATCGGGCCGATCAGCCGGATCGTCTTCCTGCCCCTGTTCTTCACCTATTCCGGTCTGAACACCGACTTCGCGCTGCTGGCCACGCCGGGCCTGCTGCTGTTCACCGTGGGCTGCGTCGCCCTGGCCGTCCTCGGCAAGCTGGGGGCCTGCTGGCTGGCGGCCCGCGCGGCCGGTGAGGAGGGCGGGGTCGCGCTGCGCATCGGCACGCTGATGAACGCCCGGGGGCTGATGCAGCTCATCGCGATCAACATCGGGCTGGCGGCCGGCATCGTGACACCGTCGATGTTCGCGGTGCTGGTCGTGGTGGCGCTGGTGACGACGGTGCTGGCCACCCCGCTGCTGACGCTGTGGGACCGGATCGACGCGCGCCGTACGGCCGAGGCGCCGGTGGAGCGGGTCGGCGCCACGCCCTGAGACCGGCCGCGGCGCACCGCCGCCCGCCCCGTGCGGCCGGAGTCCGGGGCTCGTGGTCGGCGCGGCCCCGCCGATCGGGGACAATGGGCGCCATGAGCGTTCGTACCGAGTCCTCCGCCCCGCACCGCGCGGGCTTCGCCTGCTTCGTCGGCCGCCCGAACGCGGGCAAGTCGACCCTCACGAACGCTCTGGTCGGCACGAAGGTGGCCATCACCTCCAACCGCCCGCAGACCACCCGGCACACCGTGCGCGGCATCGTGCACCGCCCCGACGCCCAGCTCGTCCTGGTCGACACCCCGGGCCTGCACAAGCCGCGCACGCTGCTCGGCGAGCGGCTCAACGACGTCGTACGGACCACCTGGGCCGAGGTCGACGTGATCGGCTTCTGCCTGCCCGCCGACCAGAAGCTGGGCCCCGGCGACCGCTTCATCGCGGGCGAGCTGGCCGGGATCAAGAAGACCCCGAAGATCGCCATCGTCACCAAGACCGACCTGGTGGACTCCAAGCAGCTCGCCGAGCAGCTGCTCGCCGTCGACCGCCTCGGCCAGGAGCTGGGCATCGAGTGGGCGGAGATCATTCCGGTTTCCGCCGTCGGCGACCAGCAAGTGTCCCTGCTCGCCGACCTCCTCGTACCGATGCTCCCGGAGAGTCCGCCCCTCTACCCCGAGGGCGACCTCACCGACGAGCCCGAGCAGGTCATGGTCGCCGAGCTGATCCGCGAGGCGGCGCTCGAAGGCGTACGGGACGAGCTGCCGCACTCCATCGCCGTGGTGGTCGAGGAGATGCTGCCGCGCGAGGACCGCCCGGCCGACAAGCCGCTGCTGGACATCCACGCCAACGTCTACATCGAGCGGCCCAGCCAGAAGGGGATCATCATCGGCCCCAAGGGCAAGCGGCTCAAGGAGGTCGGCGTGAAGTCCCGCAAGCACATCGAGGCGCTGCTCGGCACACCGGTCTACCTCGACCTGCACGTGAAGGTCGCCAAGGACTGGCAGCGCGACCCCAAGCAGCTGCGCAAGCTCGGCTTCTGAGCCGCCGCCCGCCGCTCACTCCACCCCGCGGATCCGCCGTACCAGCAGCGCCCCGGCCAGCCCGGTGCCCGCCGCGAGCAGGTACAGCACCGGATAGCCGCCCAGGTGCGTGACGACCGGCGCGGCCAGCGCGGGGGCGGCGACCTGCGGCAGCGAGTTGGCGATGTTGATGACACCCAGGTCCCGGCCCCGGTCGGCGGCGGCCGGCAGGACGTCCGTCATCAGCGCGAAGTCCACCGACGTGAACACGCCGAAGCCGACGCCCAGCAGGGCGGCGGCGACCAGCGCGCCGGTCCAGGTCTGCCACCCCGCGAGCAGCGCGGTGGCCACCGCCATGATCACACCGGACCACAGGACGAACGGCTTGCGGCGGCCCGTACGGTCCGACCAGATCCCGCCGGCGACGACCGTGACGAGCAGCATCACCCCGTCGACGGCGGTCAGCACCAGCACGTCCTTAGCGGGGTGCGGCCGGTGCAGCGCGTCGCGCAGGTAGTACAGCAGGTACAGCAGGGCGAGTGCGTTGCCGAGGTTGACCAGGAAGCGGGTCAGCCAGGCCCAGGCGAGGTCGGGGTGGCGGCGCGGGCTGATCCAGAACCCGGCGAGGAAGGTCCGCCACGCGAACGGCGGCCGGTCGCCGGGACCGATCCGCAGGTCCCGGTAGCGCAGGTACGGCAGCGTCGCCAGCACCGTGAAGGCGGCGCACGCCGCGTACCCCGCGGCGATGCCGCCGGCGGCGGACGCCAGGCCCGTACCGGCCACCACCCCCAGGAACTGCGCCGCGCCCAGCCAGCCGCCGACCGTGCCGCGCTGCGCGTGCGGTACGCGGTCCGGCACGGCCGCGGTGACCGCCGCGAACGCGGCGTTCAGCGCGAGCTGCACCAGACACCACCCGGCCGCCATCACGGCGACGCTCCGGGCCGCCGCCAGCAGGCACAGCGCCGCCGCGCCGCCGAGGACACCGGCCGCGATCCACGGCGTACGGCGCCCGAACCGCGACACCGTACGGTCCGACAGCGCGCCGAAGAGCGGATTGGCAACCAGCGACACCGCGGCGCCCAGGCCGGTCACCCACGCCAACACCGACTCCTTCGACGTGCCCGGCGGCGCCAGCTCGGCCGCCTGGAGAGCCAGCAGCACCTGGAGCGGGCCGTACCAGCCGGCCCAGACCGCCCCGTTCGCCAGCGCCAGCGCGGCGGTCCAGCCGCGGCCCACCCGCGCGGCCGGCTCGGCGAGGGCCCCGGGCGTGCCCGCGGCCCCCGCGCCGGTCACCGCTGCGCCCGCAAGGCGTCCCGCAGCCAGTGGTACGACGCCTTCGGCGTCCGCGCCAGCGTCGTGTAGTCCACGTGCACCAGCCCGAACCTCCGGGCGTACCCCTCGGCCCACTCGAAGTTGTCCAGCAGCGACCAGACGAAGTACCCGCGGACGTCCACCCCGGCGCTGATCGCGTCGTGCACCGCCCGTACGTGCGCGTCCAGGAAGGCGATCCGCTCCCGGTCCTCGATGCCCTCGTACGAGCAGCCGTTCTCGGTGACGACGACCGGCGGCAGGCGGTCGCCGTACCGGTCGCGGAACCCGGTCAGCAGCTCGGTCAGCGCCGCGGGCACCACCGGCCAGCCGAAGTCCGTGCGCGGGTACCCCTCGATCGCGCGCGGCGCGAAGGGCAGCCCCGGCGGCAGCTCGATCCCCGCGAAACCGACCGGCCCGGCGCCCTCCGCCTCCGGCGCCCCCACCTTCGTCGGCTGGTAGTAATTCACCCCGTACCAGTCCAACGGCTCCCCGATGATCCTCAGGTCCTCGTGGACCGGCCCGGACAGCAGCCCCGCCGTCAGCACCTCCTCCGGATAGCGCCCCAGCAGCACCGGCTCCGCGAACAGCCGGTTCAGCAGCAGGTCGTAGAGCCCCGCCGCCTCCTGGTCGGCGGCCGACTCCGACGCGGCCCACGTCGGTCCGTGCGAATTGGCGATACCGATGCCGGTCGCTCCCCGCGCGCGCAGTGCCTGTACGGCCAGCCCGTGCCCCAGCAACTGATGATGTGCCGCCGGCAACGCCTCGAATCCCAGGCGCAGACCCGGCGCATGCTGCCCCAGCCCGTACCCCAGCAGCGTCAGCTCAGCGGGCTCGTTGAGGGTGATCCACCGGTCCACCCGGTCCCCGAGACGCGCCGCCACGGCATCCGCGTACGCCGCGAAGCGCTGCGCCGTGTCGCGCGCCGGCCACCCGCCCGCGGCTTCGACCGCCGACGGCGTGTCCCAGTGGAAGAGCGTCGGCACCGGCCGGACGCCCGCCGCGCACAGCTCGTCCACCAGCCGGTCGTAGAAGTCCAGCCCCGCCGCGTTGACCCGCGGCCCCCCGTCCGGCATCACCCGCGGCCAGGCCACCGAGAACCGGTAAGCGTCGACCCCCAGCCCCGCGATCAGCCCGACGTCCTCCCGGTACCGGTGGTAATGCCCGGTCGCCGTACGCGCGTCGCTCCCGTCCTTGACCCGCCCGGCCCGTGCCACGAAGTCGTCCCACACCGACCGCCCCCGCCCGTCCGCGTCCACCGCCCCCTCGATCTGATAGGCGGAGGTGGCCACCCCCCACAGGAACCCCTCGGGAAACCGCGGCAGCGCACGCGGCGAGGACCCACCCGGCACACGCGAATCGTCCATGCGGCGGATCGTGCTTACCGGCGGGTATGGGTGTCAAGGGGTGTGCGGGGGGCGGGAGTTGATCACCTGCCCCCGTCAGCCGAAGGGGCTGTCGGGAAAGCGGTCCGAAGCGCCGCCCGCCCCGGTCGTCGGCACGGCCACCGGCGCCACGTCCGGCACCGGCGCCGAAACCTGCTCCTGCTTGACGCCGGGGGGCAGGAAGCAGGGGGTGGTGACCGAGAAGACCAACTCGGTGGCGGGCCGGTAGCTCTCGACGGAGACGGAGAAACCGTCGACGCCTCCCTCGGCGTCCATGAGGGCGTCCGACGCTTCTTCGCGGTAGCCGCTGACCTTGTACCCCGACGCTTCGAGCTTCTCGCGCATGGCACGCAACGCTTTACCGTGCTCTTCTCCCGGCAGCCGGGACCGCACGGAGTAGGTGAGGTCGAAGCGCCCGTCGCCGGCGCGCTCGTGGTTCTTTCCGAAGCAGTCGCGGAATTCCTTGTCGACGGTCTTCTCGTCGGTCTTGAGGGAGTACTGGGCCGCCAGCGAGCCGATCAGTTCACGCACCTGCTGTTCGGCCTTCTCCTTGCTCCTGACCGGCAGCGGATCGTTCTTCCCGGAGTCGTTCATGCAACCTCCCGTTGCGAGCAGTGCGAGTATCAGCAGACCGATACGGCCGGTCTCCCGGACGGCGCGGCTCACCATTTCGGCTCCACGGGCTTCGGATGCACGCGGTAATCCCCTTCGCTGGGAGTCCTGCCCACGATGATGCGTCCCTGATTGCGAAGGCTCTCGCTCTTCTGGTCCCAATACCCGCCGTGCCCCGAGGTGTCCACGCCGAACACCTTGCCCCCGAATTCCTTGTCGGCGGGGTTCTCTCCGAGGGTCTTGTCCGAGGCGATCGTGGAGACGAGGTCGTCCTTCGCGTACCCGGCCCATACGTGGTCGGGGTCGATATGCAGGTCTTTGGCGTGGTCCACTGTCATGCCGGGACTGCCGACCGAGACGATGTCGTCGACATCCAGGCCGTCACCGCCGGTCGCACCGGCTCCCACCATCGTGGAGCCGTAGCTGTGCCCGAGCACGGTCATGTGGGCACGGTCACCGGTGTGCGACTCGCGCAGGCCGTGCGTGAAGCTCCTGAGGTCACCGGCGCCTGCCTCGGCCCGCCCGGACGTCACCATGCTGCCGTCCGCCTCGGGGGCGTCGTAACCGAGCCACGACACCACCGCGGTGCTCTCGGAACTCTGGGACCGGGCCGCTTGCTGGAGCCGGCCGATCCGGTCGATGTGCTCGTCGACGTTCGCCAGGTCGTTGTCGGTTCCGGGAACCTGTACGGCCACGTTGCGGGCGGTGTCCGGATTCCCCTGCGCCACCACGGCCCGCCCGTCGCCTTTCGTGTCGATGCCCAGCACGAAAAGCCGCTTGTTCTCGTCGGGGCTGCCGTCCGCCTTGTCCAGCGCGTCCTGCAACTTGCGCAGCCCCCCGTACTGCCGCTCGTCGTGGATGCCCAGTTCGCCGTTCTGCTTCTTGAGGTCGTATTCGGACAGCGAGATGTCCAAGGATTTACGGTTCGCCTCGTCGCGGTCGGTGCTGGGGATGCCGTCGAGCCAGCCGATCTTCTCGGGATAGGCGTCGATGTACAACTGCCGTTCCTGCGGGGTGAGACCGGCCCACCACTTGGCGTTCTCCTTCGGGTCCTTGTCCGAGGGAATGAACTCGTCACCGATCTGGAACAGCGAGTCGGCGACCTTACGGGCGCCTTCCCGCGCCTTCGACGCACCGTAGTCCTTGTCGAGCGTGAAGGCGTCGATCGACTGGAGGAGCTGCATTCCCTCCCAGGAGGCCTTCGTGGCGCTGTCGATCGAGTCCTGGATGATGCCCTGGTAGACGCCCATCACGGCGGCGCGCTGCTTCCGCGCCGCCTGGGCCTCGGCGTCGTCGGCGTCGGTGGAGCCGGTCCGGCTGTCCGTCACCGTGCCGTGGTCGTCGACGGCGTACCCGTCGGCTTCCGCGTCCCGCACTCCCTGGCGGAGCTTGTCCTGGGCCAGCTTCATCCTGACGTGCACGGTGTCCAGAACCGTCGCGATGGAGGAGACATCGGACTGGGCGACGCCCAGTTGCGTCTCGCTCGCCTCCATCTTCATGAACGCGGTGTCCGAGTCCGCGCCCCGCCACTCGCCGGCGTGCAGCGGACCGGTCACCTTCTGCCGGTGCCGGACCTGGGCCTCCTCCAGTTCCCCGGCCAGTTTCCGCCAGGATGTGACGGCGGCCTCCAGGTCGGAGAAGTCCTGCTTGAGCAGTTCGTGGAAGTTCTCGGGCACCGGTCACCGCCCCCGGAACGACCGGGCGGTGACGTCTTCGTTGTCCTGGTGGCCGTCGGCGGTGTGGCGCAGGCGTGCCGCCGAACTCTCGGCGCCGCCGCCGATGCGTTTGCGCAGCTCGTCCAGTGCCATGCCCCAGTCGTGGCCGACCCGCTCCATGTCCGGGCCGACGTGCCAGGCCTTCAGTGCCGTGCCCGCTGCCTCGATGTCGCGCTTCGCGGTGGCGATGGGCTTTTCCAGGTCCTGGCTGATGGTGTCGGCGGCGGCCGCCGATGCTCGGAGCGTCTCGGGTGTGACCGAGATGCCTTGGTCGGGCATGTTTTCTTCCCCCCTGGTCCCCGGGCCCGGTCGTGGCCCGTCACACGATCATGACGGAGGGGGCGGCGGGGCGGTTGCAGGGAGGGGTGGGCCGGGTCGGTCAGCTGCCTTCTTTCAGGACTCTGGTGATCAGTTTGCGCTGTTCCTCGGTGAGGCGGGGGTCGGAGGCGTAGACCGTGTCGCCGTCGATGGTGATCTGGTAGCTGAAACCGTCGGGGACGCCTACCGGGGGCGTGCCCCGGCCGGCGGCGGCTGCCTGCTCGGCCAGGGCGTGCCATTCCGCGGCATCGGGGCGGCCGGAGGTGTCCACCTCGGCGTGGCGCTCGATGCCGGCGAAGCCGCCGGTGCGTCGAACTTGGATTCGCATGACGGACTTCCTACCCAGTGGAGCTCGGGGAAACGGACGGAACGGGCCAGAGTGTGCGGGATCAGCCGGTGGGGACGCCCACCTGCGACCACGCCTTGAGGAGGGCCTGCAACTCGGCGCCGTCACCGTACTTGCTGCGGGCCGTGGCGACCGTCAGCCGCGCGAAGTCGGCGAACTGCGCGTCCTTGTCCAGCTCGCCGCCGGTCAGCGTGTCGTACCAGATCTGGCCCGCCCGCTCCCACGCGTTGCCGCCGAGGTCCGTGGCGAGCAGGTAGAAGGCGTGGTTGGGGATGCCGGAGTTGATGTGGACGCCGCCGTTGTCGCGCGAGGTCTTGACGTAGTTGTCCATCGTCGCGGGCTGCGGGTCCTTGCCCAGGACGTCGTCGTCGTACGCGGTGCCCGGGGCCTTCATCGAGCGCAGCGCCTCGCCGGTGACGTTCGGCCCGAGCAGTCCGGCGCCGATCAGCCAGTCGGCCTGGGCGGCGTTCTGGCCGAGGGAGTACTGCTTGATCAGGGCGCCGAAGACGTCCGACATGGACTCGTTGAGCGCGCCGGACTGGCCGAAGTAGTCCAGGTTGGCGGTGTGCTGGGTGACGCCGTGGGTCAGTTCGTGGCCGATGACGTCGACGGGGATGGTGAAGTCGAGGAACAGGTCGTTGTCGCCGTCGCCGAAGACCATCCGCTGGCCGTCCCAGAAGGCGTTGTCGTATTTCTCGCCGTAGTGGACGGTCGCGTTCAGCGGCAGGCCGGAGTCGTCGATCGAGTGCCGGCCGTAGACCTTCAGGTACAGCTCGAAGGTGGCGCCGAGGCCCGCGTGCGCGCGGTTGACGGAGGCGTCCTTGGACGGCTTGTCGGACTCGGAGTGCACCTTCTTGCCCGGCAGCACCTCCTGGTGCTTCGCGTCGTAGATGGTGCGGTTCGGCTTGTCCGACGCGGTGCCGGTGGGCGCGCCGAGGCCGCGGACGGTGGTGAGGCGGCGGCGCGTGCGCTGGAGGGCGTCGTGCTCCAGGGTGCGCAGGGCGCGCTCGGAGCGGTCCGGGTCGTCCAGCTGGGCCAGCTTGTCCAGGACGTGGGGCGGGACGACCGTGCAGAAAACCGGGTGGGCCGCAGTGGCTTCAGGGTTCATGCACGGCAATGTGGCACTGGGTCATCACCGTGTCACTCCCTGCCGTCATGATTCCTGAAAACGTGTGGTTGATCGCCATTCGGGGGTTACGTGGGCCCGGTCCCGCATACTGATACGGGGCCGCCGATACCGCGTCGCCTCGGCTAGGGTGCTGTGCATCATGCGTTACGGGCTGCTTCTCCTTAGCTGCCGCGGCGAGGGTCTGTTGTCGTAGGGCCGACCCCCTCCCCGCGGAGTTCGGTGCTGCGATTTTCGCCCCGTCGGCCTCTTCCCCCCGCGGACACACGAGGAGCCCCGCGCCACCATGACGAATCCGTCGATTCCTGCTGAGAACTCCGTCGGCCGCCCCACCCCCATCACCAACGCGACCCGCACCCAGAAGCCCTCCGGCCTGCCGGTGCACCGCTACAGCGCCTACGAGGCCGTGGACATCCCCGACCGCACGTGGCCGGACAACCGCATCACCAAGGCGCCCCGCTGGCTCTCCACCGACCTGCGCGACGGCAACCAGGCGCTGATCGACCCGATGTCGCCGGTCCGCAAGCGCGAGATGTTCGACCTGCTGGTCAGGATGGGCTACAAGGAGATCGAGGTCGGTTTCCCCTCGTCCGGCGCCACCGACTTCGACTTCGTACGGTCGATCATCGAAGAGGGCGCGATCCCCGAGGACGTGACGATCTCCGTCCTGACGCAGGCCCGCGAGGAGCTGATCGAGCGCACCGTCGAGTCGCTGCGCGGCGCCCACAAGGCCACCGTCCACCTGTACAACGCCACCGCCCCGGTCTTCCGCCGGGTGGTCTTCCGCGGCTCGCGCGAGCAGGTCAAGCAGATCGCGGTGGACGGTACGCGGCTGGTCATGGAGTACGCGGACAAGATCCTGGGTCCCGAGACGGCGTTCGGCTACCAGTACAGTCCGGAGATCTTCACCGACACCGAGCTGGACTTCGCGCTGGAGGTCTGCGAGGGCGTCATGGACGTCTGGCAGCCCGAGGAGGGCCGCGAGATCATCCTGAACCTGCCGGCCACGGTCGAGCGCTCCACCCCCTCCACACACGCCGACCGCTTCGAGTGGATGTCGCGCAACCTGTCGCGGCGCGAGCACATCTGCCTGTCCGTGCACCCGCACAACGACCGCGGTACCGCGGTGGCCGCCGCCGAGCTGGCGATCATGGCCGGTGCGGACCGTATCGAGGGCTGCCTGTTCGGCCAGGGCGAGCGCACCGGCAACGTGGACCTGGTCACCCTGGGCATGAACCTGTTCAGCCAGGGCGTGGACCCGCAGATCGACTTCTCGCAGATCGACGAGGTCCGCCGGACCGCCGAGTACTGCAACCAGATGGAGATCCACCCGCGCCACCCGTACGCGGGCGACCTGGTCTACACCGCCTTCTCCGGCTCCCACCAGGACGCCATCAAGAAAGGCTTCGAGGCCATGGAGGCGCAGGCCGCGGAGCAGGGCCGGAGCGTGCACGACCTGGAGTGGGCCGTTCCGTACCTGCCCATCGACCCGAAGGACGTCGGCCGCTCCTACGAGGCCGTGATCCGCGTCAACTCGCAGTCCGGCAAGGGCGGCATCGCGTACGTCCTGAAGAACGACCACAAGCTGGACCTGCCGCGCCGGATGCAGATCGAGTTCTCGAAGACCATCCAGGAGAAGACCGACGCCGAGGGCGGCGAGGTCACGCCGGACGCGATCTGGTCCGTCTTCCAGGACGAGTACCTGCCGACCCCGGAGAACGCCTGGGGCCGGATCGCGCTGCGCAGCGCCCAGACCTCCACGACGACCGAGGGCACCGACGCGCTGACCGTCGAGGCGGTCGTGGACGGCGCCGACACGGTCCTGACCGGCACCGGCAACGGACCGCTGGCGGCGTTCTTCGACGCGCTGCACGCCATCGACGTGGACGTCCGCCTGCTGGACTACGTCGAGCACACGATGAGCGAGGGCGTCGGCGCCCAGGCCGCCGCGTACATCGAGTGCGCGGTCGGCGACAAGGTGCTGTGGGGCGTCGGCATCGACGCGAACATCGTGCGCGCCTCGATCAAGGCGGCCGTCTCCGCGGTCAACCGCGCGAGCCGCTGATCACCGGGCCGTTGTGCGGTCCGCCCGTCCGGCCCCGGCCAGGGGCCGGCCCGCGG
Organism: Streptomyces sp. NPDC018019; assembly: GCF_044327805.1. Classification (NCBI taxonomy): domain Bacteria; kingdom Bacillati; phylum Actinomycetota; class Actinomycetes; order Kitasatosporales; family Streptomycetaceae; genus Streptomyces; species Streptomyces sp. NPDC018019. Next base: position 109,844 of record NZ_JBIRGD010000004.1, on the reverse strand, counting down.
TCCGCCGACCGGCCCTGACCTGCGGCGTATCCGGCGCCCCCCGGTTCTCCCCGCGAGAGCCGGGGGGCGCGGTGGCGCTCGACCGGTTTAAACGGCCGTCTTGTCGGGTCCGCGGTACTGACGGCACATCTCCGATGTGGCTAACATCACGTCAACGCGGCAAAGACGCCGGAGCGTTACGGAGGGTCGACGTGATGCACAAACTGGCTGTGGTGGGTGTGCGGACGTCCTGGCGCACCATCGCCGACGGCGAGTTCTTCTGCCCCGAGTGCGGCGGGGACCGCAACTACCTCCGGCGGACCGGCCGCCGCCGTCTGACCGTCCTCGGTCTGCCGCTGCTGCCGCGCGGCACCGCGGGCCCCGTCGTCGAGTGCTCCGCCTGCCGCGGCCACTTCGCCCTGGACGCGCTGGACCACCCCACCACCGCCCGCTTCTCGGCGATGCTCCGGGACGCCGTGCACACCGTCACGCTGGCCGTGCTGGCCGCCGGCGGCACCGCCTCGCCCGGGGTGCGCAGCACCGCCGTCGGGACGGTCCGTGCCGCGGGCTTCGCGGACTGTACGGAGGACCAGCTGCTGACCCTGCTCGCCGCGCTCGCCGCCGACACCGGCCGGCTGCCCGGCGCGCACGACGGCGCCCTGTCGCGCACCGCCTCCGGGAGCCTCGGACGGCCCGGCGGCGGCCTCGACCCGTGCGGCACGGCGCTGGCCATAGAGCTGCACGAGGCCCTGGAGCCGCTGGCCCCGCACCTCGCCCCGGCCGGCCGCGAGTCCCTGCTCCTCCAGGGCGCCCGGATCGCCCTCGCCGACGGCCCGTACCTCCCGTCCGAGCGCGAGGTCCTGACCACCGTCGGAACGGCCCTCCTGCTGTGCCCGGACGACACCGCCCGGCTGCTGGCGGCGGCCCGCACACCGTCCTGAGGCCGTACCGGACCGCACGGCCGGGCCCGGCCCCGTACGGCCGCCCCCGCCGGGTGCGCGAGAATGGACCGCATGAGTCTGTTCCGCGATGACGGCATTGTGCTGCGTACCCAGAAGCTGGGCGAGGCGGACCGGATCATCACCTTCCTCACCCGCGGTCACGGCCGGGTACGCGCCGTGGCCCGGGGCGTACGCCGCACCAAGTCCAAGTTCGGTGCCCGGCTGGAGCCGTTCTCCCACGTCGACGTGCAGTTCTACGCCCGCGGCAGCGAGCTGGTCGGGCGCGGGCTGCCGATGTGCACCCAGAGTGAGACCATCGCCGCCTACGGTGGCGGCATCGTCACGGACTACGCCCGCTACACCGCCGGTACGGCCATGCTGGAGACCGCCGAGCGGTTCACCGACCACGAGGGCGAGCCGGCCGTGCAGCAGTACCTGCTGCTGGTCGGCGGGCTGCGCACGCTCGCGCGCGGCGAGCACCAGCCGCACCTGGTGCTGGACGCGTTCCTGCTGCGCTCGCTCGCGGTCAACGGCTACGCCCCCAGCTTCGACGGCTGCGCCAAGTGCGGCCTGCCCGGACCGAATCGGTTCTTCTCGGTGGGTTCGGGCGGTGTGGTGTGCGGCGACTGCCGGGTGCCGGGCAGCGTCGTCCCCTCCTCGGAGGCCATCGGGCTGCTCGCGGCGCTGCTGTCCGGCGACTGGGAGACGGCGGACGCGTGCGAGCCCCGGCACGTCCGGGAGGGCAGCGGCCTCGTCGCGGCATATCTGCACTGGCACTTGGAGCGCGGACTGCGCTCGCTGCGGTACGTGGAGAAGTAGATAGGCTCAGCAGCCCGAAGGCGAGAACCGGCTCGGCGGACGGGCGGCGGCCCGGACCCGAGCGCACCACGCACTACGCATAGGAGATGTGGACCGGATGGCACGACGCGGAATTCTGGGGCGCGGCCGACGCGAATACGAGACGCCCGAGCCGCACCCCTCCGGTGCGCGTCCGCCGAAGATCCCCGGCGAACTCGTGCCGAACCACGTGGCGATCGTCATGGACGGCAACGGCCGCTGGGCCAAGGAGCGCGGTCTGCCCCGCACCGAGGGGCACAAGGTCGGCGAGGGCGTCGTCCTCGACGTGCTCCGGGGCTGCATCGAGATGGGCGTCAAGAACCTGTCGCTGTACGCCTTCTCCACGGAGAACTGGAAGCGCTCGCCCGAGGAGGTGCGCTTCCTGATGAACTTCAACCGCGATGTCATCCGCCGCCGCCGGGACGAGATGGACGCGCTGGGCATCCGTATCCGCTGGGTCGGCCGGATGCCGAAGCTGTGGAAGTCCGTGGTGCAGGAGCTCCAGGTCGCCCAGGAGCAGACCAAGGACAACGACGCCATGACGCTGTACTTCTGCGTCAACTACGGCGGCCGGGCGGAGATCGCGGACGCGGCGGCGGCCATCGCCGCCGATGTGCGGGCCGGGAAGCTGGACCCGGCGAAGGTCACCGAGAAGACCGTGGCCAAGTACATGTACTACCCGGACATGCCGGACGTGGACCTGTTCGTCCGGCCGTCCGGTGAGCAGCGCACCTCGAACTACCTGATCTGGCAGAGCGCCTACGCGGAGATGGTGTTCCAGGACATTCTCTGGCCGGATTTCGACCGGCGGAACCTGTGGGACGCCTGTCTCGAATACGCCAAGCGGGACCGCCGCTTCGGCGCGGCCCCCGAGGTGGCGCCCGCGACGTGAGGGCCTCGCCCACCGCGTACGCGACGGCGGCCGGACCCCTGCCCAGGGGTCCGGCCGCCGTCGTATCGCCGTTGCCGTCGGCGCTCCGCGTCAGGCGGAGCCGTCGGCCGCCTTGGCCGCGCACTCGCCGCACGTACCGAAGATCTCGATGGTGTGCCCGACGTCCTGGAAGCCGTGCTCGGCGGCGATCTGGTCCGCCCACTTCTCCACGGCCGGGCCCTCCACCTCGACGGCCTTGCCGCAGTTGCGGCAGACCAGGTGATGGTGGTGGTCGTCGGTGCTGCACCGGCGGTAGACGGCCTCGCCGTCGTTGGTGCGCAGTACGTCCACCTCGCCCGCGTCCGCGAGGGACTGCAGCGTCCGGTAGACCGTGGTCAGCCCGACCGAGTCCCCCCGGTGCTTGAGCATGTCGTGCAGCTCCTGCGCGCTGCGGAACTCGTCCACCTCGTCCAGTGCCGCTGCCACGGCGGCCCGCTGCCGCGTCGACCGGCCGCGCACCGGAGATCCAGCGCTCGCCACCGTTGCCTCCCTAGGTCTCGGGACGTCCCCCTGCACATCAGTCCGGCCATTGTGCCAGGTGATGACCGGAGCCCGGGTGCAACGCTTACGCGTACCTCTATCCCCGGGCCCCCTGCACGCTGACGTCGTCGCCGGGGGAGCGGCTGCCGGGCAGATCCAGAGTGCACTGCCGGGCGGCCTCGGCGGCGGCCCGGGCGCGCTTTCTGGCCAGTGGGGCGGCCAGCGCCGCCATCAGGGCGAAGACCGCGATGGCCAGCAGCACGATGCTCGCGCCGGGCGGCACGTCCACGTAGAAGGAGAAGACCGTACCGGAGAGGGTGACGACGACTCCGATGGCGACGGACAGCGCGAGGGTCATCGCGAAGCCGCGGGTGGCCTGCTGCGCGGCGGCCACCGGCACCACCAGCAGCGCGCTGACCAGCAGCAGCCCGACGGCGCGCATCGCGACCGTGACGGTGAGCGCGGCGGTGACGGCGAGCAGCAGGTTCAGCGCCCGTACGGGCAGGCCCATCACCCGGGCGAACTCCTCGTCCTGGCACACCGCGAACAGCTGGCGGCGCAGCCCCAGGGTGACCGCCATCACGAAGGCGGCCAGGAGGCAGGTGACCATCACGTCCTCGGGGGAGACGCTGTTGATCGAGCCGAAGAGATAGCTGGTCAGGTTGGCGGTGGAGCCGCCGGGCGCGAGGTTGATGATCAGCACGCCGCCGGCCATGCCGCCGTAGAAGAGCATCGCCAGCGCGATGTCGCCGCGGGTGCGGCCCTTGGACCGCACCAGCTCCATGGCGATCGCGCCGAGCGCGGCGACCAGGACGGCCATCCACACGGGCGAGGTGCGCAGCAGGAAGCCCAGCGCGACACCGGTCAGCGCGACGTGCCCGATGCCGTCGCCCATGATCGCCTGGCGGCGCTGGACGAGGTAGATGCCGACGGCCGGCGCGGTGACGCCGACCAGGAGGGCGGCGAGCAGCGCCCGCTGCATGAAGGCGTAGTTCAGGAGGTCCATGTCAGGTCAGTCCGTCTCAGGTCAGCAGCCCGGTGCGGACCGGCTCGGCGGCCGGGTCCGCGTGCGGGTGGACGTGGTCGTGGCCGGGCAGGGCGTGCTGGCCCACGGCCTCGGGCGGCGGGCCGTCGTGCACCACGCAGCCGTCGCGCAGCACCACGGCGCGGTCGATCAGCGGCTCCAGCGGGCCCAGCTCGTGCAGGACGAGCAGCACGGTGGCGCCCGCCGCGACCTGCCCCCGCAGCGTCTCGGCCAGCACCTCCTGGCTGGCCAGGTCCACCCCGGCCATCGGCTCGTCCATGATCAGCAGCTCCGGCGCGCCGACCAGGGCGCGGGCGATCAGCACCCGCTGGTGCTGGCCGCCGGAGAGCGCCTCGGCGGAGTCCTTGGCGCGGTCCGCCATGCCCACCAGGTCCAGCGCCCGGTGGACGGCGTCCCGGTCGGCCCGGCCGGGCCACTTCAGCTTCGTACGGGCCAGCCGGCCGGACGCGACGATCTCCCGGACGGTGGCGGGCACGCCGCCCGCCGCGGTGGTGCGCTGGGGCACGTAGCCGATGCGCGCCCAGTCCTTGAACCGGCGCTGCGGGGTGCCGAACAGCTCCAGTTCGCCGCTGGTCAGCGGCACCTGGCCGACCACGGCGCGGACGGCGGTGGACTTGCCGGAGCCGTTGGCGCCGAGCAGGGCCACCACCTCTCCGCGCCGTACGGTCAGGTCGACGCCGCGCAGGACGGGGCGTGCGCCGAGCGCCGCACCCGCCCCGCGCAGCGATATGACCGTGTCCTGGTCCTTCATGGCCGCATCCTCCCGTCGTGCCGTACGAACCTGTCCCACCGGGTGTCCGGCCGCGTCACCCGGCCGTGCCGTGCGCCCGGTCACTTGGCGCCGAGCGCCTTCTGGAGGGCCGCCAGGTTGGCTTCCATGACCTGGAGGTAGTCCCGGCCCTTGGACCGGTCGGTGATCCCCTCGATGGGGTCGAGCACGTCGGTCCGTACGCCGAGGTCCTCGGCGAGGGTCTTGGCCATCGCGGGGTTGGTCAGGGTCTCGGAGAAGACCGTGTCGACGTGGTGGTCCTTGGCCAGCTTCTGCAGCTCCTTCATGCGGCTGCCGCTGACGTCGCTGGACTCGGGGTCGATGCCGCTGATGGCCTCCTCGGTGAGGCCGTAGCGCTCGGCGAGGTAGCCGAAGGCGGCGTGGGTGGTGATGAAGGTGTCCGCCTTCTTGTTCTTCAGCCCGTCCTCGAACTTCTTGTTCAGGTCGCCGAGCTTCTTGACCAGGTCGTCGGTGTTGCGCGCGTAGTCCGCCCGGTGGGCCGGGTCGGCGTCCGCGAGCGCCTTGCCGACGCCCTTGGCGACCTGGGAGAACTTCACCGGGTCGAGCCAGATGTGCGGGTCGTTGCCGTCCGCCTCGTGGGCGTGGTCGTGGCCCTCGTGGCCGTGCTCGTCGTGCTCGGTGCCGTTGTCGCCGGTGGTGTGGGCGTGGCCGTCCACCTCGTCGCCGTGCTTCTTCAGCCGGGTCAGGGACGCCGCGTCGACGATGTGCTTCACCCCGGACTGCGCGACGGCCTGGTCGACGGCGGGCTGGATGCCCTTGAGGTAGACGATCGCGTCCGACTCGCCGAGCTCGGCGGTCTGCCGGGGGGAGAGTTCCAGGTCGTGCGGCTCGGTGCCGGGGGAGGTCAGGTCGGTGACCTTGACGTGGTCCTTGCCGATCTCCTTGGCGAGGAACTCCATCGGGTAGAACGACGCCGTCACGTTGAGCTTGCCGTCGGCCTTGCCCCCGCTGGAGTCGGAGCAGGCGGAGAGGGCCGTCATGCCGAGGACACAGGCTCCGGCTATGACGGCGGTGGGTATGTGACGTCGTACGTTCATGACAGTCATTTTCAACAAAAGTGGAAACGATTGTCAACAAGGGGTCCCGGAACGGACCGGCGGCGAACCGATTTGATCCGGGGGGCAGGGCCGCCGGTAACCTGAAGCATTCGCCCGCCCGTCTCCCGACCACCACCCCACAAGGAGACGCCAGGGCGCCGCTCCTACCCATCGTTCGTCGTCGCAATGAAGAGAGCACCGTGGCCGCCGACAAGATCGACACAATCGTCAGCCTGAGCAAGCGCCGTGGCTTTGTATACCCGTGCAGTGAGATCTACGGCGGCCAGCGCGCCGCCTGGGACTACGGTCCGCTCGGCGTCGAGCTCAAGGAGAACATCAAGCGCCAGTGGTGGCGTTCCATGGTCACCTCGCGCGACGACGTGGTCGGTATCGACTCGTCGGTGATCCTGGCGCCCGAGGTCTGGGTGGCCTCCGGCCACGTCGCCACCTTCACCGACCCGCTGACCGAGTGCACCGCCTGCCACAAGCGGTTCCGCGCCGACCACCTGGAAGAGGCGTACGAGGCCAAGCACGGCCGGCTGCCCGAGAACGGCCTGGCCGACGTCAACTGCCCGAACTGCGGCAACAAGGGCCAGTTCACCGAGCCCAAGCAGTTCTCCGGCCTGCTCTCCACCCACCTCGGCCCCACCCAGGACAGCGGCTCGGTCGCCTACCTGCGCCCCGAGACCGCCCAGGGCATCTTCACCAACTTCGCCCAGGTCCAGCAGACCTCCCGCAAGAAGCCGCCGTTCGGCATCGCGCAGATGGGCAAGTCCTTCCGCAACGAGATCACGCCCGGCAACTTCATCTTCCGCACCCGCGAGTTCGAGCAGATGGAGATGGAGTTCTTCGTCAAGCCGGGCGAGGACGAGAAGTGGCAGGAGTACTGGATGGAGCAGCGGTGGAACTGGTACCGCGACCTCGGCATCCGCGAGGAGAACATCCGCTGGTACGAGCACCCCGCCGAGAAGCTCTCGCACTACTCCAAGCGCACCGCTGACATCGAGTACCGCTTCCAGTTCGGCGGCTCCGAGTGGGGCGAGCTGGAGGGCGTCGCCAACCGTACGGACTACGACCTGTCCTCGCACTCCAAGGCGTCCGGCCAGGACCTGTCGTACTTCGACCAGGAGGCCGGCGAGCGCTACACCCCGTACGTCATCGAGCCGGCGGCCGGTGTCGGCCGCGCCATGCTCGCCTTCCTGCTCGACGCGTACACCGAGGACGAGGCGCCGAACGCCAAGGGCAAGATGGAGAAGCGCACGGTGCTGCGCCTCGACCCGCGCCTGTCGCCGGTCAAGGTCGCGGTCCTGCCGCTGTCCCGCAACCCGCAGCTGTCGCCGAAGGCCAAGGGCCTGGCGGCCGACCTGCGCAAGAACTGGAACATCGACTTCGACGACGCGGGCGCCATCGGCCGCCGCTACCGCCGCCAGGACGAGATCGGTACGCCGTTCTGCGTCACCGTCGACTTCGACACCCTGGACGACAACGCGGTCACCGTGCGCGAGCGCGACACGATGAAGCAGGAGCGGGTGTCGCTGGACCAGATCCAGTCGTACCTGGGCGGGCGTCTGCTGGGCTGCTGACCCTTCGCGGGGCGCCGCCGCACCGGAAAGACGGCATCGAACGCCGGCCGGGCTGGTCTTCCCAGCCCGGCCGGCGTTCGTGTTCCGCGAGACCACCCCATGGCGTCACCGGGCCGAGCGCGCGGCGAGCGCCGCACACAGCGCCGCCAGCGGCAGCTCTGCGCCGGCCGCCATGATCACGGCGGTCAGCAGCTCGCTCCCCGGCCCCGCCGTCGCCACGTCCACGCACGCGTCGGCGGCGAGCAGCACCGCGGCCACCGCCGCTGCCGCCCGGTTGCCCGGCCGCCCCGCCATCGGCCGGGTACCGGCGATCAGCAGGCACGCCGCCTCGACCGCGTCCAGCGCCACCCAGGCCGCCGCCTCCGCGGGCGGCAGCGTCCCGGCGAGGTAGCCCATCCACGGCAGCAGGGCCAGCCCGGCGCCGGTCAGGACGCGGCCCGCCCACGTACGGCGGCTCGCGGTCAGGGTGAACGGGCGCGCCGTGCAGGGCGGGTCGCAGGCGATGAGCGCCATGGGCATGCCTCTTCCGGGGTGGGTGAACCCGGCCTTCGGGCTCGTGATCCACTCTCCCGGCGGGGGCGGCCGAAGTCAGTAACACCCGGGTCCGACCCGGGGTGGCACCAGTTGCACCCCCGGAGCGGAAACTGTCGTCATGGCCCGCCCGGCAGGCCGCGCCTACCGTATGGATCATGACCATTCCCCCGCGGCTGCGCCGTGCGCTCGTACGGACGCGCCGCGATCTTCTCTTCATCGGCGCCGGGGTGCCGCTGCACGGCACCGTCCCTCCGCTCTTCCTCTGGGCGCTCACGCAGCTGATCAACACCCTGAAAGGCAGCTCCTCCGCCGCCCCGATCGTCTTCTGGGCCCCGGCCACCTTGCTCGTCATCTGCGCGTACGGCCTGACCGAGGCCCAGCGGTGGCGATTCCGGGCGCTGTGCGGAATGGACCTGCCAAGGTTGCGCTTCCGTGAAGCCAAGCGGCAGTTCGCCTACAACTGGCTGATCGGACCGCTCTTCGGGGCGCTGGAACTGCTGCTGCTCGCGGTGCTGGCGGCGGCCCTGGCGGCGGCGACCAGTCCGGCGTGGATCTTCGCGGTGGACTGGCGGTGGCGGGTGGACCACCCTGCGTACGCCACCCAGGCCGGGTACGCCTGTGTGGCGGGCCTGCTGGCCCTGGCCGCCATCCCCGCCCTCGCCGCCGGCCTCGTACGGCTGGAGAACCTCGTCGCCCGCGCGGTGCTGCACGTCAGCCGCTCCGAGGAGCTCCAGCGGCGGGTCGAGGACCTGACCAGCAGCCGGGCCGGCGCGGTCGATGCCGCCGACGCCGAACGGCGCCGCATCGAACGGGACCTGCACGACGGCGCGCAGCAGCGGCTGGTCGCGCTCGCGCTGAACCTGGGGCTGGCCAAGGCCACGCTCAGGGACCTGCCGCCCGAGGCGCAGCAGGTCATCGACGAGGCGCACCGGGAGGCCAAGGAGGCCATCGAGGAGCTGAACAGCCTGGTGCGCGGGCTGCACCCGGCCGTACTGGACGAACTCGGCCTGGACGCCGCCCTGTCGGGCCTGGCGGCACGGGTGCCGCTGCCGGTACGGCTGCGCACGGACCTGCCGGACCGGGCCGCGCCCGCCGTCGAGGCGGTCGCCTACTTCGTCGTCTCCGAGGCCCTCAACAACGTGGCCAAGCACGCGGACGCGACCCGGGCGGATGTGACCGTGACCCGCCTGGGGGAGATACTTCGGGTGGTCGTCGCCGACGACGGAGTGGGCGGTGCCGATCCGGCCCGGGGGAGCGGTCTCAAGGGGCTCGCCCAGCGCGTGCGCTCCGTGGACGGGGCGTTCCGGATGAGCAGCCCCGTCGGGGGGCCGACCGCCATGACCGTGGAGTTGCCGTGCACGACCTGACGCCCGCCGTACGCCGCGCCGTGATCGCCGAGGACTCCGTCCTGCTGCGGGTCGGCCTGGTGAAGGTGCTGGAGACGGCCGGGTTCGAGGTGGCCGCCGAGACCGGCGACGCCGAGGCGCTGCTGGCGGCGGTGGCGGAGCACCGGCCGGACCTCGCGGTGGTGGACGTACGAATGCCGCCGGGCTTCACGGACGAGGGGGTGCGGGCGGCGCTGGAGATCCGGGAGCGGTGGCCGGGGACCGCGGTGCTGATGCTGTCGCAGTACGTGGAGGAACGGTACGCCACCAACCTCCTCGCCTCGAACACCAGCGGCATCGGCTATCTGCTCAAGCAGCGGGTCGCGGACGTCGAGGAGTTCATCGAGGCGCTGCGCCGGGTCGCCGCGGGCGGCACCGCGCTGGACCCGCAGGTGGTGGCGCAGCTGCTGGTACGGCGGCAGAGCGACCCGCTGGAGCGGCTGACCGAACGCGAACGGGAGGTCCTGGCCCTGATGGCCGAGGGCCGCTCCAACGCGGGCATCGCGGCGGCCCTGGTCGTGAGCGAGTCCGCGGTAGCCAAGCACATCAACAACATCCTGGCCAAGCTGGACCTGCCGAAGGCCGACGCGGATCATCGGCGGGTGCTGGCGGTGTTGCGGTTCTTGGGGGTGTGAAGGGGCGCCGTCGGCGCCCGGGCAGAGAGCGTGGGCATGCGCAGCTCCTCGCCGAACTCGGCCGACTCCCGCTCGGCGTAGCCGTCCTCGCCCGGCTCCCAGAAGACGGTGGTCCGCTGCTCCTCCATGTCGACCAGCAGATACACCGGCACACCGGCCTTCCCGTACGTAGTGAGCTTGTCCCCGTAGTCGTGGTGACGGGTCGCCGGGCAGGTCAGTTCGACAGCCAGGGAAAGCTCCGTGCTGTCCAGGTGATGCTCGTCCGTGTGGAACGCGCTCTTGGCGGCGGCGTACATCTCCGGTTGCAAGGCGCGCTCCTGCGCCGGGAACGTGAAGAGGCAGGGGAAGCCCGTCAGGACGTGTCCGTCCGGCAGGAGTGGCGTCAGCTGCGATTCGATCGCCAGCATGGTGAGCATGTAGGAGGGCGGCGGCCACGGCGACAGGACGATGTTCTCGCCGACGATCTCCGCCCGGTGGCCGTCGGGTACGTCGATGCTCAGGAGATCACGAAGGACTCTCCGGAACCGGGTCGGGTCGTGCGTAACGGATTCGGTGGTCTGCCGTTCGAGCAGCAGCGTCATGACACATAGCCCCCCGTCGAGTGATCAGGCTGATACTCAGCGTAGGAGACGCCGCTGACAACGACGGCCGTCACGTCAACCCCGCAACCCCCGCAACACCAACCCCACCACCGCCTCCAGCGCCTCCTCGATCCCGGGCTGCGACCAGTCCGCCGCGTAACACGGATCGTGGAAGCGGCCGGTCGCGTCGAAGACGGCCCGTGCCAGCGTCGCCGAGTCGCCCGGCGCGAACGCGCCCTGTTCGATGCCGTCCAGGATGATCGCCGCCAACTGGCCGGTCAGGTCGGCGACATGGCCTTCCACGACGCCGCCGCTCTCGCCGACCAGTGTCATGTAGGTCGCGAACAGTTCGGGGTCGTCGCCCGCCTTGTGCTGCTTCGCGGTGAACAGGGCGCGCACCCAGCGGCGCAGCCGCTCCGGCGCCGGGCCGCCCTCGGTGACGATGGCGCTCAGCTGCTCGCTCGTACGGTCCAGCCAGCGCTGCGTGACCGCCTCGCGCAGCGCCGTCTTCGTACGGAAGTGGCGGTAGACGCTGCCGTGGCTGACGCCCAGCGCCCGCGCCACGTCCACGACGGTGGCCTTGGCCGGGCCGTAGCGGCGCAGCACGTCCTCGGTGGCTTCGAGGATGCGTTCGGGGGTCAGGGTCTCGGCGGGTGGCATGGGGGCGTACGGGCCTTTCGGTCGGGGGCGCCGCGCGGGGCGCCCTGGTACGGACGCGGCGGCGTCCTCCTTGGGACCGTACCCGTACGTCCCCCGGCCGTGCCCGTGAAGGCCGGCGCTCGCTGCCCGGAAAGGTCAGCGCTCGCTGTCCAGAAGGGCCATCTGCTGTGTCGGGTAGCGGTCCCCGGCCGCGGCGCCCGCCGGGACGGCGCGCTCGATGGCCGCGAGGTCGCCGGCGTCCAGCGTGACGTCCAGCGCGCCGAGCGCCTCCGCCAGCCGGTCCCGCCGGCGGGCGCCGACCAGCGGCACGATGTCCTCGCCCTGGGCGAGGACCCAGGCGATGGCGATCTGCGCGACCGTGACGCCCTTCTGTTCGGCGATCTCGCGCAGCGCGTCGGTCAGGTCGAGGTTGCGGTGCAGGTTCTCGCCCTGGAAGCGCGGGCTGGCCGCGCGGAAGTCGTCCGCGGCCAGCTTGCGGTCGCGCGCGAAGTGGCCGCTGAGCAGGCCGCGGGAGAGGACGCCGTACGCGGTGACGCCGATGCCCAGCTCGCGCGCGGTGGGCAGGATCTTGTCCTCGATACCGCGGGAGATGAGCGCGTACTCGATCTGGAGGTCGGCGATCGGGGCGACGGCGGCGGCCCGGCGCAGGGTGTCCGCGCCGGCCTCGGACAGTCCGATGTGCCGGACGTGACCGGCCTCGACCAGCTCGGCGACGGCGCCGACCGTCTCCTCGATCGGCACGTCCGGGTCGACGCGGGCGAGCCGGTAGATGTCGATGTGGTCGGTGCCCAGGCGCTGGAGCGAGTACGCGGCGAAGTTCTTCACCGAGGACGGCCGGCCGTCGAGCCCGATGAAGTCGCCCTCGACGGTGCGCTGGGCGCCGAACTTGACGCTGGTCAGCGCCTGCTCGCGGCGGGCCGCGGGCGCGCTGCGCAGCGCCTCGCCGATGAGCAGTTCGTTGTGGCCCATGCCGTAGAAGTCGCCGGTGTCCAGCAGGGTGACGCCGGCTTCGAGGGCCGCGTGGATGGTGGCGATGGATTCGCCGCGGTCGCCCGGGTCGCCGTACAGGGCGGACATGCCCATGCAGCCGAGGCCGAGGGCCGAGGACTGCGGGCCTGTGGTGCCGAGGGTGCGGGTCTGCACGGGTGCTCCTCAGAGGTGGAGGGGTGGTGGGGTGCCGCCGGCCGCGCCCGGACAGGCACGGCGGCGACACGACAACCATGGCATGACTGCTGACAGATTTCAATATCTGTCAGTCCATGCTCTGTATCGCCCTTCCCGCACCCCGCGTCAGCGCACCACCCGCGGCAGCCGGAACGTCAGTGCCACGTTCAGCACCACCGTCGCCACCTGCGCGAGCAGCGCGACGATCAAGGCGTCCCGTACGCCCATCGAGGGCAGCAGGCCGAGGAAGAGCGTGCCGAGGGTCGCCACGCCCAGGGCCAGGCCGGCCTGCTGGGTGGTGACCATGGCGCCGCTCCCCGCGCCGGCCTGGGCGGCGGGCAGCTCGCTCAGCACGATCCGCATCAGGATCGGCAGGACGAAGCCCTGGCCCACGCCGAGCAGCGCCATACCGCTCGCCATGGCCGCAGCGGGGACGTCCGGCCACTGCGTACGGAAGACCAGCGCCAGCACCAGAAGCCCGGTGCCCTGGATCAGCGAACCGGCCAGCACCACCCGGCGCCCGAAGCGCGCCACCAGGCGCGGACCGGCCAGCGAGGCGAAGAAGAAGGCCACGCACAGCGGGGCGAGGGACAGTCCGGCCGCCAGCGGCCCGTAGCGCAGGCCGTCCTGGAGGCCGACGGCCAGCACGAACATGAAGCCGCCGAAGCCCACCGAGAACGGCAGGATCAGGGCCAGGCCGCTGCGTACGGAGCGCAGGCGCAGCAGGGACGGGGGGACGAGCGGGGTGCGGCCGGCCCGTTCGGCACGCCGTTCCACGACGACGAACGCCGCGGCGGCGAACGGGAAGACGACGGGCAGCAGCCAGGACCACACCGGCCAACCTGCCGCGCGGCCCTCGGTCAGCGGCAGCAGCAGGCTGACCAGCGCGACGGCCAGCAGGGCGGTGCCGGGGCCGTCGACCCGGGTCGGGTGCGGCGAGCGGGTCTCCGGCACGGTGCGCAGCGCGAGCAGCAGCGCTGCCGCGGCGACCGGCACGTTGACCAGGAACACCGCGCGCCAGCCGGTCCCGGCCAGATCGGCGGCGACCAGCAGTCCGCCGAGCACCTGGCCGACAGCGCTGGCGACCCCGGCCGTACCGCCGTACAGGCTGACTGCCTTGGCGCGGCGCGCTCCGGTGGTGGTGGACTGGATGGTGGCGAGCACCTGCGGCAGCATCAGCGCCGCCGCCGCGCCCTGGGCGACGCGCGCCGCGACCAGCGTCCACGCGTCCGGCGCCACCCCGCAGGCCAGCGAGGTGATCCCGAAGGCGGCCAGCCCCCACAGGTACAGCCGGCGGCGGCCGACCATGTCGCCGAGCCGGCCGCCGACGACGAGGAGGACCGCGTACGCGACGCCGTAGCCCGCGACGACCATCTCCAGCAGGGCCGGGCCCGCGTGCAGATCGCGGTCGATGGTCGGCAGGGCCACGTTGACGATGAAGAAGTCGATCATCGGCAGGGCGGCGCCGAGCAGCACGGTGAACAGCCCGAGCGTGGTCAGCGCGGGATGGGTGGGACGGGCGGGGGCGGACTCCGGGGTCCGCGTGGGGAGGGTTCGTACGTCGGTATCGCTCACAGGGAAGACGATCGTCCGCCGCCCAGGGGGGTACCAGAGTCTCCTTATCCTGGTACCAGGGCTACCTGGCAACCGGCTGGGTCTTCCGGCACGCTGGGATCATGACCGCCACGATGCCGGAGACGGTACGGGAGACAGCACAGCGGCCGACGCCCACGGACGGCGCCGTCCGGCGCGGTGAGCTGGCCGCCTTCCTGCGCAGCCGCCGCGAGCGGATCACCCCGGAGCAGGTCGGCCTGCCGCGCGGCCCCCGCCGCCGTACGCCGGGCCTGCGCCGCGAGGAGGTCGCCCACCTGTCCGCGGTCGGCGTCACCTGGTACACGTGGCTGGAGCAGGCCAGGGACATCCAGGTCTCGCCGCAGGTGCTGGACGCCGTGGCCCGCGCGCTGCTGATGGACCGGGCCGAGCGCGGCCACCTCTTCGCGCTGGCCGGCGTGGCCGACCCGGTGCGCGGCAAGGAGTGCACGGGCGTGCCGCAGGCGATGCGGCAGATGCTCGACCAGCTCGTGCCGTTCCCCGCCGTCATCCAGAACAGCCGCTTCGACATCCTGGCGTACAACAGCACGTACGGGCGGCTGCTGTGCGATCTGGACACGCTGCCGGAGGAGGACCGCAACTGCCTGTGGCTGGCGTTCACCAACGCCGACTGGCGGGCGAGCCTGGTGGACCTGGACAAGACCCTGTGCGTGATGGCCGCCAAGTTCCGTGCCTCGATGGCCGGACACGTCGCCGAACCGGCCTGGAAGGCGCTGGTGGCGCGGCTGGAGGCGGCCTCGCCGGAGTTCCGTGAGATCTGGGCGCGCCAGGAGGTCGTACGGCCGGTGAGCCACTCCAAGATCTTCCGCCACAAGGACGTGGGCCTGTTGCGGCTGTCCTCCACCGGCCTGTGGACCGGCCCCAATCACGGGCCCAAGATGCTCACCTACACACCCGACGACGAGGAGACACGCGAGCGGCTGGAAAAGCTTCAGACGCTGATCCGCGCCGGGGGCTGATCGCCGGGCCCGTGTGGCGGGGACTGCCCGTCCTGCGCGGACTCCAGCCGTTCCGCAGTACGGCGCGCGGTCTCGCGCGCCCAGCGGCCGGTGGTCAGCGCGCCCAGCAGCAGTACGGCGGCGCCGCAGCCCGCGATGATCCACCATGCCGGACGGCTCGCCTCCACGAACTGGCTGCCCGTGGCGGCGGCGCGGGTCCCGCTGGCCAGTACGGCGCCGATCACCGCGACGCCCAGCGACTGCCCGACCTGCCTGCTGGTGGAGGCGATCGCCGCCGCCACGCCCGCCTGCGTACGCGGCATCCCGGAGACCGCGGTGTTCGTGATGGGCGCATTGACCAGCCCGAATCCGATGCCGAAAAGCACGTACCCGGTGAACAGCAGTGGTGTGCTCGCCTCCGCCTCGAAGGCCGCGAACAGCACCCCGCTGACCATCATCGTCAGCCCGGCCAGCAGCAGCGGCAGCCGCGCGCCCACCGCCCCGACCAGCCGCCCGGACAGCGGCGCGAACACCAGCGTCATGCCTGCCATGGGCAGCATGTGCAGCCCCGCGTCCAGCGCTGACAGGCCCCGGACGTCTTGGAGGTAGAGCGTGTTGACGAAGAGGAAGCCGCCGAGCGCGGCGAACGCGCAGACCGCCACGACCGTGGCTCCGCTGAACGGCGCACTGCGGAAGAACCGCAGATCGATCAGCGGCTCGGCCCGCCGCCGCTCGTACCACAGCAGTCCGGCCAGCGCGGCGACGGCCGCCGCGGCGAAGCCCAGGATCAGCGGCGAGGTCCAGCCGGCCGCCGGGGCCTCGATGATCGCGTACGTCAGGGTGCCGAGCAGCGCGATCACCAGCAGCTGGCCGACGGGATCGGCCCGGCGCGGATGCGGAGCGCGCGACTCCGGCACGTACCGGACGGTCAGGAACAGCGCGAGCGCCCCGATGGGCACGTTGATCCAGAAGATCGCCCGCCAGTCGACGCTCTGCACCAGCAGCCCGCCGACGATCGGCCCGGCCGCCATGCTGATGCCGACCACGCCGCCCCACACCCCGATCGCCCGGGCCCGCTCCTTCGGCTCGGTGAAGGTGTTGGTGATGATCGACATCGCGACGGGGTTGAGCATCGAGCCGCCGACCGCCTGCACCATGCGGAACGCCACCAGGCACTCCAGGTTCGGCGCCAGGCTGCACAGCAGCGAGCCGAGCGCGAAGACCACCAGGCCCGTCTGGAAGACGCGGCGCCGGCCGAGCCGGTCCGCGGTGGAGCCGGCCAGCATCAGCAGCGAGGCCAGGACCAGGGTGTAGGCGTCGATCGTCCACTGCATGCCGGACAGCGTGGTGTCCAGGTCCTTCTGCATGGAGGGCAGCGCGACGTTCAGCACGGTGTTGTCGAGGCTGACGATCAGCAGGCTCATACAGCAGATGGCCAGGACCAGCAGGCGCCGCCGGTGGCTGAGCTGGGGCATAGGTGAACGCTACAACCAGCGGGGACCGGCGGCTCCGGGGAGGCCGCCGCCCGTGTGCGTGACGCCGGGGTTTGCGGCTCTGTGCGGCCGCCGCCGCGCGTGCGCGACGACGGTGCGACGACGGGGACCTACGGCTCTGGCGAGGCCGCCGGCCGAGTGCGCGACAATGGGAGGTCGCTCAGTCCGCCGCCGACCCCGAAGGAAACCCGCTCCCCATGACTCAGCTGCAGATCGGCCCGCACGCGGTGCAGCCGCCCGTGGTCCTCGCGCCGATGGCCGGGATCACCAACGCCCCCTTCCGGACGCTGTGCCGGGAGTTCTCCGGCGGCAAGGGCCTGTTCGTCAGCGAGATGATCACGACGCGGGCACTGGTCGAGCGCAACGAGAAGACCATGCAGCTGATCCACTTCGACGAGACGGAGAAGCCGCGCTCCATCCAGCTGTACGGCGTCGACCCGGACACCGTCGGCAAGGCCGTCCGCATGATCGCCGACGAGGACCTGGCCGACCACATCGACCTGAACTTCGGCTGCCCGGTGCCGAAGGTGACCCGCAAGGGCGGCGGCTCGGCCCTGCCGTACAAGCGCCACCTGCTGCGCTCCATCCTGCGCGAGGCGGTCTCCAACGCGGGTGACCTGCCGGTGACGATGAAGATGCGCAAGGGCATCGACGACGACCACATCACCTACCTCGACGCGGGCCGGATCGCGGTCGAGGAGGGCGTCACGGCCATCGCGCTGCACGGCCGGACGGCGGCCCAGCACTACGGCGGCACCGCCGACTGGGAGGCCATCGCCCGCCTGAAGGAGGCCGTCCCGGAGATCCCGGTGCTCGGCAACGGGGACATCTGGTCGGCGGACGACGCGCTGCGGATGGTCCGCGAGACCGGCTGTGACGGCGTGGTCGTGGGGCGCGGCTGCCTGGGGCGGCCGTGGCTCTTCGGCGACCTGGTGGCGGCCTTCGAAGGGACGGGCACGTACGCGCGGCCCACCCTCAAGGAGGTCGCTGCCGTGATGCTGCGGCACGCCACGCTGCTGGGGGAGTGGCTGGGGGACGAGGCGCGCGGCGTCATCGACTTCCGCAAGCACGTCGCCTGGTACACGAAGGGCTTCTCGATCGGCTCGGAGCTGCGCAAGAAGCTGGCAATCGCCTCGTCGCTGGACGAACTGGACGCTCTGATGAGCGAGCTGGACCTTGATCAGCCCTGGCCGGCGGGTGCCGACGGACCCCGTGGCCGCACATCTGGCCGGAACCGGGTGGTCCTGCCGGACGGCTGGCTGGACGACCCGTACGACTGCGCGGGCGTCACGGCCGACGCGGAACTGGACACTTCGGGCGGCTGAGGCGCCCACCGGGCCGATCGCGGTCCGCATGCGGCCCGGTTCCGAGGACGGCTCGGGGCCGGGCCGGGTCCGTTTCCGGGTCCGCATGGCGGGACCGTGGCGTACGGGAGGGCGTGATTCTCGCCACCCTTGATAGGGGTCGCGCTCAGATGAGCAGATCGCGGGGGAGTGCACCTCTCCAATAGGTGGCACTGGGTGCCACCCCTTCCGCGTTCATGTGATCAAGAAATTTTCGCGCTGGGTAGCGCCCCGGGCCGCTCTCCGTCGCCCTGCGCCATCTTGCATTCAAGTTTTGAATCAACTCCTCGGGCCGTCGCGACTTTCGATCTGCTGGCGGACGGCGGGTTACGGGCGTATGTCGACCGTGTGGACGTACCCAGACACCTTCGATCTGGGTATGTTCCTCGCCGTCAGGGCAGTCCGTCGGCGAGGAGAGAGTCCCGTGCCGGAAACACAAGATCCCCACGTAACCCCGTCCGAGCCTGCGAAGTTCGTCTACGACTTCACCGAGGGCAACAAGGACCTCAAGGACCTCCTCGGCGGCAAGGGCGCCAACCTCGCCGAGATGACCAACCTGGGGCTTCCCGTTCCGCCGGGATTCACGATCACCACCGAGGCGTGCAAGGTCTACCTCGACAGCGGCCAGGAGCCCGCGGCACTGCGTGCCGAGGTCACCGAGCACCTCGAAGCGCTCGAAGCGACCATGGGCAAGAAGCTCGGCCAGGCCGACAACCCTCTCCTCGTATCGGTGCGTTCCGGGGCGAAGTTCTCGATGCCCGGCATGATGGACACCGTGCTGAACATCGGCCTGTCCGACGCGTCGGTTTCCGGCCTCGCCACCCAGGCCGGCGACGAGCGCTTCGCCTGGGACTCCTACCGGCGGCTCATCCAGATGTTCGGCAAGACCGTGCTCGGCGTGGACGGCGACCTCTTCGAGGAGGCGCTGGAGGAGGCCAAGCGGGCCAAGGGCGTCCGCGTCGACGTGGACCTGGACGCGGCCGACCTGGAGAACCTGGTCGGGCAGTTCAAGGACATCGTCGCCAAGGAGACCGGGCGGGAGTTCCCGCAGGAGCCCCGCGAGCAGATGGACCTCGCCATCCGCGCGGTCTTCGACTCGTGGAACACCGACCGCGCCAAGCTCTACCGCCGCCAGGAGCGCATCCCCGGCGACCTCGGCACGGCCGTCAACGTCTGCTCGATGGTCTTCGGCAACCTCGGCCCGGACTCCGGCACCGGCGTCGCCTTCACCCGCGACCCGGCCAGCGGCCAGCAGGGCGTCTACGGCGACTACCTCCAGAACGCGCAGGGTGAGGACGTCGTCGCCGGCATCCGCAACACCGTGCCGCTCGCCGACCTCGAAGGCATCGACAAGCCGTCGTACGACGAGCTGATGCGCATCATGGAAACCCTCGAAACGCACTACAAGGACCTGTGCGACATCGAGTTCACCATCGAGCGCGGCAAGCTGTGGATGCTCCAGACCCGCGTCGGCAAGCGCACCGCCGGCGCCGCCTTCCGTATCGCCACCCAGCTCGTCGACCAGGGCCTGATCGACGAGGCCGAGGCCCTCCAGCGGGTCAACGGCGCGCAGCTCGCCCAGCTGATGTTCCCGCGCTTCGACGAGAACGCGAAGACCCAGATGATCGGCCGGGCCATCGCCGCCTCGCCCGGCGCCGCCGTCGGCAAGGCCGTCTTCGACTCCTACACCGCGGTCAAGTGGTCCCGCTCCGGCGAGAAGGTCATCCTCATCCGCCGGGAGACCAACCCCGACGACCTCAACGGCATGATCGCCGCCGAGGGCATCCTCACCTCGCGCGGTGGCAAGACCTCGCACGCCGCCGTGGTCGCCCGCGGCATGGGCAAGACCTGCGTCTGCGGCGCCGAGGAGCTGGAGGTCGACACCAAGCGCCGGTGCATGACCGCGCCCGGCGGCATCGTGGTCGAGGAGGGCGACGTCGTCTCCATCGACGGCTCCTCCGGCAAGGTCTACCTCGGTGAGGTGCCGGTCGTCCCGTCGCCGGTCGTCGAGTACTTCGAGGGCCGGATGCACGCCGGCGCAGACGACGCCGACGAACTGGTCAAGGCCGTGCACCGGATCATGGCGTACGCGGACCGGGTACGCCGGCTGCGCGTCCGCGCCAACGCCGACAACGCCGAGGACGCCGCCCGCGCCCGCCGCTTCGGCGCCCAGGGCATCGGCCTGTGCCGTACCGAGCACATGTTCCTCGGCGAGCGCCGCGAGATGGTCGAGCGCCTGATCCTCGCCGACACCGACGCCGACCGCGAAGCCGCCCTCGGCGAACTGCTGCCCCTCCAGAAGGCCGACTTCATCGAGCTGTTCGAGGCGATGGACGGCCTGCCGGTGACGGTCCGGCTGCTCGACCCGCCGCTGCACGAGTTCCTGCCGGACATCACCGAACTGTCCGTACGCGTCGCCCTCGCCGAGTCCCGCAAGGACCCCAACGAGAACGACCTGCGCCTCCTCCAGGCCGTGCACAAGCTGCACGAGCAGAACCCGATGCTGGGCCTGCGCGGCGTCCGCCTCGGCCTGGTCATCCCCGGCCTGTTCGCCATGCAGGTACGGGCCATCGCCGAGGCCGCGGCCGAGCGCCGGAGCGCGGCCAAGGGCGACCCGCGCGCCGAGATCATGATCCCGCTGGTCGGCACCGTCCAGGAGCTGGAGATCGTCCGTGAGGAGGCCGAGCAGGTCATCGCCGAGGTCGAGCGGGCCCGCGGCGTGGACCTCAAGCTCACCCTCGGCACGATGATCGAGCTGCCCCGCGCCGCGCTGACGGCCGGTCAGATCGCCGAGTCCGCCGACTTCTTCTCCTTCGGCACCAACGACCTGACCCAGACGGTCTGGGGCTTCAGCCGCGACGACGTCGAGGCCAGCTTCTTCACCGCCTACCTGGAGAAGGGCATCTTCGGCGTCAGCCCGTTCGAGACCATCGACAAGGACGGCGTCGGGTCCCTGGTCCGCAGCGCCGCCGAGGCCGGCCGCGCCACCCGCCCCGACCTCAAGCTCGGCGTCTGCGGCGAACACGGCGGCGACCCGGAGTCGGTGCACTTCTTCCACGAGGTGGGCCTGGACTACGTCTCCTGCTCCCCGTTCCGCATCCCGGTCGCCCGCCTCGAAGCGGGCCGCGCGGCGGCGGAGTCCCTGGGCAGCGACAGCCGCTGACCCGGACGACGACGACCGGAGCCGGCCGGGGGCCGACCCTCACCCCCACTCCCGGCTCCGGATCCCGACGAGGGCGGCACCTGTGCGGAGGTGCCGCCCTCGCTTTTGTGATCTGCGGGAACGCAACGATCATGGCCCTGACGTGCGAAAACTACTCGCAGTGATTGCCGTAGTTTTCCGGGATCTTCCTGGCCCTTGTGCCCTCGTTGTGCCCTCCGGGTAAGGCGGCCTCGCAGGACAGTGCCCCGGTTCACCATGTGTCGGTGAGCCGGGGCACAGACGGCTCTCGGCGGCATGGCGCGCTTTCACACCTTGGTGACGCAGACGAACCCGAGCGACCGCAGTCCCTCGGACCGGCACAGATGATCAGAAGCGCCGCCGACCTCGGTCTGTAGAAGCTGGTAGGCGGCGCCGTTCCGCTGCCCCCAGCTCATCGCCGCACGCCACAAAGCGCGCCCGAGGCCGCGGCCCCGCTGCTCGGGAAGGATGCCGAAGTACTGCGGGAGCAGGCGGGCGGCGCCGCGTGAATCGGGCATGACCTCCATCGGTCCGATGGCGCCCACGACGCGCCCCTCGTCGACCGCGACCAGTACGGGTCCGACACCGCCGGCCCCCATACGGTCGTGCAGGAAGGCGAATCCCTCGTCGGCAAGCAGCTCGGCGAATCTCGGGAACGTCGCCTGCACGGATACAGGGCAGTCGGTGAGTGGGTGTACCCCTTCGGGGGCGTGGGCCGGGTACTCAGGGCCGAACTCGCGGAGTTGGACGCGGGTCACCTGCCCTTGAGCGGCTGGCCGTTCTTCCGGGCCTGCGAACGACACGACGCGACCGGTCGCTGCGTCATGCGTGGCGCAGAGTTTCATGGCGAGGTCGGCGGCGAGGTCGTGCCCGTCGGGGTGCGTGCCGTACAGGTGGACGCTCACCGTTCCCGCACCCCGCCGCGACAGGGTCGGCAGCAACGTCTCGTGAGGGTTGTGAGCGATGTCCTCGACAAGCACACGTTCGGTCTTCACGTCGGACCATCGTTGGTCTTTGTCGTGCGGGAGGAAACGACCGGTAGGTGCGTTGGCGACGACATCGGCGAACAGTTGCGGCCCAAGCGTGGTGGGGTGCACGGGGCCGATCGTCGGGACGTACGGGGCGGTGATCTCGGGTCCTAGCCAGTCCCAGCGGAATCGCATGGCGGCACATTACTCGCCTGCCACACAGGGCTCAGGCCCCGCACGAAAGTGTCGGGGCCTGAGCGGGATCGAGCGGTTGCGGTCAGTGCGGGTTGTCGTCGCCCGCTTGGCACGAACACATCGCGCTGTCCATGACCTCGTCGAGCCGCGGCACCACGGTGACCGTGGTGACCGGGGCTGCGGCGGGCGTGACGGGACGCGTCGCGTAGGGCACGGTCCCCGAGGGCTGAATCGGGGCCATCTCGACGGATACGGCTGTCATGCGGCTTCACCCTGCCTTTTTCATTCCGTGCTGACAGTAGGTTTCCTTCTGCGCCCCCGCCTCCTGGTAGTGCTTGGCAAGCGGACGGCACACAACGCACTGGCCGGCGAGCGTGCAGCCTGAGCAACCGCCAGTGCGAAGCATGAGTCGGTCGGCGACGGCGCCCAGCCGTGCGAGGCCGTCGAGCCCTTCCTCGGCGAGATTGATTTGATCGTCACGCCCGATCTTGCAGATCGAGGCGAGGCCGTGCGGGTCGACGTGGAAGAAGGTGTGTCCCGCGTTGCACCCGGTGAACGGCTTTCGCATCCGCAGATGCTCTTTCGACTGGGCGGTGAGCGACTCGGCGCCTCCGTAGATCGTCGGCGTCATGTTCGTGTAGACGTTGTGCTCGATGGCCCACTGCTCGGCGAGCGCGACCATCTGCTGTTCCTCGTGCGCGTTGTCCTCGGTGACGATGATCGAAAGTCTCAGCGGCAGCCCCGCCTCGCGGGCGGCCACCATGCCGCGTTGGAACAGTTCCCACGCGCCACGGCGCTGGGTCAACTCGTCGTAACTGTCCTTCGTGGCGCCGTACATCGACACGGTGACCCGGTACGGCGGGAACCGCTCGAACATGCTCAGCAGGTTCTCGCGCCACAGGAGGGAGGCGTTCGTCGAGACCGTGAGCATCATGCCCATGCGGAACGCTGCCTCGTAGGTGTGCATGAAGTGCTTGTCGACGGTCGGTTCGCCGCCGGTGATCTGGAAGAACAGCACCCCAGCATCCCGGACGACTCCCAGCACCTTGAGTTTGTCGGCGAGCGACATGCCAGAGAAGACCTTCAAGCCGAGGTAGCAGTGCTTGCACTGGTAGTTACAGCCGAGGTTGATTTCCCAACTCGCCCGCGAGTAGCCGTGCGCGGACGGCTCCCGAACGAGTAGGTAGTCGGTCATGGCGCGGTCGCCGATGTGCGTCCCCCACCGCTCGCGGACGGCGTCGAGCAGCCACGGCGGGGCGGGGGCGTCGCTGCCGGCCGCGCGCCGCAGCTCCTCGTAGTTCGCCTCGGGGAGCAACAGCCCGGACGAGTCCCCAGGGCGTACGAGCATGTGCTGTTCCAGGAACGGGCTGGCAATCAGTTCGTGCATGTCCCCTCTTCTCTTCCTCGGGAGGTGGGTCCGCCCCTGCCGGGGCTCGGCTCGTGGGGGAGCACGGTGGGTAGTCACCGGCAGGGGCGGAGTTCGTGGGCTATCGCCTCGGATCGGCTGCGATGGCGAGCGGCACGACGACGGCGATACACAGGAAGATCCACAGCAGTACTGCTAGTCGCTGCCGCATGTCTCCTGTGCTCCTTCGGCGGGACACACGTCCGCGATCTTCGCTCGCCACTCGTATCCGCCGTGCGGTGGCAGCAGCCACACGCACGAGGGCGTTTCCTCCTGCACATACGGCTCACCCATGCCGTGCACTACGCCCTCGCGGTTGAGGGACATGTCCACCACGTGTGCGCCGATGTACAGCCACCCCGGTACTCCTACGGCCATCTGCTGCCTTCCGGTACGAGCGGCCGGGCAGCCCCGGTCACGAGGTCGAGGTAGACCTCGATCTCATGGGCGGTCCAGTAGCACGGGTCACCGTGCCGAATTCGGTACGCGGCCCCGGCGGCGAGGGACACCTCGTCTATACGCGCCACCCATTCACGGCCACCACTGACCGGACGAAGCCACACGCGCGAGGCAGTCGAGGCCATCACCACGCCCGTTCGGCCGCGGCGCCTGTCTGCCAAGTGAGCCCCGACGCCGTACGGTGCGTTCTGCCGCGCTCGCGGACTGATCACGGGTGAACCCCCTCGAAGGTCTGCCTCATGACGTGGTGCTTCATCAGTGCACCGCTTCGGCGGTGTCCGAGGGCGCCCGGCGACCGGACGTTTAGGCGGACGCTTTTGCCGTCGCCCGTTGATCAAGTCAGTACCCTGAGAAGGGAATTGCCCGAACGCGAGGGGAAGCGCATGGCAGGTGCAGGCGTGAGCAAACTCGCGCGGTTGCGTAAAGCCGGGTACACACAGGTGACCTTTGTTGCCGCGTTCGCCCGAGAGGCTGCACGTCTGGGCGTCGATGCGTCGGTGAGCGTCCGGCAGCTTCGGCGGTGGGAGAACGAGTCCCCTCCGCCGTTGCCGCACCCGAGCCAGCAGGACGTACTAGAGGCCATGTTCGGCGTGCCGCTCGCCGAGATGGGGTTCGAGGTCCCACCTCGCCGGAACGAAGCGGCTCGGAGGATCGGTGACGATGGAGAGGTGAAACGTCGAGCATTCGTCACCGGCACGGGGGCGCTCGCGGCAGCGGCGATCCTCCCCGATCAACACGGTCCGCGCATCGGTACGAGCGACGCGGCGGCACTCCGGGCCGACCTGGTCGGCCTGTACGCGGTCGACCACAGATCCGGCGGCATTCCCGCTAAGGCTCGCGCCAAGCAGCTTGAGCAGCAGATCACGCGGACACTGAGCAGTAGCGTCTACACGAGCCGAGTCGGCCGTGAGCTGCACACGATGGTGTGCGAACTCGCTTGCCACCGAGCTTGGTTCGGGTACGACGGCGGCCCGCCCGACGAGGCCCGCGCCGCCTGCATGGAAGCGATGACTGCGGCACAGCTCATCGACAACCCCCTGTTGCAAGTCCGCGCGCTCAACACCCTGTGCCTGCTCGCCGTCGACGCAGGGCGGTACTGGGAAGCCGCATCGGCGGTCGAAAACGCCTACGGCCTCGCGCGCCGGGCGGGCGCAGGGGCGACGGTGCGCCTGGTGATCTCGCTTCGTGAGGCGAGCGCGGCGACGCACTCAGGCGACCTGCCGGGCGCGCGTCGGGCACTGAGCCGTGCCGTGTCCTATCAGGGGCGTGCCGATACCGACGCTGAGGTGCCGCGGTGGGCGCGGTTCGCCGGACCCGTCGAGGTCGACTATGCGACGGCGGCCTACTACTCCCGAGAGGGTCGGCCCGAGCGGGCCGTGCCATTCCTGCGCTCGGCGGTCGCCGGCCTCGGGGGCGGCTACACCCGCAATACCGCTTGGTACCGCGCACGCCTCGCGCAGACGCTGCTCGACACGGACGAGGTAGAGGATGCGTGCCACGAGATGACGGGTGTGCTCGATGCCTGCGGTGGAGTGTCGTCGGTGCGCCTGCGCCGCCGCCTGCGCACCTTCGAGCGGGCCGCTGTACGCCTCGGTGCTCCTGTAGCGCGCGACGCGGTCGAGCGCATCCGCGAGATGACGCGGGGTGGGAGCCGATGACGATCACGGTAGAGCGCATGAGTGGTGCGGACGCAGCGAAGGCCGAAGACGCGTTCGCCGTGGTCTACGCCGAGGCATTTGCCGAGCCGCCCTACAACAAGTCCGAGAAGGACGTCGAAGCGAACTTCCGGCGGTTCCGCTCGCAGGTCCGTAAGGCAACGTTCCGAGCCGCCCTCGCCCGCGCTGGCGACGGTGAGCCGATCGGTATGGCCTACGGCTACCCTCTCAGCCCTGCTACTGGCTGGTGGGGCCGGCTGACTACGCCTATACCCGACGAACTGCGCCGTGAGGACGGGCACCGGACGTTCGGACTGATCGAACTTGCGGTGCGCGCCCCGTGGCGTCGCCTCGGCGTAGCCCGGCGCCTGCACGAGGCAGTGCTCGCCGATGCCACGGAGGAACGGGTACTGCTCAACGCGCGGCCGAATGTCGAGGCTGCACAGGCTGCCTACCGGTCGTGGGGGTACCGCAAGGTCGGGGAGGCTCACCCGTGGGACGGGGCGGCCCTGCATGACGTGATGGTCCTCGATCTGCCGCGGAAGACCACGTAAGGGCAGTCGAACGGGCGCCGCGTTACGCCTCTTCGGAGCTGGGCTGCTCAGGGGCGGAGACGAACGCGCCTCGCTGCGGAACGACGAACAGCGTCCCCTCGTCCGCAAGCACGCGAACGGCTTTGCGCGCGGTCATGCGAGCGACGCCGAACTCGTCGGCGAGACGCTGCTCGCCCGGCAAGGGGCGTAGCGGTTTCCAGTCGCCGCGGTTGATGCGGGCGCGCAGCACGCCGGCGATCTGTACGTACACCGGCACCGGCCCGCCGTGGATGATCTCGTCATCCGGTCCGTACTCCTCCGGCGCGTATTCGCTCATGCCGCAGAGCGTAGGGCGCTAGCTTCTTAGCTGCTCGGAGCTATACGTACACTCTCCAGCCTGTACGACTAGTACCTACTGGTATAGCTTCGTCTACGACAAAGCCCCGGTGACAGCGGCCAGGCCGTCACCGGGGCGAAGCCCATCAGCTATTTGGGAGCTGACGAACGTGACCGACCTTATCGCCCGTTTAGCGGCGTGCCTGTGCCTGCTGTTCATCCCCGGTCGCGGCAAGCACCGCGCAAGCACGACGCCGGACGAGACGCCCGCCGTGCGCGTCATCTGCGCGCGTCCAATCCCGTTGCACGTGCTCGCGCGCTCGATGCCGGCCCGAGAAGAGTTCCGCATCCCTCGGTACCTGCTCGCGTGGGAGCGGCAGCGCGAGTGTGAGTGGCAGCGGGAGAGGCGCATTGCGGCGGCACTCGCCACGATGGGAATCGACTACCCGTACGGTCCGGTGCCGCTCACGGCTAGCTGTGCGGTGTCCGCATGAGGGCGGACCGCTGCTTTCCGCTTGTTCCGCCAGAGAGGGCCGCCGTGTGCTGCCGCTGCTCAAAGCTGACGCGTGCCCTGGTCTTCGTGCGGTTCGTCCCTCGTGCAAGCGGCCCCGATTGGACGCAGTGGGCCTGTCCGAACTGCGCACCGTATGAAGTTCCCGGCATGACGCCGGAGGAGGCTGCCAGGTAGCGCCCGCAGGCAGCGAAAGGCCCCGCTCGGCTATGCAGTGCCGGGCGGGGCTTCGTCGTGTCGGGGCGTCGCTGCGGGGCTGAGGTCCCTACGTAGCGGGCGGCGGGGCGGCCTGCTGGTCGGCGAGGCGGGCGGCGACGGCAGTGCGCAGGCCGTTGCCGGGGTCGGCCGTGCCATCGACTTCGCGGCGCAGTCCGGCGAAGGTTTCGCGTAGACCGGGCTCGATGGCGTCGAGGTCGAGGCGGGCACGAAGGGCGGCGGCCTGTTCCTTGGGCAGGTGATCGAGGCGCGCTCGGTCGATGGTGTGCAGGATGCGGGCCGGGTTGACCTCGGTGAATTCTGCTCCGGCGAGGCCCTGCGGCTTGGTGCGCTGAGCGGAGAGGTAAGTAGGCAGTTCGGCGCGCAGGGCGTGCAGGGTGTCGAGGTCGGCCCCCTTGATGACTTCCTGCGGGGTGCGGCCGGCGTCGAGGAGTGCGCGGGCGCGATCCCATGCGCGCGCCTGCCGAGTCTCTGCGAGTAGCTGCCCGGCGGCGTCGCGGGGCTGGCCCGCGGCGCTGGCTTTGTCGGCGACGGTGCGTACCAGGGCGGCGGCGTTGTTGGCTTCCCGCTCGATGCGGTCGAGGGTGGCGGCGGCCTGGGTGCGTGCGGTGCGCTCCATGTCGGCGCGGCGTCGGGCGTTGGCCTCGTCGGTCAGGTCGGGGTCGCGGAACGTGCGGGCTGCGGCGAGAGCGGCGTCGAGGGTGCGGCGCAGCTCGACAAGCTCAGTCTTGCGGGTCTGGCTGAGTCGGCGGGTGGCGGTGTTGGCGTCGATGTGGTCGGGGCCGGTGAGCATGGGCATGTGTGTAAGTCCCTTGGTTTTGCGCATAGTTCAGTACGGGCGGACGCGGGGTGCATTGGGGGTGGGGGCGGCGGCGGGGTGCAGTCCGTGCAGTTCGGCATAGCGGCGCATGGCTTCGATCTCGGCGAGGTGGTCGGCGGGCGGACCGTCGGGGGCGGCCTCGTCTGTGATCTCCTCGCCGCTCTTGGCGGCCTGGTCGCGGACGAGGGCGAGCCAACGGGCGTCATCGGTGTAGAGGGTGCCGTCGACCCACCAGGGAGCGGGGTGAACGAAGCCGCGCTCACCCATCACGGGATGCGTGCTGAGTGGGCCGGAGCGGGCGTCCGCAGCGGTGATCTTGCGCCACGGGACGCGGCAGCTCTCGGGGGTGCGGTCGTCCCATTGGGAGGGGTGGACGGTGGCGGTACTCATGGGATCGGGTCTCCTGGTCGTAGGGCGTCAGGCGCCTGTGCGGCCGGTGAGCTGGTCATAGAGGGCGGGTGCCTCGGTGTAGACGCGCACGCGGTCGGGGTAGCTCAGGGCATCCAGCTCGGCCGTGGTGGTGGGCAGGGTGAAGGTGTCGACCGGCGGGCGGGCGGCCTGCTCGACCTGCTCGGCCCAACGGAGGTAGGCGGGGGACATGTAGTGCTCGCTTGCCTTGGCGCGGCTCCGCGGGGTGGCGGCGGCCTGCTGGTGGTTGTCGTGGGTGACGTGCTCGCGCTTGATCACTCCGCACCCCCTGCCTGCTGGTTGGCGAGTACGTGCAAGTGCGGCTGAGCATCGCGTCCGCGGGCGGCCTGATCGGCAAGCGGAGTCCGCCCGAACGGCGGGTGGTAGCCGCCGGTCGGGATGCCGGCGAACTCGCGGTCGAGGTCGTCAAGCAGGACTGCGAGGCGGAGTCCGGTTCCCGTTCGGTGGATGTGGGTGCCGTCGGCGAGGCGCAGCGTGTCTGTGCCCCAACGGGCCATGGCGCCGAGGGCGGGGCGGTCACCGTAGGTACTGTCGGGCACGTTCGCGGCGGCGAGCAGTCCAGTGGCTTCCTTGATGGCGGCGTTGTACGTCTCGGAGGCCGTAACGAACGCCCGAACCGCATCTCGTGCGGTGGCGTACACGGCGGCGAGCGCGGCGGCGTCGAGTGCCCCGCCGGGCGCGGTCATGGCGGCGGCCTTGGCGAGGCGGTCGGCCCGCGCCTTGTCCGCGGCGACCTGGGCGGCGCGTTCGGCCTTACGCCGGGCGGCCTCGGCACGCAGCTTGGCGAAGCGTCCGAGTTCACGGGCGTCGGCGAGCTGCTGCGCGGTGACCTGTTCGTCCCCGTCGCGTACGCGTTCCTCCAGTGCGGCGAGCAACTGCTCGGCCTCGCTGGCTTCCTGCTCGGCCTGCTCGGCGGCTCCGGTTCCGGTCTGGTCAGTGGTCGTGGCGGCAGTCATGGTCGGGCATCTCCTGTTCGGTGGTGTCGGTAGTGGTCGAGGGCGGCGGCGTCGATGGCCCACACGCGTGCCCCGACGCGTTCGGCGGGTAGCCGGCCGCTGGCAATGAGGGCGCGGACGTGACGAGTTGAGCAGCCCATCAGCGCGGCGGCCTCTGCTACTGACACCGTGCCTGACGGGTCGGGGGTGGTTCCGGTAGCGGAAGAATCGAACGGCGCAGTGACGGAATCGAACGCTTCGGCGCGCTGTGCGGCCGTATGCAGGGCGTAGAGCAACTGGCGGACACTGGCGGGTACCTCGCCCCCATCGGCACGCACACGGGTTGTGAGGTCACGTATAAGGGCGCGCAGCACCTCGCCCGCCACCGAGGGCAGGATGATCACGGCCCCGTCGGCGCGCGTCAAGTGATCGGCGCCGAGGTGGCTCATCCGTCGGCCCCCTCGTCATCGTGAAGGGACACGGGGCGCCCCTCGTTGTAAGCGGCGCACCACTCAGTGGCAACGGAGCGCGTGAGGCTGCCCATCAGCGACGTGTCGTCGTCCGGGGCGAGCAGAGCCAGGCAGCGGACGACGTCAGACGGCGGTTCGGTGACGTGCTGGCCGTGCAGCGCGAGGCCGTCGTGCAGGGCTCCCAGCACATCGAGGGTGGACAGACGCACCGTACGGCCGTCGGTCAGCCGGTAGGCGTGCATGAGGCGTCGGCCGTCGCGCTGCTTCTCAATGGCGACCAGGCGGCGGGCGAGCGGAGTAGGGCGGCTCATCGGCGGCGAGCCTCCTCGTCCTGTTCAAGAGCGGCGAGGCGCTGTTCGAGGTCGAGGGATTCGCGCAGCGAGAGGCAGGCGTCGAGCAGGGTGCGAGCGGCCTGTACGCGGGCCTGCCCGCGCTCGGTGTCGAGCGCGTCGACCAGGGCGTCAACGGCCTTGGTGGCGCCGGCGGCGAGGCGGCCGACGGCGAGCTGTAGCAACTCGGTGCGCATGTCGGCGACCTCGCGATGAAACTCGGGTTCGTCAAGCCAACGCAGGACGGTGCGGCCGGAGACTCCGGCCGCCTTGGCGGCCTGCCCGGTCGTACGGCCCTGAGCGAGGGCGAGTACGGCGGCAGGGCGGCGGGTGCTGGTCAAGATTCTGACTCCAATCGGCCTCGCGCACGCGCGCGAGACGCCGAACGACGCGGACGGACATTCCGCGGTGGTGGAAGGGATGAGGGAGTGGTACCGAGCAGCCGGTGCCATCTCGGGTTGGTCCCACGTCCCACCCCTAAAGGGGGTGGGACGGGACTGGACTGGGGCCCGGTCTCGCGGGACCGGACGGGACTGGGTGGGACTGTGCGAGCTAGGCCGCAGCGGGCAGGGCGGCGGGTAGCTTGTAGTGGGCTCGCTTCTCCGTGCCGATGTTCACCAACGCCCCTCGTCCCAATAGCGAGTTGAGGGATCGGTAGAACGTGCTCTTGGGTACGTCGCACACCTCAAAGAGCTGCGGCCCGGTGGCACCGGTCGTCCCGAAGGATTCCCGCATGGTGGCGAGTAGCGTCTCTTCGCTCCGGGTCACGTCCAGCGGCAGCCGGCTGGCCTCTCGGGACTCCAGTACGGCGGACTGCCCAGCAGGACGAAGCCGAAGGAACACGGTGTCGAAGTCCTCGGTGTCCTTCTGCTTCCCGCTGTGCACCTCGACGTACTCGCCATCCTTGGTGACCTTGATGACGCTGGTCGCCGCGCCGTCGAAAGCCGAAGCGCCGCGCATGTCGAGGCCGCTCTTGCCGGCGTGGTGCACCATGAGCACACAGGCTCCGGACTCCTGGCGCAGCGCGTCGGCGGCGGCCACGACGCGGCCCATCTCGGTGTTGCTGTTCTCCTCGGCCCCCACCGTTACGCGCGCTTGCGTGTCGATGACGACGAGGGCCGGCTGCTGCTCTCGGATCAAGAACGTGAACGCGCTCAGGTCGGTGCCGTGCAGAAGCTGCACCGGGACGGGCAGGAATACAACGTCGTGCATACGCTGGCCGAACGCCTGCTCCCACGCGCGGACGCGGCGACGAATGCCGGACGCGCCCTCGGCTACGAGGTAGAGGACCGGGCCGCGGCGTACCTCGCGGTGTTGCCAGGGCATTCCGTTGGCGATGCAACCGGCCCAGTCAAGGGCAACGAACGACTTGCCGTGACCGGGCTTGCCGTACAGCCAAGCGAGCGAGTCGCGGTACAGGACGCCGTCGATCAGCGGTTCGGGGTCGGCGATGGAGTCGAGGCCGTCGGTGTCGACGAGCAGGGACCGAAGCTCGGCGAGCCGGGCCTGAGTGGGGTTCTGCTCCTCGGCCGGCGGGACGGGCGGGGAGGGGACTGCGGCGAGGATGCGCTCACGCGCGGCGGCGTCCGTCATGCGGCGGCTCCGCGCGGGTGCAGCATTCCGGCGCGCAGGCCCGAGGTGATGGTCTTCTCCGTTTCGGTCGGGCCGAGGCCGACGGCCACCGCTATGACGAACAGGTGGTCGACGATCTCGGCGGGGGCGAGGTCACCGCGCCCGGCCAGGGTGCCAAGGTTGAATGCGGCTCGGTGCAAGGTGTCGTTGCGGGTGCCGGGGACCGCCGTGCGCACTTTGTCGACCTCGTCGAGCAGGGCAGCAGCGGCATACCCGCGCTGGTTGCGGCGTGCGAAAGGCAGCGGTTGCACGGTCGCGAGCGGCTGCTCGGCGCGGGGCGCAGCGAGGGCGGCGAGCCATTCAGGCAGGTCGATCGGCGCCACGCCGGGGCCGGTCTCCCAGCGATACAGGCTGCCTGCCACGGGAGACGGCGGAGCGACGACGTATCCACCTGCCGCACGTACGTCGATCTTCCAGCCGAGGCGCCCGGCGCTGTTGCGGACCTCGCGGCCGGCGGGCGCACGGTAGTACAGGTGCATCCCGCCCGAGGCAGTGCGAACGGACGGAGTAGCGCCGAACGGCCAGCGGGCGCCGTGCCGGGCGTGCAGCTCGGCGAAGACATCGGCACCGTCGACGATGCCGGGCAGCTTCCACTCGTCGGGAGGGGTAGCGCCCTTGGCAGTGTCGAGATCGATCACTACAAGCCCGGACGGGCCGCAGGCGATGCCAACCCCATAGGCGCCGGCGGACCAGGCGCGCTCGATGCGGTGGGGGTCGGTTGTGGCCCGTTGCTGCCAGTCGCTGACGGCGGGCCGCTTGTCGTTGGGGCGGAGGGGAAAGACGTACAGGCCATGGGCCGCGAGGTCGAGCACTCGCTCGACCTGCTGCATTCGATGCTTCGAGGCGTTCGTCACCGGGCGGCCCCGGCACTTCGCAGGCGATCGGCAAGACGACGCATCATGGCGACCGCGCGCTGTGATGCCTTCTCGGTGTCCTCGCCGGTCTCGACAGCAGCCACGGATGAGGCGAGGAGGTACTCGCGGGCGTGGTGGATGACGAGACGCAGGTGGGACTCGGCGAGCAGTTCGCCGGGCGTGCCCACTGTGCCGTTCTCACCGCTTGCCTGCGCCATGGCTGCTGCCACGGCGCCACTGAGTTCCCGCCCACGCTGGGCGACGCGGCCAGCGGCGCCGCGCCCGTCCGCGGGGGCGTTCGCAGCCTGACGCAGGGCCGCAAGGCCGAGAACGTAGTGGGCAGCATCCGCGACGGCCGCCGGCGCCGTGGTGACTGGGGTGGGGGTGGGGGCGTACTCAGTACGCTTCATGGTGAAGCTCCTTACAACGGCGGCGCATATGGGTTCACGGCCCGCGCCACCGGTCTGTCTTTCAGCAAAGGGCGGATGGATGCTTCCGGCCCTCAGCGATCGGTGTTGGCGCACCGGCTGAGGGCCGCTGTGCATCAGGCGGCTTCGATCGTCTGCTCGTCGAGCCATCGCTCGATGTCATCCCAACGGGCTCGCAGATGGCGGCCGACCTTGATCATCCGGGGGCCGCCGCCGCGGTGGCTCCACTGGTAGACGGTGGCGAGCGGGACGCCGCAGTAATCGGCGAGTTCGCTTGCGGTGACGAGCTTGCGGCGGTCAGAGGAAGTGACGCTGACGAGGCGGGTGCGGGGCACGGTGCCGGACTCCTTGGGTTGAAGCGTTACGAAATCGTGCTCTCGAAACTTAGCGATCTTCCGCACCCTTGTCCAGCGGAATGTATTGTTGCGCTCCATGAAGCGAAGTAACAGCGACGAACGAACGCCAGAGAGTCAGTCCGCTGCGGAGGTCGCGCCTGCTACAGATCAGGAGCGTTGGGAACGTGCCCTCGCGCAGGCCCTCACCTTCGGTGAGGCGATCGGGCGGCGGCTTTTGCGTGCCCGGGAGGATGCCGGTCGCACGGCGGAAGAGGTGGCGCAGACGGCGCAGCAACTCGGACTCTCGTGGCATCGACCGACCGTTGGCCAGATCGAGCGGGGGCGACGCGCACTCTCCGCGGTCGAGCTGATCATGCTGCCGATCATCTACGCCCGCCCGTTGGGTGACCTACTGCCCGAGGGGACGGTGTGGCTGACGTCTGAGGTTGGCGTTTACGACCGCGAGGTGCGTCGAGTCCTCAGCGGCGACCACAATCCCAGTTTCCTTGCGCTTCGGGCGCCAGGCGGCTGGCACGTGAAGGGTGTGAGTGATCAGGCCCCCGAAGAGGTCGCCCGCCGGACGGCACAGGCGATCTCGTACTTGCAGGCGCACTCTCCATGGCCGACCAACGCCGAGATCCGTCACACGCAGGACAGGCCCGACGACGCGGAGACTAAGGCGGCCAAGCGGCTGGAAACAACCCCGCACTACGTCGCATACGCCGCGAGAGAGGTATGGGGGCACGGCCTCGCCGCAGAGCGCGAGGCGCGCCTGCGGGATCGAGGCGAACTACCGGAAGGCAAACGGGCCCTCCAGTCTGCGCGCGGGCACATCACGCGCGCTCTCGTGGCTGAGCTGGAGCCCATCGTGAAGGCTTACGAGGAGCGGCGCGGCGAGGCAGAGCGGCCCGACCCTGCGGACCTCGGCCCTATGGGGGTCAGCAGGAAGGGAGGGGAGGCGAATGGCTGAGGTCTACGACCGTTGGCACAAGTCCCGTCCGAGCGAGGCTGACAAGCCGTGCGGCGAGCACACCAGCAAGACTCGCAAGATGGTCGCCAGCAGCGAGCACGGCCAGGGGAAGCGGTGGCAGGTCCGTTGGCGCGATACGAGCGGGAAGCAGTGCAAGGAGAACTTCGCCAAGAAGGCCGCTGCTGACAAGCGGGCCGACGAGGTGCAGGCGGACCTCGATCGCGGCACGTACGTGGACCCGGAGCGAAAGAAGCAGGACTTCCGGACCTTCGCCGAGGAGTGGCGCACCTCAGCGACCCATCGGGAGCGAACCGAGGTCAACGTCGAGCGTGCGCTACGGCTGCACGTCTACCCGACCTTCGGCAGCCGACCGCCGGCCGGGATCAAGCGGACCGATGTCCGCGCATGGGTCAAGGAGAGATCGCAGGTCCTCGCGCCCATCAGCTTGCGCACGCCTTGGAACGCGCTCACTGCGGTGATGAGCGCCGCGGTCGCGGACGGCATCATCACGTCGAACCCGTGCCACGGCGTCGAACTGCCCGAGCCGCGTAACGCTGAGGTGGTGCCCCTCGAACCGCTGGTGGTGAAGGCGCTCATGCAGGCGGCTTCGGATCGCTACAGGGCCGCAGTCCGTTTGGACGGCACGACGGGGCTGCGCGGCGGTGAGCTGTTTGGGCTGGAAGATCACCACATCGACTTGGACACGAGGGAAGTCGTGGTCGAGCAGCAGCTCATAGGGCCCGACAAGGGGGTGCCGTACCTGGGACCGCCAAAGACGGACAAGAGCTACCGGACGGGCCGACTGTCGGCATCGGCGGCTGAGGCGATCAAGCTGCACCGCGAAATGTTCCCGCCGCGCGAGGTCGAGATCGAAGACCGTACGGACCCGCGCAACCCGAGGTGGCGCAAGGCGCGGTTGCTGTTCCTCAGCGAGGCGAACGCCCCCGTCCGTCGCGGCTCGTGGGCCAAGACGTGGGCCCGCATCGTGAGGCGAGCCAACAAGCTGTTGGAGGAGTGGGGTTCGCCGCTGCGGGTGCCGGAGGGTGCGACGCTGCATGATCTCCGTCACTTCTACGCGTCCGTCCTGATCAAGCATGGCGCTACAGTGAAGAAGGTGCAGCGGCTCCTCGGGCACGCGAAGCCCTCGATCACGTGGGACCTGTACGTCCACCTGTGGGAGGACGACGAGGACGACACCGCGGACATCATGGATGCGGTTCTGGCGTGATGTGCCCTCAGAGTGCCCTGCGGCCCCACCGAATGGATCTTTGTGCAGGTCAGCCCAACGAGGGCGGCACCTGTGCGGAGGTGCCGCCCTCGCTTTTCTCCGGACTCCCCCCTCGGGAGCTGCCGTCAGCCATGTCGGCCTGGTTGACGGCCTTCCACGGCAAATGCTGAGCGGTCGGTTATTGCCTCGTCACCCCCCACGGGATCGAGCAATCCGTTCCATTCGCCTTGCCGTCGAATTGAGTTACAGCTTTCCGGGAACGCGCCGATGGCGCGACCCCTTTCAACTCTGGCCAAAAGGGCGTGGTGACAGGCTGTGTCTGCGTGCATACTCAGAGGGCCGGGGGTCGACTAGGAGCATTGGTGGGGGTTCGGTGCTACGCGTCCATTTCAGTGGACCGGATCTGGCCCGGGTGCGCATTGCCGCGCGCCCTGACGTGCTGTGGGAGACCGTTTTAAGTTTTCACCGACTCCGCGACCGGCGGCCCGGGCCGGCCTTCGGCAAATGGCGCTCCGAAGCGCGTTCCCGGTTGAATGGTGAAACACGGCTGCTGGCGCCGCTCGTTCCCACACGGGGCTATTTTCCGGATTTCCTGACGCCTCCGGAGGGGCTGCTCGGCATCGACGAAGGGCTCGCGGCGCTGCGCGCAACCCCGCCCGCCCGACTGCATGCCGAACTTTCGCGGCTGCCCGCCACCCGCCCGCTGCCTTCGTGGCTGCGGGCGCTGAGCGAAGGCGATTCCGAGGCGCTCGGCCGGCTCGCCGGCGCGCTCCGGAGCTATTACGAGAACGCGGTCGCTCCGTACTGGCCGCTGCTCCAGGCCCGTATCGAGGCGGACCGCGCCGCCCGCGGCCGGGCGCTCCTGGACGGTGGCGCCGACCACCTGCTGGCCACGCTCCCGCCGACCATGCGCTGGCGGCCCCCGGTCCTGGAGGTGGACTACCCGGTCGACCGTGACCTCTTCCTGAACGGCCGGGGGCTGCTCCTGCTCCCGTCGTTCTTCTGCCGTCGCACGCCCGTCACCTTCCACGACCCCGACCTCACCCCCGTCCTCGTGTATCCCCTCGAACATCCCGCGCCCCGCCTCGTCACGCCGCCCGCGCCCGCCCACTCGCTGGGCAAGCTCGTCGGCCGCACCCGGTCGGCGATCCTGCACGGTGTGGGCGGCGGCTGCACGACGAGCGAACTGGCGCGGCGCGTCGATGTGTCGCTGGCGTCGGCCAGCCAGCACGCGACGGTGCTGCGGGACGCGGGCCTGTTGCTGACGCTGCGTCACGGCAACGCGGTCCTGCACACGTTGACGCCGCTGGGGGCGGCGCTGCTGCGGGGTGGCCCGGAGGTGGACGTCCGCGGTGTGGACACCCGGGTGCTGGGGGCCGGAGGGCTGGGGGCCAGGGAGGTCCGGGGTGTGGATGTGTAGCGGTGGGTGCCGGAAGCGTGCAGTAACGTTCCGGCACCCGGCGGGGAGGGACGGGGCCCGCGTCAGTACGGCCGGTCGCCCGTGATCGCCACCCGCTCGGCCACCCGGCGCTCGCTCCCGTAGTCGTTCACCGCGTAGTGCTGGGTGGCCCGGTTGTCCCAGAACGCGATGTCCCCCGCCCGCCAGCGGAACCGCACCTGGAACTCCGGTACGTGCGCCTGCTGGAAGAGCAGCCGCAGCAGCCGGTCGCTCTCCGCCCGCTCCAGCCCCACGATGCGCGTGGTGAACGAGGTGTTGACGAACAGCATCCGGCGGCCGGTCTCCGGGTGCCGCCGGACGACCGGGTGCTCCACCGGCGGGAACTGCTCTTGAAACGGCGCGAGCCGCTCGGCGGAGCAGAAGCGGGCGAAGCCCGGCAGGAAGTCGTGGACGGCGGTGGCGCCGTCGATCCGGTCCTTCACGTCCCGCGGCAGGTTGTCGTACGCCGCCGCCATGTCCGCCCACATCGTGTCACCGCCGAACGCCGGCACCTCGCGCAGCTGCAACACCGCGCCCAGCGCCGGGCGTTCGCGGAACGTCACATCCGTGTGCCAGACGTTCTCGAAGGTCGGCACCGCGCTCCGGTCGAACCGCACCACGTCCTCGGCGTCACCCGTCGCCAGCAGCGGATTGGTCTCCAGCTCACCCCAGTTGCGGGCGAACGCGCGCTGTGCGGCGGACGTGAGGTGCTGCCCCCGGAAGAAGAGCACCTTCCACTCCAGCAGCGCGCGGTTCAGATCGTCGCGCAGCGCCGGGGAGAGCGGCCGGGACAGGTCGAGGCCCCGGATCTCGGCGCCGATGGTGCGCGCCTGAGGGACGACCTCGAAGCGCTCGTACGGGCGGTCCTCCCAGCCCTCCGGGGTGCGGCGCAGGACGCGGTGGCCTTCGTACAGGCCGTCGGCGGGGATGCGGTGCTCGCGGAGGGCGGGGGAAGGGAAGGTGGGCACGGGGGAGTTGGCGACGGCCGGCAACGGGTCCTCCTGGAGGTGAGGAACGAGGTACGGGATATGCGGCGTACGTGCGATACGCGGGGTATGCGGGTCACGCGGTATGCGGTCGCCCCGGCCCGGCGGGGCCGGTGAGCCGGTCGGGTCAGGCCGAGGACACTGCCAGGGGCTCTGCCGAGGGCTCCGCCGGGGCGGTCAACGCCCGGTGATCACCGACAGGAACGGAGAGCGGCGGCCGGGGGAGAACCCACCCGGCCGCGGCGGCGCAGGAACGTCATGCCGCGGGGCGCGCACTCGCCGTGGGGGCCGCAGCGCAGCGGCTCCGCCTCACGGAACGTCGAGTACGTGGTCATGGCACGCACCGTACCCCATGACCGGGGCGCGCGGCACCGGGCGTACCGGTCCCGCGCCCCGGCCACCCCCATCCTCAGGGCCCGGCTCAGCCCAGCTTCTTGAACAGGTACACGTCCGCGTGTCCGCCCGGCATCCCCGGCACGCGGCCCACCTCCTCGTACCCCTGGCGCTGGTAGAACCCCGGCGCCTGGAAGGTGTACGAGGACACCGTGGCGCGGTCGCAGCCGCGCCGTACCGCCTCCTCCTCGGCGGCCCGCAGCAGCTTCGCGCCCCAGCCTTCCGCGCGGCTGCCCTCCCGCACCCAGAGCAGGTGGATCTCGCACAGCCCGCCCCAGGTCCGGGCGCTCAGCCCGCCGACCAGCGCGCCGTCCGCTTCGGTCACCCGCACCGAGAACTCGTCGTGCTCGGCGTGGTCCGTGGCCGCGGCGTTGAAGGCGTCGAGTTCGTCCTCCAGGCGCTTGTCCAGCGCGGGGTCGTGCTCGCCGACGGTGAGGGCGGGGCCCTGGTCCCGCACCGGCTCTGTCACATCGCTCATGGCCGAGTATCCCCACAGGCATCCCGCGCCCCGCTACCGACTTTCGTCGTCGGGCCGGTGTCCTTTCGTCGCCGGCCGTCCCGCTGCCCGTACCGCGCTGTCCGACGCCCGCCGTCCTCAGTCGTCGATCCCGGACCGCTCCACTCCCGCCACGATGTACCGCTGCAAGAGCACGAACACGGCCACCAGCGGCGCGATCGAGATCGCCGCGGCGATGAACAGCTCGTGGAGGTTGAGGTTCTGCGCGGTGGTGAACGTGGACAGCGCCACCTGCACCGTCCAGGACTCCCGGTCCTGCCCGATGACCAGCGGCCACAGGAACGCGTTCCACGCGCCGATGAAGACGATGGTGCCGACGGCGGCGAAGACGGACCGCGAGTTGGGCACCACGATCCGCCAGAACGTACGCCAGTGGCCGAGCCCGTCCACCCGCGCCGCGTCCTCCAGCTCCCGCGGGAACCCCAGGAAGTACTGGCGGAATATGAAGCAGGCGAAGGCGCTGAAGAGGGTGGGGATGATCAAGCCGCGCAGGGTGGAGATCCAGCCGAGCGTCGAGACGAGGACGAAGCTGGGGACGAACGTGACCGCCGCCGGGACCATCAGCGTGCCGAGGATGGCGTAGAAGACGACGTTCGCATGCCGGTACGGGATACGCGCGAGCCCGTATCCGGCCAGCGACGCGAGCAGCACCGTGCCGAGCGTCGTGGACACCGCGATCAGTGTGGAGTTGAGCAGGGCCCGCGCCAGCGGCAGGTTCTCGTCGTCGAACACCTCGGTCAGGTTCGACCACTGGATGTCACGCGGGAAGAACGTCCAGTCGGGTGCGGTGATGTCCTGCTCGGTGGCCAGGCCGTTGCGTACGAGCAGGTAGAACGGGAGCAGGAACAGGACGGCGAGGACGGCGACGACCACGGCGCGCAGGGCACGTCCGGCCCGTACTCGGGGGTCTCGGGTGTGTCCGGTCCGTGTGCGGGAGGCGCCTCGGCGCGCCCGTTCCGCTGGTGTGGCCGCCATCGTCAGTCCTCCTTCCGGCCGAGGCCGAACCAGCGGGCCTGGACGAC
Organism: Streptomyces sp. NPDC018019; assembly: GCF_044327805.1. Classification (NCBI taxonomy): domain Bacteria; kingdom Bacillati; phylum Actinomycetota; class Actinomycetes; order Kitasatosporales; family Streptomycetaceae; genus Streptomyces; species Streptomyces sp. NPDC018019. The sequence goes on along the minus strand of NZ_JBIRGD010000004.1, from coordinate 69,632 downwards.
GGTCGCCACCGCGATGATCAGCGCCAGGATCACCGCTCCGGCGCTGCCCAGCCCCAGGTTCTGCTCCTGGCCGAGAGCGGTGTAGTAGAGGTAGACCAGCGGCGGACGGGCGTACGGCGGGTAGCCGCGCGCGTCGGACATCAGGTTGTAGAACTCGTCGAACGCCTGGAACGCGTTGATCACCAGCAGCAGGACGACGGCGACCGAGGTCGCGCGCAGCTGCGGGAGCGTGATGTGGCGCAGCGTCTGCCAGCCGGGCCGCGCGCCGTCCACCGCGGCGGCCTCGTACAGTCGCGGAGAGATCCGTTGCAGTCCCGCCAGGAACAGAATCATGTAGAAACCGGCCTGGAGCCATAGCCGTACGGTCACGATCACCAGCCAGTACCAGGGCGGGTCGGACGTGGACAGCCAGGCGGTCTGGTCCGCGCCGAACCACCCCAGCACGGTGTTGGCCAGCCCGAACCGCACCCCGTTGAAGATCGACAGCTTCCAGATCAGCGCGGCGACCACGTACGAGCACGCGGTCGGCAGGAAGAAGACCGAGCGGAAGAACGCCTGCGCGAAGCGCAGCCGGTTGACCATGAGTGCGAGGGACAGGGAGAGCACGTATGTCGCCGGCACGATGAAGGCGGTGAACAGCAGGAACGTGCCCAGGCTGCTCAGGAACGCCTGATCGCCCAGCATCGTCGCGTAGTTGTCCAGCCCGACGAAGTCCGTCGGACTGACCGTGTTGCGCGCGTCGAAGAAGCTGAGGTAGACGCTCCAGACCAGCGGTACGTACGTGAAGAGTGCGAGGCCGATCGCGAACGGGCCGACGAAGACCCAGAACCACAGGTTCCGGTTCTGCCGACCACGCAGCCGCGCGAGCAGCCCGCCGGCCGGTACGGCTGTCCCCGCGCCCGCCCCCGTGCCTGTTCCCGCTCCCGTGCCTGTTCCCGCCCCCGTACCGGCCGTGGCCCCGGCCCGCGCGCCGGTGCCCGCAGCGGCCGTCTTGGCCCGCGCGCCCGTCCCCCTCACTTCTTCTTCGCCCGCTGCAACTCGGCCTCGACCTTGCGCACCACGGCCTTGAGTTCGGTCTCGGGATTCGCGCCGTCCTTGATGATGTGGTTCAGCGCGTCCTGGTAGGCGGTGCTGCTCGGGGTCGTCCAGAGCAGCGGCTCGGCGAAACCGTGGTCGGTGGCGTACGCGACGGCGTCGGCCGCCGCGCCCTCCTTGAGCTGCCCGGCCTTCTTGGCGAGCGAGGTGCGGGCCGGGATGTGGAAGCCGTACGACAGGGCGAAGTCCTCCTGCTTATCGGTTCCGTCCACCCAGAGCCACTTCACGAACGCTTTGGCCTCCTTCTGATGCTTGCTGCGCGCGCTGACCGCCGAGCCGTACGCGCCCACCGGGACCGCGGGCCGCCCGCCGGCGCCGTCCTCCGGGAACGGCAGCACCCCGAAGTCGTCCCCGAGAGCCTTCTTCACCTGCGGCAATGCCCACAGCCCGGACCACTGCATGGCGGTCAGCCCCTGGATGAAGGCCGCCGGGTCGGACCAGTCCGTCGGCGCCCCCAGCAGAAGCGATGTGTCGGCGTACAGCTGCCGGATCTTGCCCAGGACGCGGGCGGCGGCCGGGTCGTCGAAGCCAACCTTCCCGTCCTCCGTGATCAGACTCAGCCCCGCGGCGAACAGCGGCGTGCCGCCCAGCACGGCGGCCCCGCCGTCGTTCCCCAGGAACAGGCCCTTGACCTTGTCCTTGCGGTGGTACCGGGTCAGTGTCCCGGCCGCATCGACCAGCGCGTCGACGGTCCGCGGCGGTTCGACGCCCGCCGCCTTCAGCAGGCTCTTCCGGTAGAAGAGCAGCTGCGTGTCCACCGTCTGCGGAACGGCCCAGACCTTCCCGTCCCAGATCTTCGGCTTGAGTACCGCCTGATTGAAGTCGTCCTTCGCGGACTCGATCTGCTCGGTCAGATCCACGATCTGACCGCCCTTGATCTGGTCCAGCTTCGGCCCGTTGACCTCGAAGACGTCCGGGCCGGAGTCCGTCAGCAGCGCGGCGGCGGTCTGCCGGTCGTAGTCACCGGGCCGCCACTGCACGGTGACCCGCGCCTTGTCGTACCCGGCGGCGTACCGCTTGACGGCCCGCTCGGTGCCGGGCTCGCCGTACTGGTGGTACCACTGGCTGAGCGCGGGTCCCGAACCCTTGCCGCCCCGGCCCGTGTTGGAGCCGCAGGCCGCCAGTGCGCCGGTGAGCGCGGCGCCCCCGGCCGCGGCGAGCAGCCGCCGTCTGCCGATACCGAAGCCCTCGCCGCTGCCGTGTGTCATGCCGATCGCCCCCTGCGTCGCTCGTGCGCCTACCTGGCCGTGCCGTGCATCCGTCGGCGTCCCGCGGCATACGTGATCGACGATCACCGTCCGCCGCGAGCGCCTACTCTGCCGTACCCGCATGCAGGACGCGTTGCACCCGAGCGAAACCGGCCGGTGGCGGCGCCCGTAGGAGTGAGCACCGGGCGGCGGCCCGGTGTTCCCGCGCGGAACGGGCCGATGTTCTCCGCGCCGCGGCGAAGGCGTGTATGCCGTCATCACCGGCCGCGACCGGGCTCGTTGGGACGGGCTGCGGTCGGCGGTGTGGCCGACGACGCGATGCAGTTCGCGTCTGTGCTGGTCAGGGCGATTGTCAGACCCCCGGTGCATGCTGTGGTGCAGGGCCTTCGCGAGCCGGTGGCTGACGGCCCTGCGACCGCGCTCTGTCCATGAGGGGGAAGTCATGATCATCGTATCCGGCAAGCTCCACGTCGCTCCCGACGCCCGCGCCGCATACCTGGCCGGCTGCGACGCGGTGGTCGAACAGGCGCGGAAGTCCCCCGGCTGCCTGGATTACGCGCTCTCGGCCGACCGCCTCGACCCGGGCCGGATCAATGTGTACGAGCGCTGGGAGTCCGACGCCCACCTCGAAGCGTTCCGGGGCGCCGGCCCGCAACCGGAGCAGACGGCGGCGATCCTCGGCGCGGAGGTGGGCACGTACCGGATATCCGGGGCGGAGGCGCCGTAGGACGGGAGCGCGGGCGGCCGCGCGGACGGGAGTGCGGGCCGGTGTGCCAAGGGCCGGCACCGTCGGACGGTACCGGCCCCTGCTGCTACTGCGGTGGGTGTGCTCGCGCCTTCGCCCGTCAGGCGATGGTCTTGTACGACGGCGCCTCGATGCCGGTCAGCTGCCGCGGGGCGAACGGTGCCCGCCAGTCGCCCGTGCCGTGGTAGAGGTACGAGCTGCCGTCCGGCGTGGTGACGAAGAGGTCGGCGCGGCCGTCGGTGTCGGCGTCACCGATGCCGACCAGCTGGCGGTAGGCACCCCAGCCGGCGCCGATCTTCGCCCGGGTGGCGAACTTCCCGTCGCCGGTGCCGAGGTACAGCCACAGGACACCGGACGGGTCCCGCGCCACCAGGTCCCCGGCGGAGGCGCCCGCCACGTCGCCGACGGCGGCGATCTGGTCGTACATGTCCCAGCCGCCGCCGATCCGCTTGCGCGGCGCGAACGGTGCCCGCCAGTCGCCCGTGCCCTCGTACAGCCACAGCACCCCGTCGGTGTCCCGGGCCAGCAGATCGCCGCGGCCGTCACCGTTCAGGTCGCTGCCGCCGGTGAGCTGGTCGTACATGTTCCACCCGGCGCCGATCTTCGCCCGGGTGGCGAACTTCCCGTCGCCCGTGCCGAGGTACAGCCACAGGACACCGGACCGGTCCCGCGCCACCACATCACCGACCGCGGCACCGGCCACGTCGCCGACGGCGACGATCCGGTCGTAGATGTTCCAGCCCGGGCCGACCCACTTCTCCGTCGTGCCCTGGAGCTGCGGCTTGTCCTGCGGGCCGTGGTACGTGTCGTTGAGCGACAGCCCGCCCACCTCGTCGCGCACGATCACGTCCGGCGAGCCGTTGTCGGTGTAGTCGTGCGGGGCGGGCCTGCGGCGGACGGTGAAGGTGCCGTCGGCGTTCACGTCGGGTCCGAGGCCGTTGGTGGGCTTGGCGTTGAGCTTCCAGGTGTAGGCACCGTTGGGCGCGGCCACGGTGTCGGTGCCGGAGCCGAGCAGTCCGTCCCAGTCCACGTCCACCCAGCCCGGCTTCATCTCGCGGTTGTCCGGGCGCAGTTCGAAGGTGCGTTCCTTGCCGGAGGCGGTGTGGCGCAGCGTGACGGTCACGTCGGCGTTGAGCCGCGAGAGCTGCCAGCGCGCCCGCCAGTGGCCACGCTCCAGCTCGGCCACGGCGGGAACGTCGGAGCCGACGAGGGTGATCTTCGTCGGCTCCCCGGTGCTCGCGACGAGCTTGGTGACGGGCGCACCGTCGGCCCCGGCGGACACCCGGTAGACACCCTCGCCCCGGTCGACGGAGCCGCCCATCACCAGCAGGTCGCCCTCGGGCGTGGGCGCGACGGAGGTGGCGTGGTCCAGGACATCGCGTGCTGTGTGGCCGCCGATGGGAACGGCCCGGAAGGCCGTGTCCCGCTGGTCCCACCCCTCCGACGCCTTCCGCTCGTTCCCGTACAGCGCCCAGTCGCCGACCAGGCCCACCATGCTGGTGTACACCCCGCTCAGCTCCGTGTTCCAGGGCTGCCGCTCCGGTCCGCGCTTCGAGACGCTGAGGCTTACGCGTCGGTCGCCGTCGTAGAGAGCCCCGATCGACGCCATGTGCGTCGGGGACAGGGCGGCACCGGCCCAGTCGTCGGTCATCAGCCCCCGGTAGTCGCTGACCTTCGCGGCGGCCAGGTCGATCACCGCGTAGTCGTTGCTCCGGAAGGGGGAGTGGTCCGGCATCCCGTCGAACCGCACCAGCGCCGAGCCCGGCGTCCCGGCGACCGCCTCGAACTTCCGCGTCTTCTCCGGCAGCCCGGTGATCTTCCGATCGGTCAGCTTGCCGTCCACGAGACCGAGGACGTGGGCTTCCTCGTTGTCCTTCAGGTACTTGACGGCGATCACCCAGGACCCGACCGCGCCTTCGTACCGGTAGCCGTGCGCGTCGAGATCGATGGGGGTGGACGTCCCCGTGGCCATGTCCCGCAGGGTGATCTTGTGGGACGCGGTGACGGTGGTGCTGTCGCCCACCACGACCACGTCGGACACGGAGCCGCGCGCGATGGTCTGCGTGTGCTGGTCGCTGTCCTGGCCGACCTCGGTCGTCGTCCCGTCCGCGTAACGCGTCCACCGGAGGGTGTTCTTCGGATCGACGGAGAGGAAGCCGGTGGGCCCGGCGCTCACGATCTCGGACCCCGGCGCGACCTTCGGCGCCGCGGCGGGGGCGGCGACGGCCGCCGGGGACACGAGGGGCCCGGCACTCACGGCGAGCCCGAGCACGACGGCCCCGGCCACGAGCTGCCGCCGCAAGGGCCGGGACCGCCCGGGTCTCGGCACGAGGGAACGCTTCAATCTGCCCTCCTGGGGATACGCGGCGCAAAGCGCCGCGGCGTGCGGTGGAGGGCGGTCGGAGGCGCGTTTCGCCTCCCGGCCGACGAACCGTACGAGCCCCCCGATGACCGGGCAAACTCTAACAATGGTGAGGTCAGAGGCTTACGGCGGCCTTACGGAGGCGCCCCGTGACGAGAGCGGAGCGGAAGGCGTTCCAGGCGGTGGGGGCGAGGTGGAGGGTGGGGCCGGTGGGGCGTTTGGAGTCGCGTATGGCTACGGTGTGACGGAGGTTGGAGGCCACTTCGACGCACTCGTGGTCAGGGTCGCTGTAGCTGGACTTGCGGTAGCTGAACTCAGGCATGGGTCACAGTTCCTTACTCAGGCTGCGGATGAACGTCCGAGATTCGCGCTCATCAAGGGCTTGCCCTGCGATTGTCTCGAACATCACGTCGTGCTCCGTGGCTTCGTCACCACCTTCGATCCAGACCTGGGTGCGGGGAATTTCGATGTACACGACGTCCATCGCGCCGGGTTCGGCGAACGACAGGACGTTGTATGCGCACCCGATGCCCACCCGTGCGCCCGCGCTGAAGGGCAAGATCCGGACCGACACGTTGGGCCTTTCGGAGCCGAGGGCCAGGTGCTCAAGCTGTTCGCGCATCACATCTGTGCCACCGACCAAGTTGCGGAGGGCTGCCTCGTACACCACCGCGTGTAGGCATAGACGGTCGTCGAGCTGTTGCTGCCGTGTCAGACGTGCGGCTACGAAGCCATCGTCGGCCTTGAGCGCGCGGATGTATCTCTCGCACTGCAACAACCCAGGGACGTAGGCCACTTGCCATGTCTTGATGGTGGTCGCGGCGCTCTCCAAGGTGATGTACTCCTTCATCGCGCCGACACCTGGGAAGTCGCTCCACCACCCTTTCGCCTTGCGGCGTTCGCGGTCCACGCGGGCCAGTTCCAGCAGGCCGCCCACCGTTGCGGGGTCGTCCACCCCGTACAGCTCGCACAGACTGCGGATGTCAGGGTCGCACATCGGTACCCAGCCGCTTTCCATCCTGGCGACCTTGCCCGTGGACGCGCTGATGACCTTGGCGGCCCGGCCTTGTGTCAGGCCGGCGGCGAGACGGTGCTTCATGAGTTCGCCGCCGAGGCGGCGGCCCAGCACGGTCGACATGCGGTTGCCCTGTGGCGTCTGGCTGCGTTCCATGCCGCTCACCTTGGCTTATGGGTGGGGTGCGCGGAGGTGGGTCCATGGCGCGGCAACCCGCACGGGTGAAATTTGCACCGTTGAATTGAGGGTGGCGCCCGCGTGCCCCTACCGTCCGTAACGAACGAACTGCTCGCGCGGCCGCATCAGTTGGCGCAAGGGTGCGCTCTGCTCGTACTCGGAGGTGGCCGTCGATGCTCTCTCCGCATGACCCCGTGGAAACCGTCCTCCATGAGGACCTGCTCGACTACACGCCGTTCCCCGGGAGCGTGCGGCTCGCGCGGTACCGGATGGTGCGGCTGCTCCGGGAGTGGGGGTACGGACATCTCGTGGACGACGCCGAGTTGGTGGTGGCGGAGCTGCTGACCAACGCGATCGTGCACGGGCGGGTGCCCGGCCGGCTCGTACGGGTGCATCTGACGGTCGGGAAGGAGGTGCTGCGGGTGGCGGTGAGTGATGCGAAGGGGGAAGCCCGGCCCTCCGTCAGGGCGGCGGACGGCGACGACCCCGGAGGGTGGGGGCTGCTGCTCGTGCAGGCGGTGGCCGTGCGGTGGGGCGTACGGGACCGCGAGGTCGGCAAGACGGTGTGGTGCGAGCTGGACGTCAGGCGGGGGCGACCGTCGCGGAGGGGCCGTTGAGGACGATGTCCCAGTGGTAGGTGAGGGAGGCGGGGCGGCCGGGTAGCGGCGGGGCCGGGGTGCAGGTGGCGATCAGGCGCCGGCGGGCCGCCGCGTTCGGGGCGGCGTGCAGCACCGAGTCGTGCGCCAGGAGGGGGTCGCCCTCGAAGTACATCTGGGTGACCAGGCGTTGCGCGAACGCGCGGCCGAAGAGGGAGAAGTGCAGGTGCGCGGCGCGCCAGGGGTCACCGGGGGTGCCGAGCGGATACGGGCCCGGCTTGATGGTGGTGAACGCGTAGCGGCCGTCGGCATCGGAGAGGGCGCGGCCCGCGCCGGTGAAGTTGGGGTCCAGCGGGGCGTCGTGCTGATCGCCCTGGTGAGCGTAACGGCCCGCCGCGTTCGCCTGCCAGAGTTCGACGAGCTGGTGGGGGACGGGGTGGCCGAGGCTGTCCACGACGCGGCCGGTCACGGTGATGCGTTCGCCGATGGGGGTGCCCGCGTGGTGCCGGGTGAGGTCGCAGTCGAGGGGCGTCACGTCGGCGGGCCCGAAGACCGGGCCGTACCGTTCGGCGCTCTCCGGGTCGGTGAGCATCGGCACCGGGGGGAGGGTGGGGTGCCGGAGGGGAAGGCCTCGGTACGGCGGAGCGGCGGCCGGGGGCACATCGGGCGCGGACGCGGTGGCGGGAGCTGCTGCGGACGCTGCTTTGGGCGCGGCTTCGAATGCGGCTCCGGGCGTGGGTGTTGTCGACATGGGAACGTTGTCGCACCGGGCGCCGGGACGGGCAAGACGGCGAACCGGCCCGGGTGATCGCCCCGCGCGTACGGGGTGGTCGATGCAGGCGCCCGGCGCCAGCGGCCGGGCACGCCGTAGGGGGCGAGCCGGTGCGGTGGAGTCGCAGGCAGGCGCGCCCGGCCGAGGGTGAGGGGCGAGATGGCGGCTGCCGCCTTCGGCGGCGGGGCGGCCTGCGCTCCGACCCGTCGAGCGGCTTACTCTCCGCGGGCGCGCCAGACCACGACGTTGCTCATGGCCGTGCCGAACACCCCGAGAACGCCGATGCCGATATTCCACGCGTCACCGAGCCGTACGGCGATGGCCGCCGCGACGAGCGCGCCTGCGAGCGCGAGGGGGGCGAGTATCCGTCCGAGGAGCACCTTCCGCGGCACCGTCACCCTCACCTCGATCGCACTCCGGCTCCGTCCATGATCCGCCGGACAGGCTAGTGCGCCGCGATCCTCTCCACCAGCCCGATCCCCCGCGCCAGCAACTCGCGCTCCTCGCCCGTCAGCTCCGCCTCGATCGCCCGCGCGAGCCAGTCCGCCCGGCGCCCACGCTCCTCCTCCAGCAGCTCCCGCCCCGCGGCGGAGAGCTCGACCAGGCTCTTGCGGCCGTCGGTCGGGTGTGCCCGGCGCGTGATCAGTCCCTGCTCCATGAGCAGTCCGACGGCCCGGGCCATGGACTGCGGGCGCACCCGCTGATCGGCTGCGAGTTCGCTGGTCGTCATCGCACCGTTGCGGTCCAGCGCCCCGAGGACGGCCACCTGGCCGAACGGCATCTGGTCCTCGAGCTTCACGCGCCGCGTGAGCTTTCCCAGCGCGGTGCGCAGTTCGGCCGCGACGGCGGCGGATTCCGGAAGGGGCATACCGCATTTTACCGCAGCACAGCTGCACAGTAACGCTGCGCAGTCGCCCTGAACAGCAGAGCTGAACAGCCGGACTGAGCAGCATAACTGCACAGCATTGCTGTAGAGTCTGTCGCGCCGGGCACCGCGTCACCGTCGCCGCAGCCGACCCCGGCACGCATGCGACAACGGGAAGGGCTCCCATGACCGCCATCACCTCCGTCACCGGCCGCCGCGTCCTCGACAGCAGGGGCAACCCCACCGTCGAAGTGGACGTGGAACTGGCGGACGGTTCCCTCGGCCGGGCCGCGGTCCCCTCCGGGGCTTCGACCGGTGCCCGTGAGGCCGTCGAACTCCGCGACGGCGACCCGGCCCGCTGGCACGGCAAGGGCGTCGACCGCGCGGTGCGCCACGTCAACACGGAGCTCGCCGCCGCCGTCACCGGCCGCGAGGCCGAGGACCAGGCCGGCCTCGACGCCGCCCTCGTCGCCACGGACGGCACCCCCGCCAAGTCCCGGCTCGGCGCCAACGCGATCCTCGGGGTCTCCCTGGCCGCCGCCAAGGCCGCGGCCGCCGCCCACCGCCTGCCGCTCTACCGCTACCTCGGCGGCTCCGACGCCCGGCTGCTGCCCGTACCGATGATGAACATCGTCAACGGGGGCGCGCACGCCGACAATCCCCTGGACTTCCAGGAGTTCATGATCGCCCCGATCGGCGCGGAGACCTTCGCCGAGGCCGTGCGGATGGGGTCCGAGATCTTCCACACCCTGCGCCGCGACCTCCTCGCCGCCGGGCACTCCACGGGCGTGGGTGACGAGGGCGGTTTCGCGCCCGCCCTGCGCACCGCCGAGGAAGCCCTCGACTTCGTCATGACCGCCGTCGAGCGCACGGGCTACCGGCCGGGCACGGACATCGGCCTGGTCATGGACCCGGCGTCGTCCGAGTTCTTCCGCGACGGCGTCTACGACTACACCGGGGAAGGGGTACGGCGCACGCCCGCCGAGAACGCCGACTACCTGGTCAAGCTGATCGACGCCTACCCCATCGTGTCGATCGAGGACCCGATGGCCGAGGACGACCTCGCGGGGTGGCAGGACCTGACCGCCCGGGTCGGCGCGCGCTGCCAGCTCACCGGCGACGACGTGTTCTGCACGAACGAGGCCATCCTGTGCGAGGGGATCGGCTCCGGCGTGGCCAACTCGATCCTGGTGAAGGTCAACCAGATCGGCACCCTGACGGAGGCCCTGGCCACCGTCGAGGCCGCCCACCGGGCGGGCTACACCGTCGTCATGTCGCACCGCTCGGGGGAGACGGAGGACACGACGATCGCGGACCTGGCGGTGGCCACGGGCTGCGGCCAGATCAAGACCGGATCGCTGTCCCGCTCCGACCGCACCGCCAAGTACAACCAGCTCATCCGCATCGAGGAGCAGCTGGGCGCCGGCGCCCGGTACGCGGGCGCGGAAGCGCTGCGCCGCCAGGTGCGCTGATCACGGGCTACCCCGACAACCGGAACCGCAGCCGGCAGATCGTCGCGTCCGTCGTGCGCCGGACCGCGTGGGCGACGACCGCGCCGCGCTGGTTCTGGAGGAGGCGCTGCCACAGGTGGGCCGGTTCGACCTCGGGGATCAGGACCGTGATCCGTGTGCGGGGCCGCCGGTCGCGGAGTTCGCGGACGTACGTGGCGATCGGACGGCCGACGGTGCGGGTGGCCGAGGGGAGTTCCAGGAGGTCGACGCCGGGGTTCCACAGCTCCCAGTCGCGGCGCAGGGACTCCGCCGCGCGGCGGTCCTCGGGGGCGGCGTAGGTGACGGTGACGGCCACCACCTCGTCGCCGAGGGAGACCGCGGCGCTCAGCGCCTCGCGGGTGAGCCGGGACAGGTGGGAGACCGGGACGACGACCAGGGAGCGGTCGCGGTGCGGGGCTTCCGGGATGCGGCCCAGGTGCAGGTGGTCCGCGATCCGGCCGTACGCCCGGTGGACGGCGCCGAAGGCGAGGACGAGGGCCGGCAGGGCGATGACGATCAGCCAGGCGCCCTCGGTGAACTTGGTGGCCGTGACGACGACGGCCGAGACGCCGGTCAACAGGGCGCCGGTACCGTTCAGGACGGCCTTGCCGCGCCGGCCCGGGGCGGAACGTTCCTGCCGCCAGTGCCGCACCATGCCCACCTGGCAGATGGTGAAGCCGACGAACACCCCGATGGCGAAGAGCGGGACGAGGGTGTTCACGTCGCCGCCGGAGAAGACGAGGAGCAGGGCGGCGACGGCGGCCAGCGCCAGGACGCCGTGCCGGTGCACCTGCCGGTCGGCCTTGAGGCCGAAGACGTGCGGCAGGTAGTTGTCGCGGGCCAGCAGGCCCATCAGGACCGGCAGCCCGCCGAACGACGTGTTGGCGGCCAGCGCGAGCAGCACCATGGTGGCGAACTGCACGACGTAGAAAGCCCAGTTGTGGCCGAGCGCCGCGTCCGCGAGCTGCGCGAGGACGGTGACGCCCTCCACCGGCTGGAGGTGGAAACGCCCGATGAGGACGGACAGGCCGATCAGCATGACGCCGAGCAGCGCGCCCAGGGCGACCTCGGTGCGCTGCGCGCGCTTGGCGGCGGGGGCCCGGAAGGACGGTACGGCGTTGGCCACCGCCTCGACACCGGTCAGTGCCGAGCACCCGGAGGCGAACGCCTTCAGGAGCAGGAGCGCGCCGACGGAGGTCGCGTTGCCGGTGAGGACGGAGGCGTGGCCGTCGGCCGACAGCGTGGAGACGGGCGCGTCCCGGAAGAGGCCGACCGCGACGAGGGCGAGGATCGAGCCCACGAAGACGGCGGTGGGCAGGATGAACGCCTTCGCCGAGTCGACGATGCCGCGCAGGTTCACGCCGGTCACCAGCACGAGCACGGCCAGGCACAGCCACAGCCGCTCGCCGTACAGCGCCGGGAAGGCGGAGGTCAGCGCGGCGACGCCGGCCGTCACGGACACCGCCACGTTCAGTACGTAGTCGAGGATGAGGGAGGCCGCGGCGACCAGGGCCGTACGGCGTCCGAGGTGGGTCTTCGCGACGGCGTACGAGCCGCCGCCGTTCGGGAACGCCGCGATCACCTGCCGGTACGAGGCGACCAGGACCGCGAGCAGGGCGGCGATGCCGAGGGTGACGGGCAGGGTGAAGCCGAGGCCGTGGGCGCCGGCGGCGGCCAGGACCAGGACGATGGACTCGGGTCCGTACGCGACCGACGCCATCGCGTCGAGGGAGAGGGCGGCGAGGCCCTGTACGGAGGTCAGGCGGTGCCGGGCGTCCGGTTCGGGCGCGGGGCCGGTCGCGGGCGTCCCCGGAGCGGGGTTCCGGCCGGCGGACCCGGTATCCGGGGGCTTTTGGCCCGTGGCCCGGCCCGTGGGCTTCCACACCATCGACATCTTGCGTCGTACCTCCGTGCGCGGCGGAAAAAGGGCCCCGGTGACAGGGCCAGCCCAGCGTGGGTGCTGGTTCGTACGGGCGCGCGGGTTCTTGGCGTGGCCTTTGCGGGTGCACCGGGCATCTTCGCGGTTTCTTGATGCCCGGTGGGGGCGGGCCGACGCGGACTGATGGGTGTAGCACCGGGTGGGGGTGCCACCGGTCGCGCGCCGCGGCCGGCGGAGCGCGGAGGTACGGCCGACGGGGGCGCTCGGAGCCGTCAGCGCCGCGTCAAGGTTGACCAGACCGTCATCAGTGACGCATCAACGTCCCGCTGGTCCCGGCACCACCGTCCTAGCGTCGCGGCCATGGGACGGCGAGGCGAACCCGGGGCCGGCTCCACGGCCCACGGCGAGGGCGGCGGAGACGGCACGGACGGCGGCGCGCGGCGAGACCGGGAGGCAGACGATGGACGGCATACGCGGGCGGGGTACGCCGGGGTGGGGCAGACCGGGCAGGGGCACGCCGGGCAGAGGGGCGCCCTTCCACCCCCGGTGCACGGCCCGACGGCGTACCGGGACCGCCGCTGGGCGTCCGAACTGCGCACGGCGGCCTGCTGCACGGCCGGGGTGTTCACCCTCATGCTCGGCGTCGACCTGGCCAACCACACCCTCGACCCGCTGCGCGCGGCCTGTTGGACGGCCATCGCGGTGGTGCTCCTCGCGGCGCTCTTTCCGGCACGGGTGACGGCCGGCACGGACTGGCTCGCCGTCCGCGGGCTGCTGCGCGAGCGCCGGGTCCGTACCGACCTGCTGGTCCTCGTGCACCGCAGCGACGGGATGGCGCCCCGGCTCGTGCTGCGCGACGTCGCGGGCGGCCGGGTCGAATTCGACCCGAAGGTCCTTACCGCCAACCCGGCCCTGTGGCACCTGCTGGACACCGGCGCCCGGCAGTCCCGCGAACGCGGCCTGCTGCGCTCGGGCAGCCACGTGCTGCGGGCGCTCGGCGACCGCGTCGACCGCGACGGGGCCCGCGAGATCTTCGAGGCATCCGGGCTGCGGTGAGGGCCCCGGCGGCCCCTGCCCCTGCGGCCCCCGTCAGGCGCTCGCCCCGCCGAATGCGTACGTCACGCCGGTGAGCTCCTCCGAAGCCGCCCACAGCCGTTCCGCGGTCGCGTCGTCGGTGGTCCACGGCGCGCGGAACGACGACGCGGGTCCGCCGCGCAGGCCGCCGCGCGGGCCGAGGAACGCGTCCGGCTTCATGTGCGGCGCGGTGGCGGCGCACAGTGTGGGCAGCGCGCCGGCCTCGGCGGGCTGCGCGACAAGGCGGTTCAGCAGCGTCACGGCACGCTCGGCACGCGTACGCCCCTCCATCCGGACCCCGGCGGTCTGGAGGTTGGTGTCCGCGTACCCCGGGTGTGCCGCGACGGCCAGTACCTGTGAACCGGCCTGCGCCAGGCGGCGCGACAGCTCGTGGACGAAGAGCAGGTTGGCGCTCTTGGAGCGGCCGTAGGCGATCCAGCGGTGATAGCCGCGCTCGCTGTTCAGGTCGCTCAGCTTCACGTTGGCCAGCGCGTGGAAGCCGCTGGAGACGGTGACGACGCGCGCGCCGGGCGTGCCGAGCAGCTTGGGCAGGAGGAGGCCGGTGAGCGCGAAGTGGCCGAGGTGGTTCGTCCCGAACTGCATCTCGAAGCCGTCGGCGGTGCGGCGCTGCGGGAGCGCCATGACCCCCGCGTTGTTGATGAGGAGGTCCAGGCGGTCGCCGTCGAAGTCGTCGAGACCCGCCGCGAAGTCCCGTACGGATTTCAGGTCGGCCAGGTCGAGCCGGCGGAACTCGGCCTCGGCGGCGGGTACTTCGGACCGCAGCCGGGCGAGCGCGGTATGGCCGCGCGACTCGTTGCGGCAGGCCAGCACGACCCGGGCGCCACGGCGCGCCAGCTCGCGGGCGGTGACATAGCCGATACCGCTGTTGGCCCCGGTGACGACCGCGGAGCGGCCCGTCTGGTCCGGGATGTGGCTCGTGTTCCAACGCGTCACGCCTGCTGCGCTCCTTCGTCGGGGCATCGGGGGCACCAGGGTACGCCCAGGTGCGGCGGGACCGCGGTGGCCGGGAGTCCGTATGTGTGGAGAGGGAGGATAGCCGCCCCCAAGGGGCAGGAAGGGGGTAATTTGGCGCAATCACGGGTGTTGTCAGGAACTGGACAAGCGGACCGGACAAGCGGAACCCGGCAAGCGAAACGGGACCGGCAGGGCCGGACGGGCGGCGAGGGGGCGGGCATGTCCGTGCGGAGTGCGGTGAGCAGAGGGCTCGTGGCGGTGCTGGTGGGGGCGGGACTGACGCTGGGCGGCTCGGTGGCGGCGCAGGCGGGCGGCACGGGCGGAGCGCGGAGCGCGGCGGAGGCCGGGGCTGCCGCCGGCGGCGGGAACGCCGGGAAGGTGACGACGCCGCCCGTTCCCGGCATGGCGGCCGACCTCTTCAAGGCCATCGTGCCCAACCCGTACCGGCCCGATCCCACCGCCTACTTCGGGCCGCACAAGTGCAACCTCTACATCAAGGACTACTGGCCCACCCCCGGCTGCGGCGGCTTCTCCTTCTCCGCGAAGCTCAGCGGCGTACGGGACCAGCCCGCCTTCCAGCAGGGGGTGGCGGAGGACGGGTGGTTCTCCGCCACGGCGGATGTGACGCGTACATATGGCTGTACGGGCCGGGACGGGGTCTTCGACCGGGCCACCGCCTTCGACGTGACGTCGAAGGGGGAGCGGCTCGGCGCGGTGTACCGGGAAGCGGACTGGAGCTTCCTGCTCAGCCACTACCGGAGCACGCCGTCCGGGGACTTCGGGCCGCAGTTCTTCGCGAACTTCAAGCCGGTGGAGGTCGGCTGCGCGCCGGGCGCGACGCCGACGCAGCACGGGCTGACCGTCACCGACCTGAAGGTCTCCTTCGACCACGCCTCGAAGATCCTCGGCGACCACCGGACATGGCACTTCGGGACGTACGAGGTGAGCAGCGGGAACAGCTGACCCGTCACTCCCCGGCGCCGATGTCCCGCACCCGGTAGACGGGTACCGACACCGCCGGGTCGTCGAGGCAGGTGCCCGTCTCCAGGTCGAAGCGCTGCTTGAGGAGGGGCGAGGCGACGAACGGACGGCCGTCCGCGGAGCCGGTCAGACCGCGCGAGAGGACGTACGCGCCGGTGAACGGGTCGCGGTTGCCGATGGCGTACGGGCGGCCCGCGCGGTCCAGGAACAGGGCCACCTGCCCGCCGTCCGGGAGGAGGGCGGCGACGCCCCGCCCGGGGACCAGCACGGACCGGTCGCACACCGGGAACCAGCGGCCGTCCTCGTTCCGGTGCGCGGCGAGTCCCTCGGCGTCCTTCGGCGCGGGGAGTTCTACGGCGAGTGTCATGGGGCTCATCGGGCGGCGGTCCCTTCCAGGGTGCGGGCGGCCGGGGCACCGGCCGCGGCGTGGGCGTCGGCGGTGGCCGGGGCGTCGGTCCCGGTGCGTACGGGGAGGACCGGGCCGGCCAGCAGGGGGAGGTCCGGCTTGATCTGGTCGCGCTCCGGGACGAAGCGGACGGCCGGGTCGGGGGCGTCGGGGGCGTTGACGAAGGAGACGAAGCGGGCGAGGCGCTCGGGGTCGGCGAGGGTGTCGGCCCACTCGTCGCGGTAGGCCGACACGTGCGCGGCCATCAGGGACTCCAGCTCGTCGCAGAGCCCCAGGGAGTCGTGCACGACGACGTCGCGTACGTGGTCGAGGCCGCCCTCGATGCGCTCCAGCCAGGCGGAGGTGCGCTCCAGGCGGTCGGCGGTGCGGATGTAGAACATCAGGAAGCGGTCGATCAGACGGATCAGCTCGGCGTCGGACAGGTCCTGGGCGAGCAGGTCGGCGTGGCGCGGGTCGGCGCCGCCGTTGCCGCCGACGTACAGGTTCCAGCCGTGGGAGGTGGCGATGACGCCGAAGTCCTTGCCGCGGGCCTCGGCGCACTCCCGCGCGCAGCCGGAGACCGCGGACTTGAGCTTGTGCGGGGAGCGCAGGCCCCGGTAGCGCAGTTCGAGGTCGATGGCCATGCGGACGGAGTCCTGGACGCCGTAGCGGCACCAGGTCTGTCCGACGCAGGACTTCACCGTGCGCAGGGCCTTCCCGTACGCGTGTCCCGACTCGAACCCGGCGTCCACCAGGCGGGCCCAGATGCGCGGGAGCTGGTCGACGCGGGCGCCGAACAGGTCGATGCGCTGGCCGCCGGTGATCTTCGTGTAGAGGCCGAAGTCGCGGGCCACCTCACCGATGACGATCAGTTTCTCCGGGGTGATCTCCCCGCCGGGGACGCGCGGTACGACCGAGTAGGAGCCGTTGCGCTGGAGGTTGGCGAGGAAGTGGTCGTTGGTGTCCTGGAGGGCGGACTGCTCGCCGTCCAGGACGTATCCGTCGGCGCCGACCGTGGGGGCGAGGGAGGCGATGATCGAGGCCACCGTCGGCTTGCAGGTCTCGCAGCCCTCGCCGCCGCGCGCCGCGTCCCGGCCGTGGCCGTCGAGCAGCTCGGCGTACGAGGTGAGGCGGCGGGTGCGGACGATCTCGTACAGCTCGGCGCGGGTGTGCGGGAAGCAGCCGCACAGGCCCTGGTCGACCACCACGCCGCCGGCCGTCAGCTCGTCATTGACCAGGGTGGTCAGCGCCTTGACGCAACTGCCGCAGCCGGTGCCCGCCTTGGTGCACTTCTTCACCTCGGGAACGGTGGTGCAGGAGTGCTCGGAGACCGCGGAGCGGATGGTGCCCTTGGTGACGTTGTGGCAGTTGCAGATCACCGCGTCGTCGGGGAGCGCGGCGGGCCCGAGGGCGGCCGGGGCGCCGGTGCCCGCGGGCAGCACGAGCTGTTCCGGGGCGAGGGGCGGCACGGTGCCGGTGAGCGGGCGCAGCAGGCCGTACGAGTCGGCGTCGCCGACCAGCACACCGCCGAGCAGTTCGCCGTCCGCTCCGATGACCAGCTTCTTGTACACGCCGGACCGTGAATCGGCGTAGACGACGTCGAGACAGCCGGAGGTGGTGCCGTGCGCGTCGCCGAAGGAGGCCACGTCCACGCCGAGGAGCTTGAGCTTGGTCGAGGTGTCGGCGCCGGTGAAGGCGGGCCCCCCGGTTTCGCCGGCGATGGCGGCCGCCGCCGTCTCGGCCATCTCGTAACCGGGCGCCACCAGGCCGTAGACCCTGCCGTCGGCGGCCAGCGCGCACTCGCCGATCGCGTACACGGCGGGGTCCCCGGTACGGCACCGCTCGTCCACGACGATGCCGCCGCGCTCGCCCACCGCCAGCCCGCAGTCCCGGGCGAGCCGGTCGCGCGGGCGCACCCCCGCAGAGAAGACCACCAGGTCGGTCTCGACGCGGGAGCCGTCGGACAGCTCCATGGCCCGTACGGCGCCGTCCTCGTCCGCGACGATCTCCTTGCCGCCGACGCCCGTGTGGACGCGCAGGCCCATGTCCTCGACGGTACGGCGCAGCGCGCTGCCGCCGCCCTCGTCCACCTGGACCGCCATCAGCCGTGGCTGGAACTCGACGATGTGGGTCCGCAGGCCGAGCCCGTTGAGCGCGCCGGCCGCCTCCAGGCCGAGCAGGCCGCCGCCGACGACCGTGCCGGTGCGGGAGTTCTTGGCGTACTCCTCGATGGCGAGCAGGTCTTCGACGGTCCGGTAGACGAAGCAGCCGGTGCTGTCCGCGCCGGGCACCGGCGGTACGAAGGGGTACGAGCCGGTGGCCAGGACGAGCGTGTCGTAGGTGACCGTCAGGCCGGAGCGGGCGGTGACGGTGCGCGCCGCGCGGTCGATGGCGGTGGCCGGGTCGCCGAGGTGGAGTTCGATGCCGTGCCGGGCCATGAAGTCCGGGTCGGCGAGCGCCAGGTCCTCCGGGGTGCGGCCGGAGAAGTACGAGGTGAGCTGGACCCGGTCGTAGGCGGGGCGGGGCTCCTCGCACAGCACGACCACCCGGGCCCGCCCGGTCACGCCGCGGTCGGCGAGGGCTTCGAGGAAGCGCTGGCCGACCATGCCGTGGCCGATGAGCACGAGGGTGGGAACGGCGGTAGCAGCCATGGTCAGGAGCCTCCGTCGGTACGGGATGGGGTGGCGGGATCGGTGGTGAGCAGATGCAGGAGGGGCGCCGGCGGGAGCGGGGCGTCGGCCTCCCAGGTACGGGCGAGGGTGCCGACGGCGCCGAGGTCGCCGAGGAGGATGCCGCCGACCAGGCGGTCGCCGCGGACGATGACCTTGCGGTAGGCGCTGCGGGTGGCGTCGGACAGGTGGATCACGTCGTCGCCGGGCCCGGGGGAGGGGGTGCCGAAGGCGGCCAGGTCCAGGGGGGCCGGGGGAGCGGGCGCCGGTCCGGGCCCGCGGCCGGTGAGGGTGAGGCGGGTGAGGGCGCGGGTGCCGCGGTAGCGGGCGGGCGGGCCGGCGGCCGGGTCCGTACGGGCGGGTGCCGAGGCGTCCGGCGCCTCCGCCTCCGCCTCCGCCTCCGTGGTGAGGATCTCCGCCAGCAGGTCGGCCTGTTCGAGGGCGGCACCGGCCAGGCCGTACACCAGGCCGTCGTGCTGCGCGCAGTCGCCGATCGCGTGGATGCGGGGATCGGCCGTACGCAGGTGGTCGTCCACGACGATGCCGCGATCGACCGGCAGCCCGGCCGCCCGGGCGAGGCCGACGCGGGGCCGTACCCCGCAGGCGAGGACGACCAGGCCGGCGTCGGGCACATAGCCGTCCGCGAGTTCCACGGCCCGTACGGAACCGTCCTCGACGCGCAGCCCGCGTACCCGGCACTCCGTGTGGACCTCCACGCCCAGCGCTTCCAGATGGGCGCGGAGCAGGGCCGCGGCCCCGGCATCCAACTGGCGCTCCATCAGGTGCTCGCCCTGCTGGGCCAGCAGGACCGGTACGCCGCGCTCGGCCAGCGCGCGGGCGGCCGAGACACCGAGCAGTCCGCCGCCGATCACCACGGCGCGGGCGCCGGGCCGGGCGGCGGCAGCCGCGAGCGCCGTGCAGTCGTCCATGGTGCGGAACGGGTGGACGCCGTGCGGCAGATCGTCCTGGCCGGGCGGGAAGAGCCCGCGGAGCGGCGGCAGCACGGGGTTGGAGCCGGTCGCGAGGACGAGCCGGTCGTACGGGACCGCCCGTCCGTCGTCGCACTGCACCGTACGGCTCTCCCGGTCGACCCGTACCGCCCGTACCCCGCCCAGCCACCGCACCGCGTCGTGCGGGGCGGGCAGGGTGATGACCTCCTGCGCGTACCGGCCGGCCAGCACCTCGGCGAGCAGGACGCGGTTGTACGGCGCGTGCGGCTCCTCACCGAGGACGGTGAGCGCCGGGCCGCCGCTGCCGGCGGCGGCCGTGCCGAGGCGCTGGGCGAGCCGGGCGGCGGCCATGCCGCCGCCGATCACCACTACACGCTGCTGGGAGGTCATGTCCGCCAGCGTGCGGTCCGGCTGTTACCCGGCCGCATCTGCGCTGTTTCCCGTGGGGAACGCTGCCCTCAGCGCGGGGGAGGGCGGGGTGTGAGGGGCGCGGGCCCGGCCGTAGGTTGACGGCCATGCCCGCACCCGTGCTCCCCCCGCCCGCCCACCGCCTGCGCCGTCGCCTCCTCGCGCCCTTCACCCCGCGGGCGCTGGCCGCGGTGCTGCACGCCGTGCTCGGGCTGCCGGTCGCGCTGCTCGGCCTGGCGCTGGTCGTGGTGGGGCTCCTGGTGAGCACGGTGCTGGCGTGGACGGCGCTGGGGCCGTGGCTGATGGCGCTGACCGTACGAGGGGCGACGGCCCTCGGCGCCGCGCAGCGCGGCATGGCGCGCGGGCTGCTCGGGCTGGAGATCGAGACGCCCGGGCGGCGCGGCGGCAGCGGGCCGCTCGGCCGGCGGCGGGCGGTGCTCGGCGACCGGGCCGGGTGGCGGGCGGCCGGCTGCGCGCTGCTCGCGCCGTGCACGGCCGTCGCCCCGCTGCTGGTCGTCCTGATGACGTACGTGTACGGGCTGCTCTTCCTCGCCCACCCCGTCCTCCGGCACGTCAACTACCTCACCACCCGGGACCCGGACGGCACCGAGCGCCATGTCTCCCTCCAGGTGAACGGGGTGGAGTTCGACTCCTGGCCGCGCTGGCCGCTGGTGGTCGCCACCGGGGCCGTACTGCTGCTCGCCGCGCCCTGGCTGCTGCGGCAGGCCCAGGCGCCGCACCGCCTCCTGCTGCGGTCGCTGCTCGGCCCCGACCGGTCCGCGCAGCGCATCCGCACCCTGGAGGAGACCCGTGCGCACGCCGTCGAGGACGCCGCGGCGACGCTCCGCCGCATCGAACGCGACCTGCACGACGGCACACAGGCCCGGCTGGTGGGGCTGGGCATGCACCTCACGGTGATCCGCGAAATGATCGGCGCGGGCGCGGACCGGGACGAGCTGCTGGCCGTGGTGGAGACCGCGCAGGGCAACGCGCAGCAGGCCGTCGCCGACCTGCGGCACCTCGTACGGGGCATCCACCCGCCCGTCCTGGACCAGGGGCTGGACGTGGCGCTCGCCACGCTCGCCGCCGACAGCGCCCTGCCGGTCACCCTGTCGGCCGGGACGGCGGACCGCCGGCCGTCCCCGGCCGTCGAATCCATCGTCTACTTCTGCGCCGCCGAACTGCTGGCCAACGCCGTGAAACACAGCGGCGCTTCCCGGGTCGCCATGGAGGTGACCAGCGGGCCGGACCCGGCGGCGCGGGGCGCGGGCGGGAAACGGGCGGCCGTCGGCCGGGACGTACTGCGGCTGGTCGTCCGGGACGACGGCCGCGGTGGCGCGGTGGTCGGCGCGGGCAGTGGGCTCACCGGGCTGCGCGACCGGGTCCGTACCGTGGACGGCACCCTGACCTGCGACAGCCCGCCCGGCGGCCCTACGGTGGTCACCGTCCGCATCCCGCGGGCATGACCCCGTACGCACGCCCCCGCGCGTACCAGCTCCGTTTGCCGCCCCCCGTACCGAAAGCAGGCCCCATGCGCGTCGTCATCGCCGAGGATTCCGCGATCCTGCGGGACGGACTGGTGCAGCTCCTCGGCCTGCGCGGGGTGACGGTCGCGGCGGCCGTCGGCGACGCCGGGGCGCTGCGGGACGCGGTCGCCGAACACCGTCCGGACGCCGCGGTCGTGGACATCCGGCTGCCGCCCGGCCACACCGACGAGGGCCTGCGCGCGGCCGTCGCCATCCGCCGGGAGCACCCCGGCACCGGCGTACTGATCTTCTCCCAGTACGTGGAGACCGGGTACGCGGCGCAGCTGCTGGGCGGCGGGGCGGCGGGCGTCGGCTACCTGCTCAAGGAACGGGTGGTGGACATCGGCGAGTTCGTGGACGCGCTGGAGCGGGTCGCGGCGGGCGGCACGGCGCTGGACCCGGAGGTCGTCACCCAGTTCTTCGGCGCGGGACGGCGTACGGACGCGCTGGCCACCCTCACGCCACGCGAACGCGACGTGCTCTCCCAGATGGCCCAGGGGCGCACCAACCAGGCCATCGCCGCCGCCTGCACCGTCACCGAACGCGCCGTCGAGAAGCACATCGCCCACATCTTCACCAAGCTGGACCTCCCACCGTCCGAGACGGACCACCGCCGCGTCCTCGCGGTGCTGCGCTATCTGGAAGCGGTGGGTCAGGGGGCGGCCGAGGAACACCGGTGACAGACCGCGTGCCGAGCCTGGGCGCCGCCATGGAAGATGCCTGGGCTTCAGCCTGCCTCCGGTCCGAACCGGCGCCGGTACGCAGAGGGGTTGAGGCCGGTCTCGCGGCGCATCAGCGCGCGCAGGTTGGCCGCGGTGCCCAGCCCGGTGCGCCGCGCGACCACGTCGAAGCGTGACTCTCCCCGTTCGATCAACCGGCACGCCAGGGCGACCCGTTCCCCCGTGAGCCACGCCAGCGGCGTCGTGCCCAGCTGAGCCTGGAAGCGGCGGTGCAGGGTCGCCGGACTGACCGCCGCCCGTGCTGCGAGTTCGGACACGGTCAGGGCCGAGTCCAGCCGTTCCTGAGCCCAGGCCAGGACCGGCGCCAAGGACTCGTCCGGCACGTCGGGCACCGGCCGCTCGACGAACTGCCGCTGTCCGCCGTCGCGGTGGGCGGCGAAGACCAGCCGCCGGCTCACGGCGTTGGCGATCTCCGCGCCGTGGTCGCGGCGGACGATGTGCAGCCCGAGGTCGAGCGCGGCGGCGCTCCCCGCGGCGGTGAGGATGTCGCCGTCGTCCACGAAGAGCACGTCCGGTTCGAGCCGTACGGACGGGAAGCGGGCCCGGAAGGATTCCGCCCACTGCCAGTGCGCGGTGGCCCGGCGCCCGTCGAGGACCCCCGCCTCGGCCAGGGTGAAGGCACCGCTGCAGAAACCGACCAGGCGCGCGCCCCGCGCGTGCGCCCGCAGGACGGCATCGAGCACGGCCGGACGGCGCGGCACCTCGATGTCGGGCCGGTTGGGGACGATCAGGGTGTCCGCCGCGTCGGCCGCTTCCAGGTCCGCGACTCCCGTGAGCGTGAAGAACCCGTCCCGCATCAGCGTGCGGGGCGCGGGCGAGCAGAGCCTGAAATCGTAGAGGTCGCGGCCGGTCTCGGGTCTGCGCAGGCCGAAGATCTCGGTCGCGCACCCGAGTTCGAAGGGGTTCGAGTTCTCGTCCACGATGACGACGACGCGGTGCGGGCCGGCCGCCCGGACCGCATGCGAGGATTCTTGCGCCATATGCGATTCCTAGCACTCACGCCGACCGTGCGGCAGGCGGAACGATGAGCCCATGAGCACCGAACCTCTTGCCCTCGGCGAGGCCCTGGCCTCTTTCGACGCCGTGTGGAGCCCGCGCATCGTCACCCGCGTCAACGACTACGACGTACGCGTTGCCAAGGTCCACGGCGAACACATCTGGCACGCCCACGACGACACCGACGAGTTCTTCCTGGTGCTCGACGGCGAACTGCGCATCTCCCTCCGTGAGCCCGCGGGGGAGCGCACGGTCGTGCTCCCGCAAGGCGCGGTCTTCACCGTCCCCCGGGGTACGGAGCACAAGCCGTACGCCCCGTCCGGCGCCGCGATCCTCATGTTCGAGCCGACCGGGACGGCGACGGTCGGCGATCGCCACGACGAGATCCCGGCCCATGTGGACGCCACGACAGGGCACCCGCTCCCCTCGTGAGCGGGCAGCCGGAGGCTAGAGCGCGATGCCGGCCGGGGGCGAAAGTTTCCACAGGTGGCCCAGGGGCTGGAGGCCCAGGCGGGCGGCGACGTTCTGGGAGGAGCGGTTGGGGCCGGACGTGCTGTAGAAGAGGTGGCGGCCGGTGGGGGCCAGCAGGCGGGCCCAGGCGGCGGTGACCGTGGCGGCGTGGCCCCGGCCGCGGTGCCCGGGGCGGGTCCAGGTGCCGGCTTCCGCACCGTGCTCGGTCCAGCAGGGAGTGTGGCAGATCGAGACGACCCGGGACGGATCGGCGGGGTCGAGGGCCATGGCCCACCAGCCCAGTCTCCCGTCCAGCAGGTCGTGCCATTCGTCGGTGTCCCAGTTGCCGGGGTTGGCGGTACGCAGGGACGCGAGCGCGGCGGGGTCCGGGGTGTCGGAACGGACCACGGGCGCGGTCGGGGTGAAGCGGAGCCGGTCGGGGTGGATGAGGTAGCTCGGGCCTGCGACGACGTGTACGGGGCCGAGGTGCGCCGCCAGCAGGTGGCGGAGGCGGGGCAGGGCGGCGGGTGGCGGGGCGGACGGGGCGGCGGTCCGGTCGGCGGGTTCGCCGGCGGGCGGTAACTCCGGCCCGCCGGCCGCGGTCTCCGTGGTCGCGGCTGCCATCAGGTCGGCGGCGAGCGCGTCCGGGAGGTGGTCGGCGACGGCCGCCACCTGGTGCCGGCCGTCGGCCGAGACGGCGATCACCATGTGGTGGGGGCCCTGGAAGCGGCCCCGCCCGTCCGTGGGCCAGATGACCTCTATCTCGGTCCGGAGCAGATCCGCCACGGGCGTCCGGCGCGCGTCGGTCACCGGTCCTCCTGCTCCGGCGCGGGGGCCAGCAGCCGGGCGAGGGCGCGCCGGGTGCGGTCCTGGGCCATGGGGTCGGCGAAGAGCTGGATGGCCTGGTTGAGGCCCGTGTAGAGGCCGATCAGTTCGAAGACGAGCTGGTCGGGGTCGGTGCCCGGGGGCAGTTCGCCGGCCTCGACGGCGTACCGGACCTCGTTGGCCAGGCGGCGGCGCCAGAGGGTGGAGCGGCGCACCACCGCGTCCCGGATGGGGCCCACCCGCGCGTCGAACTCGACCGCCGCCGTGGTGAAGAAGCAGCCGCCGGGGAAGGCGCCGTGTTCGCGTTCCAGGTAGGTGATCCAGTACTCGCAGATGGCCCGGAGCCGGGGCAGGCCGGGCGCCAGGTGCGCGGCGGGTTCCCACACCGCCCTGGAGAAGATCGCGGACGCGCCGTCCAGGGAGGCGAGCTGGAGCGCCTCCTTGGTGCCGAAGTGGCCGAGCACACCGGCCTTGCTCATGCCCAGGTCGGTGGCGAGGCGGCCGATGGTCAGCCCGTCCAGCCCTTCGACCGAGGCGATCGCGATGCTGCGGTCGATGATCCGGTCCCGGGTCCGGCGGGACTCGGCGACGGACTTGCGTGGACTCATGGCGCCATCGTAGCCAGCGCGGTCCCCGGGGTCCCGCAATTAGCTTCCGACCGATCGGTTGCTATATTTCCGGCCGGTGCCGCCGACACCGTCCGCACCGCCCGTACCGAAGACACCGATCACACCGCTCTTACCGTCCGTACGCCGTGCGTGCGGACGGCGACCCGAGGAGAGAACGTGCCGGGAACCCGTATCGCCGCGCTGGGCCACCACCAGCCGTCCCGTGTCCTGACCAACGACGACCTGGCCGGGATGGTCGACACCAGCGACGAGTGGATCCGGCGGCGTACCGGCATCGCCACCCGCCGGATCGCCGACGCGGAGTCCGTCACCGACCTGGCCGCCGGCGCCGCCGCCAAGGCCCTGGCCGCGGCCGGGCTGGAGCCCGCCGACATCGGCCTGATCACCGTGGCGACCTGCTCGGCCATCGACCGCTGCCCGTCCACCGCCGCCCAGGTCGCGGCCCGGCTGGGCATCCCCTCGGCCGTCGCGTACGACCTGAACAACGGCTGCGCGGGCTTCTGTACGGCGCTCGCCACCGCCGACCACGCGGTCCGCGCGGGCGCCGCCCGGCACGCCCTGGTCATCGGCGCGGAGAAGATGTCGGACGTGACCGACTGGACCGACCGCAGCACCTGCGTGCTGCTCGGCGACGGCGCGGGAGCCGCCGTGGTGAGCGCCGCGGAGTCCGAGCGGATCGGGCCCGTCGTCTGGGGCTCCGACCCGACCCGCGCCCAGGCGGTGCGCCTGATGGGCGACTGGCACCCGCACTTCGCGCAGGACGGGCAGACGGTGTTCCGCTGGGTCACCACCGAACTCGCCCCGCTGGCCCGGGAAGCCTGCGAGCGGGCCGGCATCGGCCTCGCCGACCTGGCCGGGGTCGTCACCCACCAGGCCAACCTGCGCATGATCGAGTCCGTGGTGCAGCAGCTCGGCCTGCCCGAGCACGTGGTGGTCGCCCGGGACGTGGCCGACTCCGGGAACACGTCCGCCGCGTCCGTGCCCCTCGCGCTGTCGAAGCTGGTCGAGCGCCGCGACCTGCCGCCCGGCGGCCCCGTCCTGCTGCTGAGCTTCGGCGGCGGGCTGTCGTACGCGGGGCAGGTGGTGGCCTGCCCGTAGGGAGGCGGGCCGGTGGGCCGGTGGGGAGGCAGGGCGCGTGAGGTACGCCGGACAGGCTCTGCCCGCGTCGGCCGGATACGCGGATTCTGTCCGCTGAGAGGTGTTTAGTGTCCGGAAGGCCGGTTACGCGATGGACTGGAAGGAAACAGCCACGATCGAAGTAAGGGTGAGTGATGATGGCTGAGTCCACCAACCCCGGCAACTTCGCCAACGACCGCGAGAAGGCCGCACGCGCCGGTCAGCAGGGTGGCCACGAGAGCGGTGGCAACTTCGCCAATGACCCGCAGCGGGCCGCCGAGGCCGGTCAGAAGGGCGGCCACGAGAGTGGCGGCAACTTCGCCAACGACCCGCAGCGGGCGGCCGAGGCCGGCCAGAAGGGCGGCCACGAGAGCGGTGGCAACTTCGCCAACGACCGTGAGCGGGCCGCCGAAGCCGGTCAGAAGGGCGGCCGGAGCCGCCACGGCGAGTAGCCGACGGCCGGTCCGGTGACGCCCGGCCGGGTGCCACGGGCGCCCACGGCACGTCACCGGCCCCACGAGACGCAGAGGGCGGACGTCCACCGGACGTCCGCCCTCCTTTCGTCGTCGGCCCCAGGTCGGTCCCGGGCCGCGCTCAGCCCCCGGCCTTCGCCGGGCACAGGCGCCGCGGCTGCCGGTCGCCGCGCAGCTGGGCATCCACACAGCCTGCCGGGAGACCGGCGTAGGTGGTCTTGCCGAAGTTGGCGGTGACGGTGAGCTTGCCGTCACCGAACTCCGTACGCTGCACCAGGTTGTCGGCGGTCAGTCGCCGGAACGAGGTCAGCTTCTCGGTGCCCGCCGCCTTGTGCAGCGGCGAGAAGTACTTCTGCAGGGCGGCCAGTTCCGGCCCGGACTTCTTCAGGGACGCCCCGTCGAGCACGAAGTTCAGCGGGATGTTGTAGAGCATCGCGAGCAGCGCGCGGCCGGTCTTCTGCGCGGGCAGCTTCTCGTACGACAGCTCCCAGCGTTCGGCGTTGACGAGCGAGCTGTGCAGCGCGGTCTCGTACAGCGGCACCCGGTAGGCCGGGTCGTACATCGCCTTCGCCACGTCGGCCGGCAGCCGCACCGGCTTGAAGAACGCGGTGGGGGCGTTCTCCGGGTAGTAGCCGCCCCAGTTCTTCCTGTCGCGCTGGAGCTTCCACAGTCCGTCGGCGACCGGGGTGGCCGCGCCGTGGTCGAAGGCCAGCACCCCGTTCGCCCAGGACTGCGCGCTCTCCGAGCCCAGCACCAGCTTCCCGGCGAGCCGCCGCATCCGGGCGAGCCGGTTCTCCCGGTCCCCGGCCTTGGTCATCGGGTGGGCGGCGCTGTGGTCGCGGAACAGCTCGCCGGTCGCGTCGACGTCGAGGAAGTAGCTGTCGGCGCCGTTGGCGGTCATCGCGCGGGTGCGGTCGGCGAGGTAGTGGTGGCGCGGCTCGGCCTGCTCGAAGGCGCGGGAGCTGAGGTAGCAGCCGCGGTTGCCGAAACCGGTCGCCGGTTTCCCGTCGGCGTCGCGCACGCAGAAGTCCGGGTAGACCGTCCCGGGCCACCGGGAGGTGGGGGAGTCGGCGGTCTTCGGGTCCTGCCCGTTGGCGAAGGTGTCGTACGGGCCCACCAGGTAGCCCGCCTTCTGAGCGGCCCGGACGGCGGCGGCGTCCATCGGGTGCGGCCCGGAGTCGTAGCCGAGCCACATCCGGTCCACGCCCAGCTTGCGCAGCTCCTCGACGCCCGCGGCCTTGCGCGCGTCGCCCCACACGTAGGCGTGGAAGGCGCCGAGCAGCTTGCCGGTGGCCGGGTTGCGCCGGATTTTGTCGCGGAGGCTGCCGAGCTGTCCGTGCTCGGTGAGCCAGGCGCGGTAGTCGGTGCCGGGGGCGACGGGGTTGCCGTCGGTGAGGGCGATGGTGACGGTGTAGTCGCGGGTGCCGTCGCCGCCGTTGAAGTCGTGGGTGGCGGAGGTGCCGAGCCGGCCGCCGTCGGAGCGGAACTTCAGGGAGGTGCCGAGGTCGGTGGGCGCGAGGTAGCTGACGCCGTGGCCCTTGCCCAGGGTGTTCCCCCACAGGGGCAGTTCGAGCTGGCCCAGGTCGATCGCGTCACCGGTGAGCCCGCCCCGTTCCGAGTTCCAGAACGTGTCGCGTACGGGGATGTCCAGGCCCTCGCCGCGCGGCAGCTGTACGGACGACACGGCCCGGTCGGTGCCGGTCACCGGCCAGGTCACCGAGCCGTCCCGGTCCGCCTTCATGCTGACCCGCAGCCGCCCGTGGTCCGGGCGGGCGGTGACCGTCAGCCCCTTCTCCGGGTAGCTCCAGCGGGCACCGTCACCGGTGCGCTCGACCGGGCCCGGCGTGCCGAGGCCGGTGCCGGACGGCGCGGACAGGGCCAGGCTCCTGCCGTCCGCGGTACGGGCGTTCACCGCGAGGGTGCCGGTGTCCACGGTGACCGTGCCGCCCCGGACGGGGATGTCGACGTGCCGCCCGGTCACGGGCCCGGCCACCGCCCGGCTGCTGCACCCGGAGGCGCCGACGGTGGCGGTGGCGGTCAGGACGAGGGAGGCGGCGAGTACGCGCGTACCGGTGCGGGCCCGGGGGCGGCGGCCGGGTGGGGCGATCTTGGGATCCATGGACACGTGGATAGTGAGCGGACTTAAGAACTCTCTAAGAGCAGGCGCCGGGACGAGGCCCTCCGGTTGTCGCCGGCGGATGTTGTCGACGCCCCCGACGCGTGGTTAGCTTAGGCTTACCTAAGTCGAGGTCGCTGCGCATCCCGTACGGCCCCGGCCGAAGTCGTCTGTGCCCGCGCCGATGCGCCGGGCGGGAAAGCGGGTTGTCGATGGGAGCGTCGATGAAGACATCGGTGGGCACGTCGACGGGCGCGGCGGGGGGAACCCCGCCGGGCGGTGCGGCGGGTACGGCGACGGGTACGGCAGGGGGGACGGTGCCGGGCGCTCCCTCCGGCGGACCGGCGGCGACGGGGGCGGCGCGAGCCGTGCCCGCCGGTCCGCCGCGCCCGGCACCGGCCGAAATCGTGGACAGCCCGCGGATCGTGGCGCTGGCCGCCTCCGTGGCGGGCGGCCGGGACGCCGCCATACGGGAGTTCTGGGCCGAGGCCGAAGCGCAGGGCACCCCGCTCGTCGAGCCGATCCCGTGGGACCCGGAGCACCGGGCGGTCACCTTCCTGTGGCGCGGCACGGAGGAGACCCGGCGGGTCCTCCTCCTGGTCAACCGCCTGGTGGACCGCTCGCACCTCGCGGGCAGCCTGATGCGCCGCATCCACGGCACCGACGTCTGGCATCTCACCTACCGGCTGCGTTCCGACCACCGCGGCTCGTACGCCATCGCACCCGACACGGGTTCCGGGGGCGGGCGGCACCGTACGGATTCCGTGCCCGCGCCGGAGGCCGGGCCCGCCTGCGGCACCGGGCCCGCGTCCGGTACCGCACCCGCTTCCGGTACTGGGCCCATGTCCGGCACCGGCCCCACGGACGACTTCCAGGCGCGGCTGCTGCCGCTGCTCGCCTCGGCAGGCCCCGACCCGCTCAACCCCCGGACACTTCCGGCCCGTTGGCAGGGCGCCGGCAGTTCGGCCTTCGAGCTTCCGGACGCGCCGCCGCAGCCGTGGCGGCCGTGGACGCGTGCGGTCCGGCCGGCCGGGGACGGCGGCCGGGGCGTCGTGGAGCGGCACCGGCTGACCAGTGCCGCCCTCGCCGCCCGGCGCGACGTGTGGACGTACGTACCACCGGGCCCGCTCCCGGACGGCGGGACCGACACTCTGGTACTGCTGGACGGCGACATGTGGTTCGGGCGGCTCGGCGTGCAGGCGCTGTTCGACCGGCTGATCGCGGACGGCGTGCTGCCGCCCCTGGTCGTGCTCGCGCCGGACGCGGTGGACAACCCCACCCGCGCCCGCGAGTTCGGCGGCCGGCCGGCGTACGTGAACTTCCTCGCCGCCGAACTGCTGCCCTGGGCGGCGGCGCGGCTGCCGGTGACGTTCGACCCGTCGCGCACGGTCGTCGCCGGGGAGAGCCTGGGCGCGCTCACCGCGCTGTACGCCGGGCTCGTGGCGCCGCGCCGGTTCGGCAAGGTGCTGGCCCAGTCGCCCTCCCTGTGGTGGCGGCCGGAGGGGCCGGGCCCCGTGGGCGGAACCGACGCCACGGGCGGATCTTCCTGGCTGGCACAGGAGTACGCCGCCGGCGGCCACCGTGACGTGCGGACGCACCTGCGCGTGGGCCACTACGAAGGCGACCTGCGCGAACGGACCCGGGAACTGCGCGACACGCTGCGCGCCCGCGGGCATTCCGTCACGTACGCGGAGTACAACGGCGGTCATGACTATGCCTGCTGGGCGGGTGGACTGGCGGAGGGGCTGGCGGACCTGCTGGGCCGGGCGGACGGCACGGGCGGGGACGCCGCGGGAACAGCGGGGGCCGTGTGATGTCCGCTTCGCTGCTGCTGCACCGCGCCTACTGCCTCCTCAGGGCCCGCGCGTACCACGTCGTCCTGCGGACGCCCCGCTTCCGGGCGGCCCGGCCCACGGCCTCGGCGGCCGGGGAACGCCACCCGGAGCGCCCGCAACCGGCGCACCCCGTCCGCTTCCGGCACCACGGCCCGGACCGTCCTCACCGGTCCGCCCCAGACCGTCCTCACCGGCGTACCAAGGCCCTCGCCGGGTGACGGACGCGGCGCCCCGCCCCACCAGTGCCGGGGCGGGGCGCCCTCGCTACGGACGGGTGGTGGGCGGCGGTCACGGGCCACCCACCACCCGCCCCTCCTGTGACTCCCGCCACGACGGCCGCCGCCGTACCGCCCGGCTCCTTAAGATCGGCCGGTGCCCGCTGACATAAGCCTGACGACGACCCTCCTGCTGTGCGTGGCGGCCCTCGCGGCCGGCTGGATCGACGCCGTCGTGGGCGGCGGCGGTCTGCTGCTCCTGCCGGCGCTGCTCGTCGGCCTCCCGCACACACCCGCCGCCTACGTCCTCGGCACGAACAAGTCCGCCGCCGTCGTCGGCACCGCGGCGGCGGCCTGCACCTACGTACGCAAGGCACCCGTCGACCTGCGCACCGCCCTGCGCATCGGACTGGCCGCGCTCGGCGGCTCGCTGGGCGGCGCGTTCTTCGCGGCGGGCATCAACAGCCAGGTGCTGCGCCCGCTCATCATGACCGTGCTGACCGGTGTCCTGGCGTTCGTCCTCTTCCGCCCGGCCTTCGGCACCGCCCCGCCGCCCTCCGGGCCGGTCACCCGGCGGCGCGTCCTGGCCGCGGTCCTCGTCGCGGGCCTGGGCATCGGCTTCTACGACGGCCTGATCGGCCCCGGCACCGGCGCGTTCCTCGTCGTGGCGCTGGCCGCGATCCTGCACATGGACCTGGTCACGTCCTCGGCCACCGCGAAGATCGTCAACGTGTGCACCAACGTCGGCGCGCTGGCCATGTTCGCCTGGCAGGGCACGGTCCTGTGGCAACTGGGCGCGCTGCTCGCGGTGTTCAACTTCGTCGGCGGTACGGTCGGGGCGCGGATGGCCCTCAAGCGGGGCGCCGGGTTCGTGCGCGGGGTGCTGGTCGTGGTCGTCGTGTCACTGCTGTGCAAGCTGGCCTTCGACCAGTGGGTGGC
This sequence comes from Streptomyces sp. NPDC018019, assembly GCF_044327805.1. Classification (NCBI taxonomy): domain Bacteria; kingdom Bacillati; phylum Actinomycetota; class Actinomycetes; order Kitasatosporales; family Streptomycetaceae; genus Streptomyces; species Streptomyces sp. NPDC018019. The sequence goes on along the minus strand of NZ_JBIRGD010000004.1, from coordinate 38,126 downwards.
CTGAGAGGCGGGCCCGCCGGGCGCGGGCCGCGCCTCCCGGGGGACGGGCCCCGGTCCGCCCGTCGGTTCACGTCCTGCGTCTCAGTTCATGCTCTTCGTCGCGGTGACGGCGGTCAGCAGGACGGCGGAGTCCTGGAGGGCCTTCAGACCGTGCCGCTCGTGCGGGATCGGCACCACCTGACCGGCGATCAGGTCCCGGTCCTCGCTGGTCCCGGTCAGCCGGACCCGGCCGTGCAGCACCTGGAGACTGGCCGCGGGCGGCGTGGTGTGCTCGTCCAGCGCGGCCCCCTCGATGAGCGCGATCACCGTCTGCCGGAGCGGTCCGTCCTGGAGGAAGAGGTGGGCACTGCGGCCGTGCGCCGAGGCCCTGGCGTCGTCGAGCTGGCGGCGGGCGAGCGAGCTGAGGTCGTCCATGACGCGGCCTTTCGGTCGGGGGTCCGCGGCGCCGGGACCGGCACCGGTGGCGGTACTGGTACCCGTATGGGCCGCGGTAACCGCACCGGCGCCGGGCGCGGTCCATCCTGACGGGTGGCGGGCGGCTGCCGAATGGCCGGTGCGCACCGCGCCGGGCCGGTGGCCGGGGACCGGATGATCACGGCGGTCCGTACGATGCGGAGGGACCTGATCATCGACCGACCAGTGCCCGAAGGGGGCGTTCAGGTGCGAGGCGAACCGGCGGAGCGGGACCGGCCCGAGGCGGCCGCGGCGGACGGGGGCGGCCCGGCGGGGGTGCTGACCGTCATGACGACGACCGACAGCGCCGAGAAGGCGGAGGCGCTGGCCCGCGGTGCGATCGAGGCGCGGGTGGCGGCGTGCGCGCAGATCAGCGCGCCCGTCACGTCCGTGTACCGGTGGGAGCGGGCGATCGAGACGGCACAGGAGTGGCAGGTGCTGTTCAAGACGGCGGCGGCGCGGTACGAGGCGCTGGAGGCGTATCTCATCGGGGCGCACGACTACGACACACCGGAGATCATCGCGACGCCCGTCACCCGGGGCGGGGCGGGGTATCTCGCCTGGGTCGCGGAGGAGACGAGCTGACGTGGGACGGCGATACGGGACGGCGCGCTCCGAGGCGGCGCGCACCGGGACGCGGGGGACCGGGACGGGCCGGACCGAGATGCGGGGGACCGGAGTGAACCGAACCGGGGCCCGGCGGAGCGCCGGTGACGGGCGGTCGGGTACGGCGGACGCGGGCGGGCGGCCGGGCCCGGCGGACGGTGACGGACGGCCGGACGGCAGGCCCCGGCACCGCCGCCGCGGACACCGGCGCAGACGCCCGGCCCTGGTCCGGACGGCCGCGGCCGGGGCCGGGCTCGCCCTGTGCCTCCTCGTGGCGCCCGCGAGCGGCGCGACCGCCGACGACGATGACGACGGCGGCGGCTGGACGAGCGAGGCCGCGACGCAGTACTGGACGGCCGGGCGGATGGCGTCGGCCGTCCCCGCGGGTCCGGGCGCCGGCAAGAGCGCCGCCGCGCCCGCCGCGCGGACCACGGCGGCCGGGCAGGGTGCGGCCGGCGCGCCGGCCGCCGGCTCCGCGCAGCACTTCGACGGTGTGCCCTCCGTCGGCGTGCTCTTCTCCGTCGACAAGGACGCGCAGGCGCACCACTGCACCGCCAGTGTGGTCCGCAGCCCGCGCCGCAACCTGATCCTCACGGCCGGGCACTGCGATCCGGGGTCCCGTGCGGCCTTTGTCCCGCAGTATCGTTCCGGCGCCGAGACCCAGCCGTACGGGGTCTGGGCGATCGACCGCGGCTTCACCGATCCCCGGCGCACCGGCACCGGCCCGGGCTCGGACCTGGACTTCGCGTTCGCGACGGTCAAACCGGACGGCCAGGGGCGCGCGCTGGAATCGGTGACCGGCGGCAACATCCTGTCCCGCACGCCCGGTTACACCACCGACGTCACCGTCATCGGCTACCCGACGGCCCGCAACGACCCCGCGGACCGGGCCATACGGTGCGCGGTGCGGACCAGCCGGCTCACCGGGCAGCGGCAGCTGCGCATGGAGTGCGGCGGGTTCTACGGCGGCACCTCCGGCAGCCCCTGGCTGAGCCGCTTCGACGAGCGGACGAAGACCGGCTACGTGGTCGGCAACATCGGCGGCCTGAACGGCGGCGGCCCGTCCGGCCCGGACAGCCACCGGACGTCCTACAGCCCGTACTACGGCGCGGACGTCTTCCGGCTGTATGCCCGCGCCGTCACCGGCTGAGGGCCGGCGGCGGCCCGCGTCACCGCAGGGCCGCCGCCACCCCGTCCTCCCGGGGCCCGAGGAAGCGCGGGTCGGGCCGCAGCGCCGCCTCGGCCGCCGCCTTCGCCGCCGCGAACACCTCGCGGACTCCGCCGTAGTACCAGGTGACGTCGTGCCGGTCGTCCACACCGACCCCGTACGCGTCGAGTCCGGCCGCGGCGCACAGCGCCAGCGCGCGCCGGATGTGGAAGCCCTGGCTGACCAGGACGGCCCGGTCCACGCCGAAGATCCGGCGGGCCCGCGTGCAGCTGTCCCAGGTGTCGAAGCCCGCGTGGTCGCCGACGATCCGGTTCGCGGGCACGCCGTGCGCGACCAGGTACCGCCGCATGGCGTCCGGCTCGTCGTAGTCCGTGCGGCTGTTGTCGCCGGTGACCAGGAGCGCGCGGACCGTGCCCCGCTCGTAGAGGCGGGCGGCGGCGTCCAGCCGGTGTGCCAGGTACGGGGACGGCTCGCCGTCCCACAGGCCCGCGCCGAAGACCACGGCGACCGGCGCCGCCGGAACGTCCTCGACCGTACGGACCCGGGACCCCGCGGCGGCGTTCAGCCACGTCGCAGGCAGCAGCGCCAGCACGCAGACGAGCACACCGGCCTGGAAGGCCCGCCGCTGCCCGCGCCGCGTCCGGGGCAGCCGCAGACGGCTGCGCACCCGCCGTATCCACCCTGTGCGCTGTGCCTGCTGCGTCTGCTGTGTCAAAAGTTGCCCCTGTTGTTTTCGTTGCCGCCGTAGGCAGCGACGCTCCGCGGCCTGGCATGGTTGCGGGGACCAGGGAGTCCGCGCACCGCCCGCCCCGCGCCCGCACGAAGGAGCCGCCCGGATGACCACTGAGCCCGAGCGCCTGCCGTTCTTCGTCTACGGAACGCTGCGCCCCGGCCGGGCCAACCACGCCCGGTGCCTGCGAGGCCGCACGGCGGGCGAGGAATCCGCGCTGGTCAGAGGCGTGTCGCTGTACGAGGGGCCAGGTTACCCGTACGCCGTGACCGGCCCCGCGGAGGCCGTCGTGCACGGCGACCTCGTACGGCCGCGGGAGGACGTCTACGACGCCGTGCGCGCCGCCCTGGACCGGCTGGAGGGCCACGTCCCCGGCGCGCCCGGCAACCTCTACGAGCGGGTGGCCTGGCCGACCGAGCGCGCGGACGGCCGGACCGTCCGGGCGTGGCTGTACGTGGCGGCCGAGCCGCTCGCCGGCCGCCTGCGGGCATCCGGCACACCGGTCCCGGGCGGCGACTGGAGGATGCCGTCCCGTTAACCTGGACCACTTGCCCGAACCGCACAGGCCCGGCGGCCCCACGGCTCCGGCGGCCCCGGCGGTCCGGGCAGCCCAGGAAGACCCCAGCAGCAGACAGGTGTGATCCCAGCGTGCCCCCCTCCACCCCGGTCCCGGCGAACCCCCCGTTCCCCAAGGCGGAACTGCACCTCCACATCGAGGGCACCCTGGAACCGGAGCTGGCCTTCGCCCTCGCCGAGCGCAACGGCGTCCGCCTGCCCTACGCCACCGAGGACGAACTGCGCCGCGCGTACTCCTTCAGCGACCTCCAGTCGTTCCTGAACCTGTACTACGCGCTGATGGCCGTGCTGCGCACCGAGGACGACTTCGCCGACCTCACCCACGCCTACCTGGCCCGTGCGCAGGCCCAGGGCGTCCGGCACGCGGAGATCTTCTTCGACCCGCAGGCGCACACCTCGCGCGGCGTGCCCGTCGGCACGGTGGTCGAGGGCCTGACGCGGGCCCTGGACACCGCCGAGGAGCGGTACGGCATCACCACCCGCCTGATCATGTGCTTCCTGCGCGACGAGAGCGCCGAGTCGGCGCTGGCCACCTTCGAGGCGGCCCGCCCGTACCTGGACCGGATCACCGCCGTCGGCCTGGACTCGGCCGAGGTCGGGCACCCGCCGTCGAAGTTCAAGGAGGTCTACGCGCTGGCGCGGGCGGCCGGGCTCAAGTGCGTGGCGCACGCGGGCGAGGAGGGCCCGCCGTCGTACGTGTGGGAGGCGCTGGACGTGCTCGGCGTGGACCGCGTCGACCACGGCGTGCGCTGCCTGGAGGACCCGGCGCTGGTCGCCCGCCTGGTCGCCGACCAGGTGCCGCTGACCGTCTGTCCGCTGTCCAACGTCCGGCTGCGCGTCATCGACGAGCTGGCCGACCACCCGCTGCCCGCGATGCTCGACGCCGGCCTGCTGGTCACCGTCAACTCCGACGACCCCGCCTACTTCGGCGGCTACGCCGACGACAACTTCACCGCCGTACGCGACGCCCTGGACCTGGACGAGGAGACGCTGCGCACCCTCGCCCGCAACTCGTTCCGCGCGTCCTTCCTGGACGAGGAGACCCGGGCGGCGTACCTCAAGGAGGTCGAGGCGCACGGGCGCGGATGAGCGGGGCGCGGCGCTCCCGGGTGCGTGACGGCCGCCGCCCTTGACCTCAAGTCAAGTTGAGGTCCTAGGTTCTTCCTCACCAGGGCACTCCGCCCCGCCGACACGTGAGGACACGACCATGCAGTACTCGCACAGCGACACCGAACTCGCGGGCCAGCCCGCCGGTTACTGGACCTGGGCCGCCCACACGGCGGCCGTCACGCACATCCGCGCCGGGCTGGCCCGCCACGGTGTCACCCAGCCCCAGTGGTGGATGCTGAACCAGCTGGTGGGCCGGCCCGAGGGCCGGGACCGGGCCGAGGTGACCGACATGCTCAAGGGCTACCTGGACGTCGGCGCCGAGGGGATGGACACGGCCGTCGACGGCCTCCTCGACCGAGGGCTGGCCACCCTCGACGGCGGGCGGCTGCACCTCACCGCCGATGGCGCGGACGTGTACGCCCGGTGCGCCGCCCTCCAGGAGGAGATGCGCGCGACCCTCCACGACGGCATCGACGACGAGGAGTACGTCCGTACGCTCAAGGTGCTCCAGCGGATGATCCACAACGTCGGCGGGCAGATGTGGCACCACTGAGCGGCCGTGCCCCCGGCCGCCTCCGGGATTACCCCGGGAGTAATCGACCGCTCCCCCTCCCCACGGCAGGATCGGGCCCATCGGCGGGAGCCCCCGCCGGGACCGCCGCCGCAGCCGCGAGGAGAGCGCCATGACCGCCCACCCCACCACCGGAACGCCGGGTCCGGGCACCGCCGCGACCGCCGTCGCCGAGGCCACCCGGGCCGTCGTGCGGGAGTTCCTGTCCGCCCGGATGGCCGGGGACACCGCGCGGCTCGGGGAACTGTTCGCCGACCGGGTCGACTGGCTGCTCGCCGAGAACCCCGCCGTCCCGTGGATCCGCCCGCGGTCCACGGCCACCGAATGTGCCGCCCAGGCGGCCGAGTTGGCGGAGCACACCGTCCCCGAGGACGCGCGCGCCTCGGTCGACGCCTTCCTCGTCGACGGCACCGACGCCGTCCTGACGGGGCACGTGGCGGGGACCGTCCGGGCGACGGGCAAGTCCTTCGAGGGCCCGTTCGCCCTGCGCCTCACCGTCGAGGACGGCCGGATCACCCGCCACCACCTCTACGAGGACAGCCTGTCGATCGCCGCGGCCTGCACACCCTGAGGGCGCTCGCCGGCACCGGCCCGCGCCGGGCCGGCCGCCCCGTCCGCCTCCGCCGCCGGCTCCAGCCGTACCGCGCACACCTTGAACTCCGGCATCCCGGAGACGGGGTCCAGGGCCGGGTTGGTCAGGGTGTTGGCGCGGCCCGCGCCCGGCCAGTGGAAGGGCATGAAGACGGTGTCCGCGCGGATCGCCTCGCTGTAGCGCGCGGGGGCCAGCGCCCGGCCGCGCCGGGAGACCACCGCGACCGGGCGGCCGTCCTCGATGCCGTACTGCCGGGCGAGGCGCGGGTGGATCTCCACGTACGGGCCGGGGGCCGCGGCGTTCAGCTCCGGGACGCGGCGGGTCTGCGCGCCGGACTGGTACTGGGCCAGCACCCGGCCGGTGGTCAGGATCACCGGGTACGCGTCGTCCGGTTCCTCGGCGGCGGGGCGGTGGGTGACCGGGACGAAGCGGGCCCGGCCGTCGGGCGTCGCGAAGCGGTCCAGGAACAGGCGCGGGGTGCCGGGGTGGTCCTCGTCCGCGCAGGGCCAGAAGACCCCGTCCTCGGCGGCGATCCGCCGGTAGGTGATACCGGCGTAGTCGGCCGGGCCGCCGGCCGAGGCGCGCCGCAGTTCGTCGAAGACCTCCTCCGGGTCGGCCGGGAAGCCCTTCTCCCACCCCAGGCGGGCGGCGAGGGCGTTGAGGACCTGGAGGTCGGTGCGGACACCGGGCGGCGGGTCCAGGGCGCGGCGCCGCAGCAGCACCCGGCCCTCCAGGTTCGTCGTGGTGCCGGTCTCCTCCGCCCACTGGGCGACCGGCAGCACCACGTCCGCCAGCGCCGCCGTCTCCGACAGCACCACATCGGCCACCGCGAGGAAGTCCAGCGCCCGGATCCGCTCCTCCACATGGGCGGCGCGCGGCGCCGAGACCACGGGGTTGGAGCCCATGAGGAGCAGGGCGCGCACATCCCGGCCCAGCGCGTCCAGCAGCTCGTACGCGCTGCGGCCGGGCCCCGGGAGGGAGTCCGGCGGTACGCCCCACACGCCTGCCACGTGCGCCCGCGCCCGCGGATCGGCCAGCTTGCGGTAGCCCGGCAACTGGTCCGCCTTCTGGCCGTGTTCCCGCCCGCCCTGCCCGTTCCCCTGGCCGGTCAGGCACCCGTACCCGGAGCGTTCGCGCCCCGCCCGCCCGGTCGCCAGGCACAGGTTGATCCACGCGCCGGCCGTGTCCGTCCCCTTCGCCTGCTGCTCGGGCCCGCGCGCCGTCAGCACCATCGCGCCGTCCGCGTCGCAGAACATCCGTACCGCCGCGCGCAGCCGGGGGACCGGCACACCGGTGATCCGCTCGACCAGCTCCGGCCAGTGCGCCATCGCCGCGGCCCGCGCCGCCGGCCACCCGCTGGTGCGCGCCGCGATGAAGTCCTCGTCCGTGCGGCCCTCGGCCACCACCAAGTGCAGCAGGCCCAGGGCGAGCGCCAGGTCGGTGCCGGGCCGCGGCGCCAGATGCAGGTCCGCCTGCTCGGCGGTGCGGGTGCGGCGCGGATCGACGACGATCAGCCGGCCGCCGTTCTCCTTCAGCTCCGTCAGGTAGCGCAGGGCGGGCGGCATGGTTTCGGCCAGGTTGGAGCCGACGAGGACGACGCACCCGGTACGGGCGAGGTCGGCCAGCGGGAACGGCAGCCCGCGGTCCAGGCCGAAGGCCCGCTGGTGCGCGGCGGCGGCCGAGGACATGCAGAACCGGCCGTTGTAGTCGATCTGCGAGGTGCCGAGCACCACCCGCGCGAACTTGCCCAGCGCGTACGCCTTCTCGTTGGTCAGCCCGCCCCCGCCGAAGACCCCCACCGCGTCCTTGCCGTACCCGGCGCCGGTGCGGGCCAGGCCGTCGGCCACCCGGTCCAGCGCCGTCTCCCAGTCCGCCGGTACGAGACGGCCGGTCGCCGCGTCCCGCACCAGCGGCTCGGTCAGCCGGGCCCCCGGCGCGAGCAGCTCGGCGGCGGTGCGGCCCTTGCCGCACAGGGCGCCCCGGTTGACGGGGAACGCCGGGCGCTCGACGACCTCGGCCGGGGGACCGGCGGCTCCCGCCGGGGAGCGGCGCAGGCCCATGCCGCACTGGAGGGAGCAGTACGGGCAGTGCGTCTCCACGGGCGCGCTCGCGCGCGCTTCCGGCGGCGGGGCCGCCGGGACGGTGGCGGTGCGGGGGGTGGCGGCAGTCATGCGGCCAGCCTGCGACGCGTGTGTTTCGGCTGGTCCGGGGCGGGGTTACGGGCCGGGGAAGCGCGCCTCACGGTGCCCGTACCTCATGGGTGAGGAGCCGGGCCCGTGCCTCACGTACGGCTTCCGGACCCCGACAGCCACCGGAAACCCGCCGTCACGCCCACGCAACGGCCCCGCAACGACCGGCTGCCAGGCTCCCTCCATGACGGCGTCGAAACCGCCCCCACCGTCCGCGGGCCCCGTCGGCCCCGCGGTCCCCTTCGACAGTACGGCGCAGCTCATGACGGAGATCACCACGCAGCTCGGCGACCGGCTCGGCCGGGTCAGGCTGTACGGCCTGCCCCGCCGGAGCCCGGCGCTCCACGCCCCGGCCGGACCCCGCCCCTCCACCAGCGCCTCAACGGACTGGGAGGCGCCCCCACTGGTCGCGGTCGCGCACGGCAGCCGCGACCCCCGCGCACTGCGCACCGTCACCGCCCTCCTGGACCGGGTACGCGCCCTGCGCCCCGGCCTCACCGTCCGCCTCGGCCACATCGAACTGAACGCGCCCCTGCTCCCGGACACGCTGGCGCGGCTGAGCGGCCCGGCCGTCGCCGTACCGCTGCTGCTCGCCCGCGGCCACCACACCGGCCACGACATACCGGCCGCGCTGGCCGACGCCCCGCACCTCGCGTCCTGCCTCGCCCGCCCGCTCGGCCCGCACCCCCTGCTCGCCGAAGCCCTGCACGCCCGCCTCGAAGAGGCCGGCGCCCGGCGGCCGAGCGCCGTCGTGCTCGCCGCCGCCGGGTCGCGCGTCCCCGAGTCGGCGGCCGACACGGCCCGTACGGCGCGGCTCCTGTCCGACCGGCTCGGCGGCGTCCCCGTCCTGCCCGCCTACGCCTCGGCGCCCGCGGCCGGCGGCCCGCCCGGCACACCGCTCTCCGTCCCCGCCGCGCTGCGCGCCCTCGCCGCCCGCGGCCACCACCGCCCGGTCCTCGCCGCCTGTTTCACCGCGCCGGGCCGCTTCGCCGCCCAGTGCGCCGCCGCGGCCCCCGGGCCCGCCGCCGCGCCGCTCGGCGACCACCCCGCGCTGGCCCGGCTGGTGCTGCACCGTTACGACCAGGCGCTCGCTGCGCGCAGCGCATGCGACCACGACCCCATCAGGGCGGCTACCGTCACCGTATGACGGGCACACGAACGACGGCCGGGCGGGAAGCGGGCCACAACGGCACGGGCTACGACGCGGCCGACACCGAACGCTGGGTCCCCGAGCCCGACAAACGCCCGGGGCGCACCGCCTTCCAGCGCGACCGGGCCCGGGTGCTGCACTCCGCCGCGCTGCGCCGGCTGGCCGGCAAGACCCAGGTGGTCACACCGGGCACCACCGAGCACCTGTGGGACGCCAGTCCCCGCACCCGCCTGACGCACTCCCTGGAGTGCGCCCAGGTCGGCCGGGAACTCGGCGCGGCCCTCGGCTGCGACCCGGACCTGGTGGAGACCGCCTGCCTCGCCCACGACCTGGGCCACCCGCCCTTCGGGCACAACGGCGAGCAGGCGCTCAACGAGGTCGCCGCGCCCTGCGGCGGCTTCGAGGGCAACGCGCAGTCGCTGCGGCTGCTCACCCGCCTGGAACCCAAACGCTTCGTCCCCGACGCGGACGGCACGGCCGTCAGCGTCGGCCTCAACCTCACCCGGGCCGCCCTGGACGCCGCGACCAAGTACCCGTGGCCGCGCGGCGGCCACCCGACCGACCCCGGTTCGCCCAAGTTCGGGGTCTACGAGGACGACCTGCCGGTCTTCGCCTGGTTCCGGCAGGGCGCCCCGGAAGCGGCCCGCAGCTTCGAGGCGCAGGTCATGGACTGGGCCGACGACGTGGCGTACTCGGTGCACGACGTCGAGGACGGGCTGCACGCCGGCCACCTGGACCCCAACTGCCTGCTCGCCGAGCCCGAACGTGCCGAAGTGTTCGCGATCGCCGCCGAACGTTACGCGCCCGGCGCGGACCCCGCGGAACTGGGCGAAGCCCTCGACCGCCTGCTCGACCAGGAGTGGTGGCCGCACGGCTACGACGGCACCGCCGTCGCCCAGGCCCGCCTGAAGGACGCCACCAGCCAGCTCATCGGCCGCTTCTGCCTCGCCGCGGAGAGCGCCACCCGGGCCGAGTGGGGGCACCGCCCGGGCCGTTCGGGCACCGGGGGAGGGGACGGACGGCCCACCCGGCACCGCGCCCGGCTCGTCGTACCGCCCGGAACCCGGCTGGAATGCGCCGTGTTGAAGGCGGTCGCGGAACGCTACGTCATGCGCCGCCCCGACCAGGAGGCGCTCCGCGCCGACCAGCGCGTGGTCATCGCCGAACTCGCCGAAGCGCTCATCGCCCGGGCCCCGGACGGCCTGGACCCGCAGTTCCGCGCCCTGTACGACCGGGCCGAGGCGGCCGGGGACGACACCGCCCGGATGCGGGCCCTGATCGACCAGATCGCCGCCCTCACCGACGCCTCGGCACGTTCCCTGCACGCCCGGCTCACCCGGCCGCGGGGCACGCTCTGACCAGCGGCACCGGCACCGGCAGGGCAGCATGGACGTGGCCGGCGCGCCCCGGGGGAACAGGCCCCCTTCCCGCGGCACGCCCCGGTGCGGGACGCTCGGGCTTGAGTGTTTCGCACGGGGGAAACACATCAGGGGCACGGCAGGGTGTCCGGCGGCGGAACGTGGTATGTCCCCAGTGCCGAACGGCCTGGGAGGCACCCCACCCCGGTCACACGACCGGGCGGGGACACGCGGCCGGCCGCGGGCGGCAGCACGCCGCCCGGGCACTGCGGGGGTAGAACGGGGACACGATCGGGGGGCGTTCACGGACGCGGACGCACCGCGCCGCAGCGAGGAGGAAGCAAGTGGTCGACGCACACCAGACGTTCGTCATCGTCGGGGGTGGCCTGGCCGGGGCAAAGGCCGCCGAGACCCTTCGTGCGGAAGGCTTCACCGGCCGGGTGATACTGATCTGTGACGAGCGCGACCACCCGTACGAGCGCCCCCCGCTCTCCAAGGGGTACCTGCTCGGCAAGGAGGAGCGGGACAGCGTCTTCGTCCACGAGCCCGCCTGGTACGCCGGCGCGGACATCGAACTGCACCTCGGCCAGCCCGCCGTCCACCTGGACCGCGCGGCCCGCACCGTACGCCTCGGCGACGGCACCCTGATCGCGTACGACAAGCTCCTGCTGGCCACCGGCGCCGAGCCGCGCCGCCTGGAGATCCCCGGCACCGGCCTGGCCGGCGTCCACCACCTGCGCCGCCTCGCGCACGCCGAGCGGCTGCGCGGCGTCCTGAAGTCCCTCGGCCGGGACAACGGCCACCTCGTCATCGCCGGCGCCGGCTGGATCGGCCTGGAAGTCGCCGCCGCCGCGCGCTCGTACGGCGCCGAGGTGACCATCGTCGAGCCCGAGCCGACCCCGCTGCACAGCGTCGTCGGCCCCGAACTGGGCAGCCTCTTCACCGACCTGCACCGCGAGCACGGCGTCCGCTTCCACTTCGGCGCCCGCCTCACCGAGATCGCCGGACAGGACGGCGTGGTGCTGGCCGCGCGCACCGACGACGGCGAGGAGCACCCGGCCCACGCCGTGCTCGCCGCCATCGGCGCCGCGCCGCGCACCGCGCTGGCCGAACAGGCCGGGCTCACCCTGGTCGACCCGGCGCACGGCGGCGGCGTCGCGGTGGACGCCGCGCTGCGCACCTCCGACCCGCACATCCACGCCGCCGGTGACGTCGCCGCCTTCCCGTACTCCCTGCTGTTCGGCGCGGGGGACGACGGCGAGCCGGCCGGCCTGCGCGTCGAGCACTGGGCCAACGCCCTCAACGGCGGCCCCGCCGCCGCCCGCGCCATGCTCGGCCAGGACGTCACCTACGACCGCATCCCCTACTTCTTCTCCGACCAGTACGACATCGGGCTGGAGTACTCCGGCTACGCGCCTCCCGGCTCGTACGACCAGGTCGTGTGCCGCGGCGACGTCGGCAAGCGCGAGTTCATCGCCTTCTGGCTGTCCGAAGGGCGGCTGCTGGCGGGCATGAACGTCAACGTGTGGGACGTCACCGAACCGATCCAGCGGCTCATCCGCTCGCGGCAGGTCCTGGACCCGGCCGCGCTGGCCGACCCGGAGGCGGCCCTGGACTCGCTGCTCTGAGCCCGGACCGCCGGGCCCGGCCACCCGGGCCCGGACCACTCCGGCCCGCACCGCCCGCCCGGCGGTCGGGGCCCGCACCGCAGCCGACGCCCAGGGAGAGCCGCCCATGCCCGAAGCCACCGTCACACCGGACGACGTCCAGGACGCCGCCGCCCGCCTCAAGGGCGTCGTCCACCGCACCCCGGTGCTGCGTTCCCGCACCCTCGACCGCCTCGTCGGCGCCGAGGTGCACCTCAAGTGCGAGAACTTCCAGCGGGCCGGCGCGTTCAAGTTCCGCGGCGCCTACCACGCCGTCTCGCGGCTGGCACCGGAACAGCTCGCGCGCGGCGTCGCGGCGTACTCCTCCGGCAACCACGCCCAGGCGGTCGCGCTGGCCGCCCGGGAGCTGGGCAGCGGCGCCGTCATCCTGATGCCCGAGGACGCGCCGCGCTCCAAGCGGGACGCCACCGAGGGCTACGGCGCCGAGATCGTCACGTACGACCGCTACACCGGCGACCGGGCCGCGCTCGGCGCACGGCTCGCCGCCGACCGGGGCCTGGCGCTGATCCCGCCGTACGACCACCCGCACGTCATCGCCGGGCAGGGCACCGCGGCGCTGGAGCTGATCGAGGACACCGGCCCGCTGGACGCCCTGCTCACGCCGGTCGGCGGGGGCGGGCTGACGGCGGGCTCGGCGGTGGCCGCCACCGCGCTGTCGCCCGGCATCCGCATGATCGGCGTCGAGCCGGAGACCGGGGACGACACCCGGCGCTCGCTGGCGGCCGGCGAGCGGGTGCGCATCCCCGTACCGCACACCATCGCCGACGGGCAGGCGCTGGCCGAGCCCGGCGAGCTGACCTTCGCGATCAACCGGCGGCTGCTGGACTCGGTGGTGCTGGTCGGCGACGACGAGATCCGGGCTGCGATGCGGCTGGCCTTCGAACGGCTGAAGATCGTCACCGAGCCGAGCGGGGCCAGCGCGCTGGCCGCCCTGCTGGCCGGGGCCGTCGAACCGCTGCCGCGCCGGATCGGCGTGGTGATCTCCGGCGGCAACATCGGGCTGGACCGCTTCCTGGAGCTGATGGGCTGAGCGGCGCGGTCCGCAGGCCCCCGGAACGACCGGCGGTCCCGCCCGGCACACGGGTCCGGGCGGGACTGTCGTACCCCACCCGTAGAATTCAGGCGTGGCAGGCAGGATCAACGATGACGACGTGAAGGCGGTACGGGACGCGGTCCCGATCGACGCCGTCGTGTCCGAGTACCTCCAGCTGCGGAACGCGGGCGGCGGCAACCTGAAGGGCCTGTGCCCCTTCCACGACGAGAAGTCCCCGTCGTTCCACGTCAGCCCGGCCAAGGGCCTCTACCACTGCTTCGGCTGCCAGGAGGGCGGGGACGTCGTCGACTTCATCATGAAGCTCGACCACCTCTCCTTCGCCGAGACCATCGAGCGCCTGGCCTCCCAGGCCGGCATCACCCTGCGCTACGAGGAAGGCGGCTACACCCCCGGCCGCCAGCAGGGCGAGCGCACCCGCCTGGTCGAGGCCCACAAGGTGGCGGCGCAGTTCTACATCGAGCAGCTCGACAGTCCCGAGGCCGAGATCGGCCGCGCGTTCCTCGCCGAGCGCGGGTTCGACCAGGCCGCCGCCCAGCACTTCGGCGTCGGCTACAGCCCGGCGGGCTGGGACCACCTCACCCGGTTCCTGCGCGGCCGCGGCTTCAGCGACAAGGAACTGATCCTCTCCGGCCTCTCCCAGGACGGCCGCCGCGGCCCCATCGACCGCTTCCGGGGCCGCCTGATGTGGCCGATCCGCGACATCGCCGGCGAGGTCGTCGGCTTCGGCGCCCGCAAGCTGCGCGACGACGACAACGGCCCCAAGTACCTGAACACCCCGGAGACCCCCCTCTACCGCAAGTCCCACGTCCTGTACGGCATCGACCTCGCCAAGAAGGAGATCGCCAAGACCAACCGCGCGGTCGTCGTCGAGGGGTACACCGACGTCATGGCCTGCCACCTGGCCGGTATCCGCACCGCCATCGCCACCTGCGGCACCAGCTTCGGCGAGGGCCACATCAAGATCCTGCGCCGGCTGCTGATGGACAACTCCGGCTCCGAGGTCGTCTTCACCTTCGACGGCGACGCGGCCGGCCAGAAGGCCGCGCTGCGCGCCTTCGAGGACGACCAGAAGTTCGCCGCCCAGACCTCCATCGCCATCACCCCCGGCGGCATGGACCCGTGCGACCTGCGCCTGGCCCAGGGCGACGCGGCCGTCGCGGACCTGGTGGAGTCCCGTACGCCGCTGTTCGAGTTCGCGCTGCGGCAGGTCGTCGCCCGGCACAACCTGGACACCACCGTGGGCCGCGCCGCCGCCCTGGACGAGGCGGCGCCCATCGTCGCCAACATCAAGAACAGCTCCATCCAGCACGAGTCCGCCGTGCAGCTGGCCGGCATGCTCGGCATCCTCGACACCCAGTTCGTGGTCCGCCGGGTCGGCCAGCTCGCCCGCTGGGCCCGCGAGCGCGGCCAGAACGGCCAGAACGGCCAGAACGGCCAGCACCCGACCCGTACGGGCCGCCGCGCCGCCCCGCAGGCCCCCGACGCCGTACAGCCGCCGCCCGGCCCGCGCGGCCCCGCGCTGAATCTGCGCAGCCCCGCCCTCCTCGTCGAGCGCGAACTGCTCAAGCTGGCCCTCCAGCGCCCCGATCTGGTCTCGCCCGCCTTCGACGCGTACGGCGCGGACGAATTCACCGCGCCCCCGTACGCGACCGTCCGCCGGTGCATCCAGGAGGCGGGCGGCGCGATGTCCGCCGCGGGCGACAACACCTACCTCGCCCGGGTCCGCGAGGCCGCCCCCGACGACACGGTCCGTGCCCTGGTCACCGAGCTGGCCGTGGAACCGCTGCACACCCGCCGCGACCCCGACGAGGCGTACGCGGGCGTCCAGTTGGTGGCCGTGCGGCTGGCCGCCGTCAACCGCCGCGTCACGGAGATCCGCGGCGCCCTCCAGCGCCTCGGCCCGAACGCCGACCCCCAGCACCTGGCCGCCGTCCAGAACGAGCTGTGGGTCCTCCAGCAGTACGGCCAGTCCCTGCGCGAACGCGGCTACGCGGCCCTGTAACCGCCCGCACCCCGGCGGCGTCCGCCCCGCCGTGGCCGCCCGTCCTCCCGCGGCGTCCACCGCGCCGTGGCCGCCCGCCGTCCCGTGCCGTCCACCCCGTCCTGGCCGCCCGCGCCCGGCCGGTACCCACCCCGCCGTAGCCACGCGGTCACCGTACGGACCCAAAAAGTGCCCGCACGCCCCTCGTGGCGGGCGTGTGTCGTACTCCACACTGAGGAGCGGTGCCTGAGTCCTCGGAGCGCGGCGGGTCCGGGTGTACCGAACCGGAATCCCCCGCGAAACCGCTCTTGATGTACGGGACGGACAGCGGCTCGGCCGCAGACGGTCCCGGCCTTTCCGCCGCCTCAGCAGCGTTCACACTGGAGGTCGCCCCCGTGCAGACCCGGACCCTCGCCGACGCGCCGGCCGCGCCGACGGCCACCGTGCCGCAGCAGGCCGAGCCGCCCGCGCCCGAAATCCTCGTGGAGGAGATCGCCCCGGAGCCGCCGCCGCGTCCCGAGGCGGGCGGCCCCTCCTCCGACCTGTTCCGGCAGTACCTGCGGGAGATCGGCCGGATTCCGCTGCTGACCGCCGTGGAGGAGGTCGAGCTGGCCCGGCGCGTCGAGGCCGGGCTGTTCGCCGAGGAGAAGCTGCGGCTCACCCCCGACCTGGACTCCCAACTGGCCCTGGACCTCGACAAGCTGGTCGTCCTCGGCCGGATGGCCAAACGCCGCCTCATCGAGGCCAACCTGCGCCTGGTCGTCTCCGTCGCCAAGCGCTACGTCGGCCGCGGTCTGACCATGCTCGACCTCGTCCAGGAGGGCAACCTCGGGCTGATCCGCGCCGTGGAGAAGTTCGACTACGCCCGCGGCTACAAGTTCTCCACCTACGCCACGTGGTGGATCCGCCAGGCCATGTCCCGCGCGCTGGCCGACCAGGCCCGTACGATCCGCGTCCCGGTGCACGTCGTGGAGCTGATCAACCGGGTCGTCCGGGTGCAGCGCCGGATGCTCCAGGAGCGCGGCTGCGAGCCCACGCCCGAGGAGGTCGCCGCCCAGCTCGACCTGCCCGCCGAACGCGTCAGCGAGGTGCTGCGGCTCGCCCAGGAACCGGTGTCCCTGCACGCCCCCGTGGGCGAGGAGGACGACGTCGCGCTCGGCGACCTCATCGAGGACGGCGACGCCGCGTCCCCCGTCGAGTCGGCCGCCTTCCTGCTGCTGCGCGAACACCTCGAAGCGGTGCTCTCCACCCTCGGCGAACGCGAGCGCAAGGTCGTCCAGCTGCGGTACGGGCTCGTCGACGGCCGCCCGCGCACCCTGGAGGAGATCGGCCGGATCTTCGGCGTCACCCGCGAGCGCATCCGCCAGATCGAGTCGAAGACCCTCAACAAACTCCGCGACCACGCCTTCGCCGACCAACTCCGGGGCTATCTCGACTGAGGCGTTTCCGACGGCTCCCGGAACCGTCCGACGGCTGTCACCGGCGTGCCCGGAAAGGCAGTCGGCGCATCACGAGGCGGCTCGCATCGCGCCGACGATCAGTCCGGTGCCCGGCCAAGAGCCATCGGCAACGGTCTGGTTGCCGGGGCGCGGCCGGTGGGCGAAGCACCGGCAGCTCACTGAGCGGACAGGAACGCCCCGGCGTAGCTCTCCTCCCGTACCGCGATGTACTGCTGGCGCACCGCCTGCCCGACCGGCAGGTCCTCGCCCGGCTCGAAGACCTGGCTGGCCGCCGCGGGCCAGCGCGGCGGCTCGTGCGGAGCCAGCGTGCCGTGCGCCGCGCCCAGCGCCCACGCCGCCTGCCGCGCCGCGCCCAGCGCCGCGTAGTCCGCCGGCTGCGGCACCACGACCTGCGCCCCGAACAGCCCCGGCGCCGCCGCCTGCACGGCGCCCAGCTCGGCCGCCGCGCCCAGCAGGAACACCCGGCGCACCTCGACACCGCGCCCGCGCAGCACGTCCAGCGCGTCCGCGAGCCCGCACAGCATGCCCTCGAAGGCCGCCCGCGCCAGGTGCTCCGGCTTCATGCTCTCGCGCCGCAGCCCGTGCAGCGAGCCCGCGGTGTGCGGCAGGTGCGGCGTCCGCTCGCCCTCCAGGTACGGCAGCAGCACCATGCCGTAGGACCCGGGCGTCGACTTCAGCGCCAGCTCGGACAGGCCCGCCAGGTCCGTGCCCAGCATCTCGGCCGTGCCGCGCAGCACCCGTACCGCGTTGCTCGTGTGCACCACCGGCAGATGCATCCCGGTCGCGTCCGCGAGCGAGGTGATCGTGCCGTTGGAGTCCGCCAGCGCCTCGTGGTGGATGCCGAAGACCGAGCCGGAGGCGCCCAGCGACACCACCGCGTCCCCGGTGCCGACCCCCAGCCCGAAGGCGGCGGCCATCGTCTCGCCCGTACCGGCGGAGATCAGCAGCCCCTCCGGGGTGAACCCGGCGGTGCCGGACGGGCCCAGCACCTCCGGCAGCCGCACCTGGTGCCCGAGCGCCAGCTCCACCAGATCCGGCCGGTACGCGCCGGCCGCCGCCGACCAGTAGCCGGTGCCGGAGGCGCCGCCCCGGTCCGTGGTGCGCCGCGCCGGCCGCCCCAGCAGCTGCCACACCAGCCAGTCGTGCGGCTGCAGGACCTCGGCCACGCGCGCCGCGTTCGCCGGTTCGTTACGGGCCAGCCAGCGCAGCTTGGTCAGCGGCTGGGCGGCGTGCGGGACGGCGCCGACGGCCTGCGTCCAGGCGGACCGCCCGCCGAGCGCGTCGGTCAGGTCCGCCGCCGCGCTCTGCGCCCGCTTGTCGTTGCCGACCAGCGCGGCCCGTACGAGGGCGCCGTCGGCGTCCAGCGGCAGCATCCCGTGCTGCTGCGCGGACACCCCGATCGCCTGTACGCCCTCCAGGAGCCCGTTGCCCGCGGCCTCGCCGAGTGACATCAGCCACGCCTGCGGGTCGATCTCGTGTCCCTTTTCGGCGGGGTGCGGCGCGTACCCCTGCCTGATGACGGCACCCGTGTCCGCGTCGCAGACCACGATCCGTGTGCTTTCGGACGAACTGTCCAGCCCGGCGACTATCCCCATGCCCCCAGATGATGCCCCATGCGCGGGACGCGACGGCCGCCAGGTTCACACCCCCGTGGACGCGACGCAGGCCGGCCGGCCGGCCCCGGCCGCCCGGCCTGCGTCGTTGATCAGGTGTTGCTCGTGCCCCACTCGTCCTCGTCGGCGCCGCGCTGCTCGCGCAGCGCGCGGATGCGCTGGGCCACCGGCCCCGGCATCCGGTCCCCGACCTTCGCCGACACCTTGTCGAACGCCTTGGTGGCCACCTCACGGCCACCGAGGGCGGCGGACTCCGCGGTGTTGCGGACGGCCGGGTTCTGCGCGATCCGCCGGGCGCTCTTGCGGAGCTGCTCATAGCGTTCCCGGCCGGCTTTGGTGCCGAGCACGTATCCGATGGCCAGTCCCGTGATGAACGTGAGCCGGTAGCGCATCGTCGCTCCACCTTCCCTCTCGTCGGTCTCGCTCGCGCGCGCTGTGGTCGGTCCGCCGGGCCGCGCCTGAGCGCCTGCCCGCTGGGCTGTGCTGCCCGCCTACCCGCGGACCAGAAGATCATCCGGGAGCACCCGCGGCCATACCGATTGGCGGAGCACCCCCCTGCTTGCGCTAATGTATGTGCAGCAGCGAGCGCACGCCGTCCGGAGCCCCGGATCGGAGTGCATTCGAGGCACACAGAGCATTCCCCTGTAGCTCAATTGGCAGAGCAGCCGGCTGTTAACCGGCAGGTTACTGGTTCGAGTCCAGTCGGGGGAGCTCGGTCCCCTGTAGCTCAATTGGCAGAGCATTCGGCTGTTAACCGGAGGGTTACTGGTTCGAGTCCAGTCGGGGGAGCAGGACGGAAGAGGGCCCCCACGGGGGCCTTTTTTCCTGCGCGGGGGAACCGAACACCCGGTGATCCAAGTCCTCTTGGACAAGCATGGCGGCCCATCGAGGACCCACCCGCGCAGCAGATCGTATGAGCGGCTATGCTGCGGCAGACGGCGCGCACAAATGTGCGCGGCGCGCCGTTTCGGGGCGGTAGCTCAGCCGGTTAGAGCAGCGGACTCATAATCCGTCGGCCGTGGGTTCGAGTCCCACCCGCCCCACCACTGCAGAAACGTTGTGACCTGCGGAAACGTCACTTCGCGGCCGTTTGGCGACGCTCGTCGCCTCACGGTTGCCTCACGCGCCCCTCGTACGCTGGTCGTCATGGCGCACATCAAGACCCACACGAGCAAGGCTGGCACCGTGTCCTACGGGGTCGTCTGGCGCGCCGGTGGTACCCGCGACGGCAAGTGGCAGCGCGAGATCTTCGACGACGAGACCGCGGCGAAACGCTTCCGTGAACTCGTGAACGGTCACGGACAGCAATGGCCGCTTGGCTGGGTCAAGGGTCATGGATTCGTCGAGGAGCCGAGCGAGCCCGAGTGTCCGGCCGGGGAGCTGTTCCCCGCCTACGCCACCAAGTACGTCGAGCTACTGACAGGCATATCCGGGCACACCCGCACCAACTATCAAAGATTCATCGAGAACCACATGGTCCCGTGGTTCCGGGACCTGGCAGTCTCGGACTACGCGAACAAGATCACGCGCGACCATGTCAGCCAGTGGATCAACGATCTCCATGACGGGCGCCCCGGGCCGCACCACGAGCCTGGCACGGTGCGGCGGGCTTACGCTCCGAAGACCATCGCCAACCTCCACGGACTGCTCTTCAGTATCCTCCAGACCGCCGTGACCGCCGACCCGCCTCTGCGGGACTCGAACCCTTGCGCCCACACGCGTCTGCCGAAGGGGGATGAGGCCGAGGACGAAGAGGTCTTCCTTGAGCCGGAGGAGTACGCGCTCCTGCGCGCGCACCTGAAGGCCGACGCTGTCGATCTCGTCGACGCCTTGATCGGCACCGGCCTGCGCTGGGGTGAGGCGACGGCACTCCAGCCCCGCGACTTCACGTTCACCGGCAAGCGCCCCAAACTCCGCGTGCAACGCGCATGGAAGCGCCGCGCGGAAGGCGGCACGTACCTCGGCGCCCCCAAGACGAAGAAGTCCCGGCGCACGCTCGTCCTGAGTCAGGATCAGGTGAAGTTGTTCCAGCGGGTCTGCCGGGGCAAGCAGCCGCAAGACCTGATCTTTACTTCCCCCGGCGGAGGGTCCTGGCATTCCGGCTTCTTCTTCGCGAACCGCTGGAAACCCGCCTTGGATGCCGCCAACGCCGCCGGCCTGACGAAGAGGCCCCGCATCCACGATCTCCGCCACACACATGCCTCATGGCTGATAGCCGGGAAGGTCCCGCTGCCCGTGATCCAGGGAAGGCTCGGACACGAGTCCATCACCACCACGGTCGACCGGTACGGCCACCTCCTGGAGTCCGCGGACGATGAAGTTGTGGCGGCCGTGGAGTGGGCCATGAACCCAGCGGGGACGGTACCGACCGCCGAAGAGGTGCTGGATGCGGCGTGAGGCTACGGGTTGACTCGCTGCCCGTGCCTTTCCTCTGATCCTTGAGGGCGCCGAGAAGGGAGGCCAGGGCCTGCCGAGAGCCGAGGAGCGCAGCCCAGAGGTTCGACTCCCCTAGGCTCCACCCGTCGAGAGGCCCCTTGACCTGCGGAAACGCCGGTCAGGGGACCTCTCCGTGTTCATAACGTCAACACCGTGTCAACACGCCTCTGACGTAACGTGCCAAGCATGGCAAGTATCAGGAATCGGGAGAATAAGGACGGCACGGTGAGCTACACCGTGCTCTGGCGGGCTGGCGGAGCGAGGACCGCGAGGCAGGAGTCCGAGGTCTTCGACAATGAGGTAGCCGCCGCTGGGTAAGCAGCCGGGGGCGTGTTGCGGTACGCCGTACGGCACCGGGGCGCTGCCCGGCAGCTGCGTGTCATGTTTTCGGCGCGCCGGTGAGGAGGGAGCGGACCGGTGTCGCGCAGCCGGCGGCGTCTTCGAGCCAGGGGTTGTGGCCGCCGGGCACGACCGTCAGCTGTGCTTGGGGGATCTTCGCCACGCTTGGTCGCCCGCGTTGGGGGGAGCAGAAGACGTCCTGTTGGCCCCAGATGAAGTGCAGCGGTGTGGTGATTCCGGCCAGTTGGGTGTCGGTGAGGATGTTTTCCCGGCGTGCGGTGTGTCCGTGCATCAGGCGGCGTAGCAGCGCGCGGTAGGAGGCTGCCTGTCCCGGCAGGCGCAGTGGGAGGCGGTGCAGGTCGAGCAGGTCGTTGGTCATGCCGTGTGCCGCGTTGGTTCCGATGGCCTCGGCGAGGGCCGCGCGTGCCAGCGCTCTGGGCGAGGGCAGCCGCATCGACCACTGGGCGAGTGGGCCGCGGGCCGGGGAGGTCAGTGTCGCCATCGCCGGGGTTGCGCGGATGGTGGGCAGTGCCGTCGCGGGCGTGCCGATGATCGCTGCCCGGGTTATGCGGGCCGGTGCGTCGAGCGTCGTCCACAGGGTGAACAGGCCGCCCAGGGAGCTGCCGACGAAGGCCGCCTGCTGGAGTCCGAGGGCGTCCAGAGCTCCTGTCAGTACACGGACCGCCAGGTCGCGAATGGGTCGGCCCTGCCAGCGGTAGGGCGGTGCGAGACTGTGCCCGGGCAGGTCGAGCAGGATGTGGCGGTGGCCGGGCAGTTGGGCGATGAGGGGGGCGAAGCCCATGGCCGGAACCGAGAGGCCGTTGACGTGGACCACTGGTGTACCCGTGCCGGTGGTCAGGGCGCGGAGCCGGACCGGGGGATGGTCGAGCGTGATGGGGTGTTCGGTCATCGTCAGTCCGTAGGCGGCGGCGACGCGCTCTTCCGCCGCCCGGATTCGTTTCTCCAGCCTTGTGGCAGCATGCATGCTTTCACTGTCACGGTCCCCGCGCGCTGGTTCTTGGACGAATGTTCCGGCGGTCTTCGGCACGTAGTACGGGCAGATGCGTTCCACAGCGCACGAGCAGGATGCTGTGGCCGGGTGGGATGTCGCGCGGCCGTCGCGGCCCAGCCGGGTGCCGGGTGTCGGCATGGCCGGCTTCCGCGACCGGGGCACGGGCCCGGCCGATCTGCGGGCGCTCCCGCGCCCGGCCGTCACGCTGGTGGTGGAGTGCGGTTGGGGCTGGCCTGTTCTGGACGACGCCACCGGTCGGCAGCAGCGGGGAAGCCTCGTCGCCGGGCTCGCGCTCGGCGAGCTTCGTACGCGGCGAGCGCATCGAGTGAGTGGAGGTGCACCTGTCCCCGGTGGTCGCGCGTGCCGTGCTGGGCGTCGGCCCGGCGGACCTGGACCGCGCCGTGATCGCCCTCGATGATCTGTGGGGCCGGGACGCGTCACTGCTCCGGGAGCAACTGAGGGATGCCCCGTCGTGGGAGAGCCGTTTCGCGTTGACCGACGCCCTGCTCGCCCGGCGATGCGAGACGGGGCCGTGTGTGGCACCGGAGCTGGCCTGGGCCTGGGACCGGATCGTCGTCAGCCGCGGCCGGGTGCGCATCGATGATCTGGCCTTCCAGGTCGGATGGAGCCGAAAGCGCCTGTGGTCCCGGTTCCGGTCGCAGATCGGCTGCTCTCCCAAGCGCGTTGCGAAGCTGGTCCGCTTCGACCATGCCGCCCACCACTTGGCCGCGGGCACGAGCGCGGCCCGGGTCGCGGCGGAGGGTGGTTACGCCGACCAGTCCCGTCTGCATCTATAGGTGTGGGCGTTCACCGGAGTGACTCCGGCGGTCCTGGCCGGTGACCCAGGGCTGGCGGTGGACGGCATCGCGTGGGCGGATCGGGGACCATTCGTACAAGACCGGCGCCCCTTGAGGCTGTGAGGGTGGGGGCATGGACAAACACGATCCCCTCGCTGTCGCCAGGAAACTCTCACCGTTCGACTTCCGGGAACTCGCACCGTTCAACGGCGCCCCGTTCTGCGTGTATTACGGCGACCGGCTCGACCGGTCCGACTGGGAACTGCACCCCGACACCGACGAGTTGCTGATGGTGCTGGAGGGCAGTGTCACCCTCGAAATCCTCACCGGCACCGACCGCTGTCGCGTGCCACTGACGGCCGGCCAGTTCACGATCGTGCCCCAGGGCCACTGGCACCGGCACATCGAGGTGCACGACGTCATCGAGCTGTTCTACACGCCGGGCACCACCGAGGAATCCACAGCCGACGATCCCCGCGTTTGCGCATCGGATCCGGTAGGTACAGCGGCCCGCCCGCCGACCTCACGACCGTAGTGGCCGACCGCCGCTCCTGGCCCGCCCACCTCACGTCGCGCCCAGAAGCTGACCGGGCCTGAGCAGAACTGGCCGCTCAGCGCGGGAGCTTGCTGGTCCGCTCGGGATGGGCGGTGGCGACATAGCGCATGGCGGTCTGCTCGATCATACCGAACAAGCGCATCAGCCGGAGCGGGTCGGCGCTTTCAGCCGCTTCGTTGAGGACCCGGTACCGGCGCAGTCCGATCAGCGGCAGCCTCCGGGAAAGGACTCCGCTCAGAGGGCGGATGCTGATGGCCGGGTGGTCGGGGTTGACCGCGCTCCTCTGGCTGACCAGCAGGCGGGGTTGGTCGAGGCCGACCAGCGCTGGTGGTGGTAGGCCGTCCATTCGGCGGCGAGTTGGTGGGTGAGCTCCTCAAGGCAGAATGTGTGCCGCAGCAGCCGCTCCGGACTTCCAGGGTGCCGCGGGACAGGACCAGGCCCGTGGTCGGCAGCGTCCGGATCTTGTGGCCAGGCAGCGCGGAGATGGCGGCCAAGACGACGACCAGGCGCCCGAGCGGCGTTGCCGTCGGTTCCCGGACCGTCAGCGCTCCAGCGGAACCCGCGCGTACTCCACTACGGTCACCACAAACTCAGCGGACGGCCGGCTGCCATGGCGGTCTGGATTCGAGCCGCCACGCGAGTTTCGTCTTCGCGGTTCGCCAGGCCAGCGCGTATCGCGGCGCCGATCGCCCGAGCGCGGCCGGCCGGTCCTCGGAGGTCAGCCAGCGGGCTGCTCGGGTCGCGTCGTCGGCTGAGCCATTCGGCACGGTTCTCGGCGGGGGTGCCGAGGCGGAGGTGGGCAGGTTGCTGGCAGGAGTGGTTGTCGCAGGTGTGGCAGACGGTGGGACTGTCGATGCCCCAGCCCAGCCGCGGGATGGCGCCGTACGCCAGCTGGTAGCCGTACAGGTGCCCCGGGATCGTGCCCCGCCGGGTCCGGCCCGGAAGTGAGGCGGCACGGAAGCTCGCGTGCCCCGTATCTGAGATGCCGCCGAAGAAGAACCAGCACGCCGACTCCGTCGGCGGCCGGTAGACCTTGCTCCAGTACCGGGCACGGACCCGCTCGTCGGCCAGCCACTGAGCCCACGTCAGGGCCGCGATCCGCACCGGTGCCGGTTCACCGATCAGCGCAAGCTGTTCCGACCCGCTCGCCGACGACCCGGAGCCGGGCTGTGCCACCTCAGCCAGGGGGAACAGCCCGGCCTCCCGGGGCGGCTCAAAGGGCATGGGACGGATCGCTGCCAGACGCACCGGCGGAAGCGGGAACCGTCCCCGCGGCGGTCGGCTGGGACGGCGCTTCCGGACGGGGCACCCGCCGGCGCCTGGCCCGGGGACGCTCCGCTCGTTCCCGGAGCGCCTCGATGACCTCCTTGGCCCGCGCGGCGGTGACAGGCTTCGCGTCTTTCTCCAGTTCTTCCACCGGGATGCTCAGCAGCGAAGAGACCAGGCCTGGGTCGTCGAACAGGCGCAGCGCAGCGGCCACCGCTTCCCGTGCCTCGCGATCGGCGGTCTCCTTCACCTGCGCCGCTTTCTTCGCCGCGTCCCGCTTCATCAGCACGTCGGCCGCGGCCAGCTCCCGGGTCTTCGCCTGGAGCGCTTCCGCCGCCCGGACGCGCTTCCTCAGCTCCGCCGGGCTGACCGGAGCACCGTCTCCTGTGCTCATCACAATCCCTCCGTGGGCCGGCCGCAGGGAGCGACGGTGCGCGCTGCGGGCCGGGATACCTGCTCATTGCGCGCACGGTAGGCAGGGCCCGGCAAAGTTCTCCACCGCGAGAGCTGCCGCTCTTCGGTGCCCGCGGCCCGGCGGCAGTGCGCCCCGTGAGGTCCGCATTAGATCCGCGTTAGCTCAGCGAAAGGGCGGTCTGCGAGCTTTCGAGGGGAACGACGGGCCTCATGCCCTCTACGACCGCAGAATCGGGAAAACATCAGCGATGCATTCCATATGTCTTTCACTCAGGCGTGGGCACGGAAAGCGGCTCGGAGCCCTGCTGCTCTCGTTCGTGGCCCTGTTCGCCGTCGTGGACATCAAGGCCGCCGCGCCGGCCCAGGCCGATCCGTCCCGCTACTGGACCATCCTGGGATGGGAAGTCGAGGACATGAAATACGGGGCGAGCCCCAGAGTCGCGAGCAGGTACCGCGACATGATCGGGCAGCTCCGGAGGATCTCCGGTCATGACATCGGCAACGGCCTGATGCGGACCACGAGCAACACGCAGCGCTACATCGAACTCAGAGTCATCGACCGGCGTGAAACTCCCGACCACCGCCTCTCGCTGTACCTCCGGGCCGACAACCTCTACCTCGACGGTTACACCGCCGAGGGCCGGAACTACATGTTCAGCGATGCGCCCGCCTACCTGACGACCCGCTTCCGCAACCAGTACCCGACCGGCAACGCTCTGTTCCAGCGGCTTCCGTACTCCTCGCAGTACGGGTCGCTCGCCAACGACACGGTCCGCGGCGCCCAGTCGTTCAACGGCCCGAGCCTGCGACAGGTCATCACCGACATGTCCCGAACGACCCCGAACAACTGGTGGAACGTGCGCACCCAGACCGCCGCCGTCATCGGAGCGACCGCCGAGGCGGCCCGCTTCGGGTGGATCGAGAACCGGATCGGCAACTCGCTCGGCCTCGGCGGAGACCAGGACGGGCCGAACTGGTACACCCACCTCGGGGCCTTCGGAACCGGCCTCCAGAACGCCTGGGCAGCCATGTCCCGCCTGGTCTACCGGGACCAGAACGGCACAGGCAACGTCACGCCCGTGGTGATCAACGGCCGGACGTACAGCACCATCCAGCAGATCGTCTACGGCACCACCGGCGGCCCCGCCATCGCCCCCCTCCTCACCTTGAGTAGTGCCACGTAGCACCACCTATCCCCGCCGGGCAGTCGGCCAACTGCCCGGCGGCGGCGCGAGCCAGGACCTGCATCGTGGTGCCGTCCTTGGATGTCCATGCAGCGCGAATGCCCTCGTACCCGATGCCTGGGACCGCGTAGCGCCGTTGCTTGCCTGCTACGCAGTGAGGTCGAGGAAGTCCGCGACGGGGCGGGCGGCGCGGTGGGCGGCGAGGTGTCCGCGCAGGGCGGCCAGGGTGCTGGTGCCGCGCGCGGAGTCGGCTCCGCCCAGCTGCTCGATAGCCCGTCCGGCGACGTCCACGGCGGCATCCAGGTCACCGAGCGCAAGGTGGGCTCCGGCCTGGCGGGCGAGGTAGATGCCGGCGCCGCGGGCCTCGGTGCGAGTGTCGTAGGGGTCCTCATGCCGCAGGGCGGCTTCGAAGTGCTCCAGCGCGCGGGCCGGCTCGCCCAAGGTCAGGGCGCACGAGGCGGCGACTTCATGGGCCTCGCCGTAGGTCATCCAGTACATCGAAGGCACATCGTGCGCGGCGGGTCCGGCGCGGTCGTATGCAGCCGGATCCACCTACGTCGAGCTGACCGGCGGACCGTCAGGAAAATGCCAAGTTCGTGAGACTGAGCGGCTATGCCATCCACCTGAGAGAGCGAAGGAAGCGCTGGCCAACGAGTACTGCATGTGCCACGAGCCGCGAGAACCTACAGGCGTAGCGGCCAGGCGTCGGAAAACCACAGGCGAAGGGTGCCACCCGTTCGGGTGGCACCCTTCAGCTTTCCCGTGCCTACCGGGCGAAGAAGCCGATCAGCTCCTGGGGCGTGGGGTTGTGGGTGACCTCGGCGGCCGCGGCGGCTGTGGCGCTGCGGGGGAACAGGGCCTGCTCGTATGTGGTGAGGGCGGTCTCGATGTCGTCGGGGTGCGCGGCGAGGGCCGTGCCTAGTTCGGCGGCGTCCTGCATGGCCAGGTTGGCGCCCTCGCCGTCGGGGGGTGAGAGGTGGGCGGCGTCGCCGAGCAGGGTCACTCCCGGCACCCGGTCCCAGCGGTGCCCGACCGGTAGGGCATGGAGGGGGCGCAGGACCGGTGCGGTGTCGATGCCGGTGATCAGGGCGGTGAGTTCCGGCGCCCAGCCGTCGTACTCCTGGGCGATCCGCGTGGCGGCCGCGGCGGTATCGGTGAAGTCGATGCCGGCGAACCAGTCTTGCGGCTTGGCCAGCGTGACGTAGGTGCGCAGGGTGTCGTCCTTCTCCCGGTGGGCCACGAGCCATTTCCCGCGCTCGTCCGGGTCGAACGCCGCGAGCGTCCCGCCGCCGACCGCTTTCGCGGTGGCCGGATGGCGGGTGTCTGCGTCGTACAGGCAGGTCTCGACGAAGGACCGGCCGATGTATGCGGGGGTGGCGTCGGAGAGCAGCGGGCGGACGCGTGACCAGGCACCGTCCGCGCCGACCAGGAGGTCCGTGGCGACGGTGGAGCCGTCGGCGAAGGTCACCTCGTGGCGGGCCTCGCCGACGGTACGGACGCCGGTGGCCTTGTGGCCCCATCGGACGGTGCCGTCGGGGAGCGCGTCGAGCAGGATCTGCCGCAAGTCGCCGCGCTGTACCTCGGGGCTCGTACCGGTGCCGTCGTCGGCCTTGTCGAAGAGGACGGTCCCGTTCCGGTCGAGGAGTCGTGTGGCTTGGCGGCCCTCCAGGACGATGCCGCGGAACTCTTCCGTCAAAGCCGCCGCTCCGAGCGCGAATTGGCCGCTGTGGGCGTGGATGTCGAGCATCCCGCCCTGCGAACGCGCCGTCGGCGAAGGGTCCGCCTCGTAGACCACGGCCGGGATGCCGTGTACGTGCAGGACGCGGGCCAGCACCAGGCCGCCGAGGCCGGCGCCGATGATCGTGACAGGAGTGTGCATGGGACTCCTTGCGTGTCGTACACCTGCCGGGCGGGCCCGGCAGGGTTTCTGAAAGGGAAGCGGATCGCCCGACCGCGCGGGAAGCGGCTCAGACGACGATGATCCGCCGCCCTCGGGTGTGACCGGCGTGGCTGTCGATGTGCGCCGCCGCGGCCTCGGCGAGCGTGTACGTCTTCTCGACCGGAATGTGGAGCTTGCCCCGCTCGATGAGGGCGGCAGCCTCGATGAGCGCGTCCGGCACGCTTCCGGCCACGCCGGAGAAGCGGACACCGAACTTTGGCGCGCCGAGGTCGGCGATGGAGATCACCTTCTGCGGGTCGCCGGTCAGGTCGACGAGTTCGCGGATCACGCCCGAACCGGCCAGGTCGAGGGCCGCGTCGACGTGTCCGAGCTGCCGTACCCGCTCGGTCCAGCCCTCGTCGTACGTCGTGGCGAGGGCGCCCAGGCTGCGCAGATAGTCCTGGTTCGCGGCCCCGGCCGTACCGATCACGGTGATGGCGCGGTCGCGGGCGATCTGCAGCACCGCCGAACCGACTCCCCCGGACGCGCCGCTGACCAGCAGTGTCTGCCCGGGGCGCACGCCGACCTGGTGGATGATGCGCAGCGCGGTCTCCACCACGGAGGGGTAGCCGGCCGCCTCTTCGAACGTCAGGTGCTCGGGCATACGGGCCCAGGCCGACAGCACGGCGAACTCGGCGTAGGTGCTGGTGCCCTCGCCGAACACGCGGTCGCCGGCCCGGACCCCTTCGACGCCCGCACCGACCTCGTCCACCACACCGGAGGCGTCCTGTCCGACTCCTGCGGGCAGCTCGATCGGATGGGCCTTCTGGAACTGGCCCTCGCGGATCCGCCAGTCGACGGGGTTCACGCCCGCCGCCCGTACGGCGATACGTATCTGCCCGGGGCCCGAGTGGGGCTCCTCGGTGTCGATGAGGCGCAGCACGTCAGGGCCGCCGAACTCGGAGAAGCTCACTTTCTTCATGCCGGGGACCGTAGCACTATCGGTTAGTGTTTTGGAACCGTTGCGGCTTCGTACCTGATAGCATCAACGTATGACGGAGCCGCCCGGACGCCGTGAACGCAAGAAAGCCGCGACGCGCCAGAAGATCGCCGACACCGCTCTGCGGCTCTTCCTGGAACGCGGGTACGACGCGGTGGGCATCCGTGACGTGGCCGCCGAGGCGGACGTGGCCGTCACCACGCTCTTCTCCCACTTCGCCTCGAAAGAGGCCCTGGTGTTCGAGCAGGACGCGGACTTCGAGCAACGCCTCATCCGGGCGGTCACCGACCGGGCGCCCCACGAGCCGCTCATCCCCGCGCTGCGCCGCGAGATCCAGGCCCTGGTGCGGCACTGCACCGCGGCGGAAGCCGCCCCCATCTGGCGCATGATCGACGGTTCACCCGCCCTGCGGAAGTACGAGGAGTCGATGCGGCTGCGCCATGCGGAGTCGCTGGCGGCGGCCATCACCGCCGACCCCGGCCTGCCGCTGACCATGACGGCCGGCCGGACGATCGCGCGGTTCGTGATCGACGCCTATTCGCTGGCCCGTGAGGAGGCCGAACCGGAGGCCGCGGTGGACGAGATCTTCCGGATGATCGAGGCGGCCTGGGAGGTCGCCCGCTCTGCGTGACGGGCGTACGGAACCGTTCCTCCCGCCGCGCGGGTCGGGGGCGGTCGGAGGGGGGAACGTCAGTCCGCCTGGCGGGACCCGATCGCGGCAGTCACGAATGAGGCGACCATCGGCCGGCGGTCCTGTGCGTTCCAGGCAAGTACGAGGCGGCTGGGCGGCGCGTCGGTCACCGGGACGCAGACCAGGCCGGCCGGAACCGGTTCGACCAGTGAGCGGGGCAGTACCCCGATCATCCGGCCCGCCGTGATCATGTGGAGCAGCTGGGTGACGTCGGCGACCTCCGGACCGGTGCCGTCGCCCCCGGGCACCCCTCTCCAGCGCGGCAGCGTCTCACCCTCCAGATCCGCCATGCGCACCGAAGCCTGCCCGGCCAGCCGGTGCGCGGACGGGACGATGACCACGCGCTCCTCGGCGTTAAGCGTCTCGTGGGCCAGGCCGTCGAGATCGTCGAACGGCACGTAGAGCAGGCCGATGTCGGCCCGGCCGTCGCGGAGCGGTCGCCGAAGACGGACAGCGTCTCGGCGAGCCACAGCACCAGGACCGGACGCTGCCGCAACAGGCTCAGGTAACTCACCCGCGCGACTGTAGGGGCCCGGCGAACATCAAGAAGCGTGTTCGGCCGCTCCTCCCCCAAAGTGACCTCACGGATACTCGCGGAAATGGTCACTCGGCCGGGTTCACCATGACTCCGGATGCTGGCCCGCGTCGACTGGCGCGACAGCCGGGTGACGGACCTGGGCGGGTCCGTGCTGGAAGGCCACATCACGGTGCTGGCCACCGACCTGTCCCACGAAGCGGTTGGGGCCTGGGCTCGCCTGGCGCCGGTGGCGCCGAGCGGGCCCGCTTGGTCGAGCGGCCGGCCCGGCAGACGACGGCCGTCGGGAATAACCGCGGTTTCAGGCAGCGCCGTTGGCACGGAGACAGGGCGAGGGCTGCCGGTCTCGGGCGTGGTTGGAGCCGGGTAGGGGGCCGGCGCCCATGGTCGCCGGTCCCCGGTGTGCCGACCGCTTCCGGGGGCTGGGGGAGCGGCTGATTTGAGTATTGCCGCTGGCCGTGTCGGTGGCCTACTCCCGTACCGGACGCGCGTGCTCCCCGTTCCCTGAAGGGGGGCCGGGCGGGGCGGGTGCTCGGTTGCGGGTCAGGAGTCCGGTTCGGGCCGGGGGAAGGGGCCGCGGTCGGCGGGCCCGCAGACGACCTGGTGTGCCACCGCGGTGAGCTTTCGCTGGCGGGCTCGGGCATAGGTGCGCAGCCGGGCGAATGCCTCCTGCGGGGGCAGGCGCAGGCGCTCGGCCAGCAGCCCCTTGGCCTGTTCGATGATGACGCGGGAGTCCAGGGCCGTTTGCAGCTGGGCGTTGTGCTCGCGCACGCGGGAAAGTTCCTGTTCGCGGGCCAGGGCCCAGGCGGTGGTTTCGGCCAGTACCTGGCAGGCGCCGATGTAGGCCGCTTCCAGGCGGTGGTGCTGGTGGAAGAGGTTGAGGGCGCCGAGCAGCCGGCCGTGGTGCTGCAACGGGACGGCGGTGGCGGCGGTGAAGCCTTCCGCCAGCGCCTGCGGGGCAAAGCGCGGCCAGCGTGCCTGGCTGCGCGGGTCGGCCAACTGCACATCGGCCAGCAGAGTACCGGTGCGGCACACGTCCCGGCACGGGCCTTCGGCCAGGTCGACCTGGAGCCGCTCCAGGCGGCCGGCGCCCTCGCTGGTGGCGATGACCTCCTGACGCAACCGCGGCCCGTCAGCCAGCAGAAGGCCGCTGGCCTGAACGCCGGGCAGGTGCAGGCAGTATTCGGCCACCCGCCGTACCGGCGCGGTGGTTTGGTTCGGGTGGTCGCGGGCGGCGCCGGACTCCGGCAAGCCACCGGACGGCGCAGAATCTGAACCGGTCTCGGACATGGCGTAACACACCCATTTCAGCGGCCCGCAGGCCGCAGCCGACAGGCTTGAACCCGCTACGGGTGCCCCGAAACCGGCCACCTACCCGCGGCTACGGGAGCGCGCCCGCCGGTGCGCGCCCCCTTGGCCCGCCGGTTCACTCCGGTCGAGGGAGACGGCGTGCCTGCAAAGGCGCCTGCGGGTACACAGGAGTGCGAATGCTTGCCGCCTTTCTTGGTGTCTCAGCTGCCGGCTACGGGACTACGCAGGTCGCCGCACGGTGGAGGACGTGCGGGTTGCCGGATACGCGGCGGCGGGCGCTTGCGCGGTCGTGGTGGCAAAGAGGGCGTCGGTGCATCAGTGGGGTGCCAGGGAACCAAGACCTTGTGCCTCCGGCGGGTCCTCCCTCGGAGGGGGGAGGGGCACGCCGTTCGGCTGCCGCACCGTCGTGGTTGCTGTGAGGAAGCGGGGTTCCCTCCTCGGTCGGCCGTCCCAGCAAAGCGCACCGCGCCGCAGGGGTACGAAGTCGTTCGTCCGGGTCCTCCACCTTTCCTCGTACCTCAGAAAGCCGGAGGCTTCCGGGCGCTCCACACCGCACCCCTACGACACGGCACACGGAGCAGCGCCGTCCGACCGAGGAGGGAACCCCGCCACCGGTCCGTTGTGGCCGAGGCCCGGCCCCGGACGATGCGCCGCTCTCCCCGAACGCATGGCAACTTGACCCGACCCCCTAAACATGGTTTAATTAATGGTGTCGGAAGGGGAGGGCAACCCCCGGCCGGCCTCGAATTGCCATCTCACCAGGAGAGAACGACGTGAGTACCACGCAGGCCAACAACAGCAAGCTCGCCACCATCCGCGCCCTGCTGGCCAAGGCCGAGGATGCCGCCACCCCGGAAGCGGAAGCGGAACTCAGCCGGAAGCGAGCCTTCGAAATGATGGCCAAGTACGGCGTGGAACAGGCCATGCTCAACGACGGTGACGAGGCGAGCGACGCCCCCATCGACAAGATCTTCATCCTCGACAACCCTTGGGCCATGGAGCGCGTGCGCCTGCTCTACCGCATCACTGACGCCCTCGGCTGTGAATGCGTGCACCTGGGCAGGAGGTCGGACGGCAGTCGAAGCCTCCATGTCTTCGGGTACGAGAGCGACCTTCAGCGCATTGAGGTGCTCTACACCTCGCTTCTCCTCCAGATGAACACCGGGCTTGCTGCACAGTGCGTGCCCGTGAGCACGGGGGTGCGCGCATGGCGCCGGAGCTGGCTGCTCGGCTTCATCACCCGCGTCGGCGACCGGATCAAGGAAGCCGAATGCGGTGCCCGTGAAGATGCACGCGACGAGACCTCGGCGATCGGCCGCAGCGCTGCCCTTGTCCTGGCCGACCGCAAGGCCCTCGTGGAACGCAGCTACCGCGCCGCCTACCCCAAGACCCGCAGCAGGGGCCGCACCACCTACACCGGCACCGGCTTCGGCCACGGTTGGGTGGCGGGGAGTCGCGCTGACATCGGAAGCCGCCGTGTCGGCGGGTCCGCGTCCACGGCCGTCGCCGCCTGACCCAGCTCCATCGCGCCGGGGCGGCTCCAGCCGCCCCGGCCCCGAAACGGAGGAACGCCATGCCGCCCAGGAATCGCCCGGCAACCCCTGCCAGCATTCTCGCCGCCGCCGCTGACCACATCGAACGCGTCGGCCTGTACCAGGGAGAACACCTCTGGAAACCCGGCCAGATGGGTGACGACGCACCGTGCACTGTGCTGCACGCGTGGGACCAAGGGGTGCGCGCCGTCAAGCCGCATTGGTCCGTAGGCGGAGAGCCATGGGATCTCTTCGCTCGCGCGCTGTGGGGCTCCCTTGAAGCAGTCAGCAATCACATCAACGGGCGCCCCGTCCCGCCCGTGCGCTGGCGGGAACTCGGGCTGTGCGAGAACGCCTACCGCCGCACCATGCTGTGGTGCTGGGGTGACGAGCCCGGACGTACTGCCCGGGAGGCCGCCGCAGCGTTCCGCGCCGCCGCCGAACTCCGCCGGAGTGACCGCGATCACGCAGTGGGCAGTTGATTCGAACCCTAGAACGTGGTTTAATTAATGGTGCCGGAAGGGGAGGGCAACCCCCGACCGGCACCCCGCCGCCGGGCCGACCGGCCCGGCGACCCCTCTCACCAGAAAGACCGAGTGCAATGAGTGCTGCCATGACCCAAGCCGGCGCCGAGACCACCCCTGCCCAGTGGGAGGCCATCCCGGTCGCTGATCTCCTCGCCCACCCCGGCAACGTCCGGGACGACGTCCAGGTCCCCGATGACCTTCTTGCCGACATCACGGCCAACGGCGTGCAGGAGCCGCTGTACATCGTCCGCACCCACGGTGACGTGCCCCAGGTGATCGACGGGTTCCTGCGGCTGGCCGCAGCCGTCGCCGCCGGGCTGGAGACCGTGCCGTTCGCGCCCCGCCCGGTCATCAGGATCGACCAGCTCACCCCGCACCCCAAGAACGCCCGGGAGGACCTCGACATCAACGCGGCGTTCGTGGAATCGCTCCGCGCCGAGGGCTGCCGCATCCCGGTCAAGATCCAGCGACTGGAGGGGGGTGTACTCCAGGTCAACGACGGCAACCGCCGCTACTTCGGGAGCAAGGAAGCGGACCTCACCCACCTCCCGTACGAGTGGGACGACGAAAGCCGCGACGAGGCGGACCAGTTCCTCGACATGATCACGACCGCGCAGCACCGGAAGTCCCTCACGCACGGGGAGATGACCGCCGCCATGTTCAGCGCCGCCGAGGCGGGCGCGCAGGTCGGCCGGATCGCGAAGGCCGCCGGAGTCCGCCAGAAGGACGTCAAGGCTGTCGTCCGCGTCAGGGCCAACAAGGCGCTGAACGCCGCCGTTGCCGACGCCGCCGACTACGCGTGGACGTTCGATCACCTGGCCGCGCTCAGCGAGTTCGCCGACGACGCCGAGGCCCTCGCCGCTATCACCGGGGCCGCCGCAGCGAAGGGCGCCGACGCGGACGATGTGGACTGGGCCATTGCCATCGAGCGGACCAAGCGGGACAGGCGGAGGAGGGCCGAGGCGCACCGCGCCGAGCTGGAACAGGCCGGGCAGCGTATCCGGGACGCGGCCGAACTGTCCGAACGGGCCACTCCGGTATGGCGGTTGAAGACCACGGACGGCAAGCGCATCAGCGCCGATGACCACGCGCAGTGCAAGGGCCAGGTGTGGGTACTGGAAGGGGCCGACGATGAGAAGTACAAGCCGTACTGCACCTCACCGGTCCTGTACGGCCACGCCGCCCCCGGTGACGGTGGCGCCGCGAGCACGAAGACCAGCGCCGACAAGGAAGCCGAGAAGGCAGCCCGCGCCGCCGTCAAGAAGGGCAACATCGAGTGGGACGCCGCAGAGGGCAGGCGCCGCCAGTGGATCGCGGACCTGGTCAAGCGCCGCAGCCTGCCCAAGGACACCACCAACATCGTGACCGGTCACATCAGCACAGCTCTGCTGGACGGCACGTGGGGAGTCGGTGACGACCTCAACAGCGACGCGACGACGAAAATCCTGGCCACGCTGCTCGGGCTCACCAGCGACCAGGCCAAGGACCGGAGCGCGTTCACCGAACACGTCTCCAAGGACCCGCGCCGTGCCGTGCAGCTCCAGTTCGCCGCCATCGCGGCGGTACGCGAGAGGAGCGCGGGCCGGTACGCATGGCGGACGGACGAGATGCGGTGCAACGACATCCGCAGGGCCACCGCGCGATGGTTCAAGATCCTCGAAGCGCTCGGATACTCGCTGACGCCCATCGAACGGTCCGTGGCGGACGACGAGCCGTACGACCCGAACAGGCCGAAGCGCGCCGCGCTCCCCGCCAGCAGCGACCAGGCCGCCGAAGCCGAGCCCGCCGCCGACGAAGCCGCCGCGTAACCCTCAGCCGTACGACGCCGGGGCGGAGCTTGCCGCCCGCCCCGGCCCCCAGGAGCCCCAGTGACCCGCACAGCACCGTTCGAGACCCCCGCAGACGAGTACGGCTGCGGCTGCGTCCCCGCCCCCGCCGAGCCCGACCCCGGCACCACGGCCGACACCATGCAGGCCCGCGCGATCGCGGGCGGGCTGGCCGAGTTCGGCATCGGCCCCGCCCGGTGGTCCGCCGCGTACGACCACGAGGCCGCCGCCGTCATGCTGCGCGTGGACACCCCGCGCGGGCTGTACGCCCTGGGCATCCCCGCCCCCGGCCAGCCGTTCCCCGTCCACCACCGAGGCCAGCGCATCGGGGCTCTGGACTGCCGCCGCACCTACGGCACCGCCGACAGCTACACCGCCGCGCTGTTCGCGGCCTTCCTGCGGGACCGCGCGGCACTGGCCATTCCGGGGCGGGATGTTTGCCCCGCACCACAAAACATGGTTTAATTAATGGTGTCGGAGGGGGAGGGCAACCCCCCTCCGACACCGGGCCCCCATCGGCCCGACCCCACCCCGGCCGTGCGCGGAGGGCAACCCGCCCGGCCGGGTGTTCATCACCTCTCACCAGCAGGAGCACCCGCAATGCGCAGCGCAGCCATGCGTTTTTCCGTCCCCGCCACGGCGGCGAACCGTGTCCGCCAGCTCGTCGAGGCGACCAACACCCGCGCCGCCGTCCACCGCCTCACCGCTTACTCGCTCGACATCTCCGCGCCGTTCCTGGCCGAGTACCGCGACCCCTTCGACGGCCGCCTGATCGGGCAGCGCCCCACGGTCGAGGTGACGATCTTCGGCGAGGTCCCCCGCCACCACGGCTGGACCGTCGTGGCCCGACTGGACCACGACGAGGAGGGGGAGACGATCGTCAGCCTCTTCCCCGGACTGCCCGAGCCGGAGGCCGCCGCCGCGCGCGAGTATCGCGCCGTAGCGAACGTCTGCCACGGCTGCAATATCGCCCGGCACCGCACCGCCACCTACTTGGCCCGCCACGAGAGCGGCGAGATGCGGCAGCTCGGTACGACCTGCGTGGAGCCGTACACCGGGCTCCCGATCAAGGGCATCGAGGCGCTGTGGCGGTTCGGGACACTCAAGGACACCGACTGGGACGAGCCCGGCAGCCTCCCCGGCGACCTTCGTCTCCCGGTGACCGAGGTTCTGCGGGTGACGGCCGCCGTCGTGGCCCAGGAGGGCCGCTTCTACAGCCGGTCCGAGCAGTGGAAGCACACCGTGCCGACCGCCGACCTGGTCGAGTCGTATTTCTTCGACCGCAAGGCGCCCATGGAGTGGCGCGCGGCCATCGACGCCGACGCCGAGGCGGCCCGGACCGCCGCCGCCGTTCGGGAATGGGCGGTGCAGGGGTACGGCAGCGCTTCGGACTACCGCCACAAGGTGGGCCAGATGGCCAAGGCCGAGACCGTCGATCCGCGCCACCTGGCCACTCTGGTGTCCGCTATCGCGGGGTGGCACCGCGACCAGGAGCAGGCAGCCAACGAGGCGGCGGCCCGCAACTCGCAGCCCAAAGGAGAAGTAGGGGAGCGGCTCAGCTTCAACGCCACCGTGACCGCCGTGGTCGAGCTGGAAAGCCGGACGTACGGCTACCACACCCAGCGCCGCCACCTGATCAAGTTCCAGGACCCCGAGGGCAACGTCTACGTCTGGTTCAGCAGCGCCGCCCAGGTACCGGACCGGGGCGACGCGGTCCAGGTGACCGGCACGGTCAAGGAACACAGCACCTACGGCCAGACGGCACAGACCGTGCTTCAGCGGTGCAAGGTCACCGAACGCGAGCTTGCCGCCGCCTGATCTCCCCACCGGCCGGGGCGGTCAGCGCACCGCACCGCCCCGGCCCCCGAACCCCGCCAGCAGCAACAGGAAGCACAGATGACCCCCACACAGGAACTCACCCGGATACTCACGGCCGCAGGCCACGAGGTGAAGGCCGAGGCCGGGACCGACGCGATCACCGCACGCCTTGCCGGATGCGGCTGCACCGTGTGGCTCAGTGAGCAAGGCGGATTCGGATGGTGGGCCCGCCTCCACGAGCCGACGGTGACCGGGCCGCAGACGCTCTACCTGTCGGAAACCGCCGACGCCGACGCCGACACCGCCGCTGTGGCCGCCGCCGTCATGGAGCACGTCAACCAGCACGGCGACCAGGCCGCAGGACAACAAGGCGATCAGCGCCGTAAGCGGGCCGATGCCAACCGCGCCTTTGCCCGCGTCGTGGGAAGACTGGGTGAGCTGTTCCGTCCCGCCGCGACCGTCGTCTACTCCTGCTCCTGCGGCGTCGAGGCCGAGGTCACCGGCCCCAAGCGGTACCGCCGACGCATGGTGGCCGCCGTACGGAACCACCAGTGTGCCGTGTGGGACTGAGTCCCGGCCGGACGCGGGGCCGTGGGGGGGGGGGGGGCGGGCCCCCCCCCCCCCCCCCCCCCCCCCCCCCCCCCCGCCGGGGGCCCCCCCCCCCCCCCCCCCCCCCCCCCCCCCCCCCGGGGGCGGGGCCGGGGCGGCCCCGCCGCCCCCCCCCC